>CALWYN010000152.1 GCA_944385755.1 uncultured Oscillospiraceae bacterium
ATCATCACCCCTTACGAGAACGAGATGGTCATGATGCACGAGGGCGCCAGCGGCGGCGGCAAGAGCGAGCTGCTGCAGGACGTCATGCGCGCCGGCGACGGCCGCGTCCTACTGGGCGTGGAGCTGCAGACGGGCGAGGAGCGGTACATAAGCATGAGCGACACCTGCACCATAGACCCCGTCACCGACGACATGGCCATGTGCCCGCCCAGCATACAGAACAACTCCGGCAAGCTCGTCCTCACCGACGGCGAGGACGGCTGGTTCGTCCGCGTGGACGGCATAAAGGAGTACGGCTGCGACCCGCAGTATGAGAAGATAGCCATACAGTCCAAAGAACCCCTTATGTTCCTGAACCTGCAGGCCGTGCCCAGGGCGACCTGCCTCCCCTGGGAGCACAGCCTGGACTCGAACGGCCAGCCCTGCCCCAACCCGCGCATAATCGTGCCCCGCCGCATGATAAAGAACGTGGTGAACGAGCCCGTGGCGGTGGACGTGCGCTCCTTCGGCGTGCGAATGCCGCCGGCCACCGCCGCCAGGCCGACCTATGGCATAATGGGCCTAATGCACATCGTACCGCCCGCGCTGGCCTGGCTGTGGCGCCTGGTGGCCCCGCGCGGCTTTAAAAACCCCAGCGTGACGGGCGGCACCCCGCTGGCCAGCGAGGGCGTCGGCTCCTACTGGCCCTTCGCCACCGGCAAGCGCGTCACACAGGCCAACCTGCTGCTCGAACAGATCATAGCCTGCAACAACACGCGCTATGTACTGATACCCAATCAGCACATAGGCAATTTCCGCGTCGGCTTCGCCGCGGAGTGGATAAGCCGCGAATATCTGGCCCGCCGCGGCGGCGTGAACATGAAGATGGACCGCCTCACCCCCGCCCGCTGCCCCCTGCTGGGCTACGCCCTGAAGGAGATGAAGGTGGACGGCCAGCGCATCTCCGCCAAGTTCCTCCGCCCCGAGACGCAGGAGGCCCTGGGCGAGGAGGGCTACGACAAGGGCGCGGAGATCCTCTACAACTTCTTTGCCAGGGAGCTCTCCGTCTACGACACCGAGGAGCTGCACCCGGTGGGGCGGCAGATCCTCGAGTGCTTCAAAAACCACGGCAGCGTGGAGGACTACTGCTCGATAATCCCCCTCGGCCTGGCGGAGTGAGCGGAGGCGCTCTTCCGCGATACAGGCTGCCGCAATAGAAAATACGTCCCGGCGGGAGAGTCCCGCCGGGACGTATTCTTTCCCTGTATGTGGAGCTGCCGGGCCCCGGCAAATTCAATCCCCTCAGCCGAGGATTTTCTTCAGGACGCTCTCATGGGCCTCGCGCTCGGAGAGGTCCCCGAGCGGGTCGAGCGAGGCGTCGCCATATTTCCGCTCCAGCGCGGCGGAGAGGACCGCGTCGGCAAGGGCGGGGTTTTTCGGCAGCACGGGGCCGTGGCTGTAGGTGCAGAACACATTCTTGTATTTTGCCCCCTCGGTGCCGTCCTCGCCGTTGTTGCCGTACCCGCGCAGCACGCGCCCCAATGGCTCGACGCCCGCTCCCAGGCGGGTGCGGCCGCTGTGGTTCTCAAAGCCCACCACCGTGCCGAACGCGGTCTCAAAGGCGAAATTGCCAATCATCCTCTCGGCGGCCCCCACGGTGGCCAGGTCCAGCGCGCCTATGAACTGGCAGCGTTCCCCGGAAGCCGTCTCGTAATAGTGGCCCATCAGCTGGTATCCCCCGCAGACGCAGAGGAAGGCCGCGCCGTCCTCCACCGCGGCCTTTATGTCCGCCGCGCGGCCGGATCGGAGGTCCTCAAGCAGCAGACCCTGTTCGAAGTCCTGTCCGCCGCCTATGAAGCAGATGTCCGCGTCCGAGAGCCTGGCGCGCTCGCCCATCGGCACCTCCGTCACCGTGCAGCCCAGGCCGCGCCACTCCAGCCGCCGCTTCAGGCAGAGGACGTTGCCCCGGTCGCCGTAGAGGTTGAGCACATCGGGATAGAGGTGGAATATGCGCAGCTCCCTCATTTCCAGAACTCCTTTCTGCCGCATTTCGCCGCCAGCGCGGCGCGCAGGGGCAGCATCGCCGTGTATGTCGGCAGGATGCAGACCTGCCCTCCCGCCGTGGTGACGGCCTCAACCAGCTCGCTCTCCGAGCGCACGACGCGTACGCTGTCCTCGGCGGCGCCGGCATATTTGAGCCTGAGGCGCATGTCGTCCGCCCTCTCGCCGGAGACTATCAGGCTCAGGCGGCCGCCGCCCTCCCCCTCGAAGAGGCGCTCAAAGCCGGCGTCCCATATCCAGGAGACGTCCGTGCCGTCGGCCAGGTTGTCGTTCAGGCAGAACACCGCCGTGCAGTCCCCGGGTATGCTGCGCAGATAGTCTATCGCCCTGTCGCAGCCGGCCGGGTTCTTGACCAGGACCATGGTTATCCTGGATGGGCCTATCTCGAACCGCTCCATGCGCCCGAAGCCGCTCTCCAGTCGGGCCAGGGAGCGCACGGCGTCCCCGGCCGGGACGCCCAGGGCCGTCGCGGCCGCTATGGCGGCGGCGGCATTGTAGAGGTTGTATCCGCCCGGAAGGCCCACCGCGGCGTCATAGACCTCCCCGTCTATGCGCAGCACGGCGGCGCTGCCGTCCGGGTTCAGCGCGCTGACGGAGATGACGGCCACGTCCGGCTCCGTGCGGCTGTAGCCGCATTTGGGGCAGCGGAAGCCGCCCAGATGGGCGAAGGTGTGGTAGTCGTACTCATACTGAGCGCCGCAGACGATGCACCTGGGCGCGTCGGAGACGGCCGGGGCCGCGCCGAGGGCCGTGTCCACCCCGAAGAAACGCACCCGGTCCGGCGCGTCGGCGGCCAGGGAGGCGGTCAGCGAGCAGTCGGCGTTCAGGCAGACGGTGGCGTGTGCCGCGCGGTCGAGCCCCTCGCGTATCGCCCCCAGCGTATGCGTCACCTCTCCGTAGCGGTCGAGCTGGTCGCGGAACACGTTCGTCACCACGCAGACCCGGGGCGAGAGCTCGCCGCAGACGCGGCGGAATGCCGCCTCGTCGCACTCTATCACCGCCAGGCGGCGCTTGGGGCGCCCGAATATATTGGCGTTGGAGACAAAATCCGCCGTGATGCCCCGCTCCAGGTTTGAGCCGGAGCGGTTGGCGAAGCAGTCCATGCCCGCGTCGCGGAGCATCTTCTCCAGCATGCGGCAGGTGGTCGTCTTGCCGTTCGTGCCCGTCACCACGGCGACGCGCACACCCCGGGCCAGCCGGCTGAGCATATCCGGGCAGATGCGCAGCGCCACCTTGCCCGGCAGGGCGGTCCCCCCGCGGCCGAGGACGCGCAGTGCCAGGCGTATGAGCTTGCAGCAGATTATTGCGAGCACGAATCTCATAGCCTGATGTACTCCTCCCTCTCCGCGCCCACGGAGATATAGCTTATCCGGCAGGAGACGGCCTCCTCGACATACCGGACATACCTCTGCGCGGCCGACGGCAGGTCGGCAAAGCGCCGGCAGCCGGAGATGTCCGCCCCCTGGAAACCGGGGAGGTACTCATAGACGGGCTTCGCCCTCTCCAGGGCGCCGCCGCTGGGGAAGCGGGCGGTCCTCTCCCCGTCCACCTCGTAGGCTGTGCAGACGGGTATCTCCGGCAGGGCGGCGAGCACGTCCAGTTTGGTCAGGGCTATGTCCGTGGCCCCCTGCACTCGCACGCCGTAGCGCGAGGCCACGACGTCAAAGCCCCCCACGCGCCGCGGACGGCCGGTGGCCGCGCCGTACTCCCCGCCGGCCTCGCGCAGCCTGTCGGCCTCCTCGCCGTGGAACTCGCAGGTGAAGGGCCCCTCGCCCACACAGGAGGAGTAGGCCTTCATTATGCCTATGACCCTGTCCAGCCTCCGGCCCGGCACGCCCGCCCCTATGGGCGCGTAGGCCGCCAGGGTATTCGACGAGCTGGTGTAGGGGTATATGCCGTAGTCTATGTCCCGGAGCGCGCCCAGCTGCGCCTCGAACATGACGCTCAGGCCGCTGTCTATGGCCCGGTTCAGATACTCGGAGGCGTCCTTTATATAGGGCTGCAGGCCCTCGCCGTTGGACATCAGCCAGTCGTATACCGCATCGGCGTCCGCGCTGTGCCCATAGCCCTTCAGGGTGATGTTCTTCCACTCGACTATGTCCCGGAGCCTCTCCTTCAGTCCGTCGGTGTGCAGCAAGTCGCCCATGCGCAGGGCCTTTTTCATGTATTTGTCGGCATACACCGGCGCTATACCGCGGCGGGTGGAGCCGAATTTCTTGTCGGCGAGCCTGTCCTCCTCCAGGCCGTCCAACTCCCGGTGATAGGGCATGCAGATGGTCGCCCTGTCGCTTATTACCAGGTGCTCCGGGCCTATGGCTATCCCCCTGCCGGCCAGGTTCTCCATCTCGTGCCTCAGGTGCTCTATGTCTATCACCATGCCGGGGCCCATGACGTTCGCCGTGTTCTCCCGCAGTATGCCCGAGGGCAGGAGGTTCAGTATGAACTTGCCGCGCTCGTTCACAACCGTGTGCCCGGCATTGTTGCCGCCCTGATAGCGCGCCACTATGTCCACGCCGTCGCTCAGCAGGTCCACCATGCGGCCCTTGCCCTCGTCGCCCCAGTTGACTCCCACAATCGCTGTCAGCATTTTATCTCGCTCCTCTCGTCGCTGCCTATGCTCGAGGCGTTGGCCTCCAGCACGGGCCTCACCGCGCCGCGGAGGAAGTCCTCCGTCTGGCGCGGGGCCATGCCCACGAATTTCCTGATATCCAGCAGATCCTCCAGCTCTGCGCGGCTCAGTCTGAACCGGCTGTCGGCGAGCAGCTTCTCCTCCAGGTCGTTGGCGCAGCCCGTCTCCTTCATGCGCCTCGCCGTCTCCACAGAGTACTCACGGATGGCCTCGTGCAGCTCCTGCCTGTCCCCGCCGAGGGAGACGGCGCGCATGAGTATGTTCTCGGTTGCCAGGAACGGCAGCTCCTCGCGCAGGTGCCTCTCCATTATCGCGGGATACACCGTGCAGCCGTCGATGACGTTTATCACCAGGCTGAGTATGGCGTCCACGGCCAGGAAGGCCTCCGGCAGGGATATCCTCCGGTTCGCGGAGTCGTCCAGCGTGCGCTCCAGCCACTGGGTGGAGGCGGTCATGGCGGGGTTGAGGGCGTCGGCCACCACATAGCGCGCCAGGGAGCATATGCGCTCACAGCGCATGGGGTTGCGCTTGTACGCCATGGCGCTCGAGCCGACCTGCGAGCTGGTGAAGGGCTCGTCAAACTCCTTCTCGTGCGACATCAGCCTGAGGTCCGTGGCCATCTTGGCCGCGCTCTGCGCTATGCCGGAGAGGACGTTGAGCAGGAAGGAGTCTATCTTCCTCGTGTAGGTCTGCCCGGTTATGGGGAGCACGCGCTCGAAGCCCATGTCGCGCGCTATGCGCCGCTCGAGCTCCATGGCCCTCTCCTCGTCCCCTCCGAACAGCGCGAGGAAGCTGGCCCCGGTCCCCGTGGCGCCCTTGCAGCCGTAGAACGGCAGCCGGTCCAGCTCGAAGTCCAGCCTCTCGAGGTCGAAGAGCAGGTCCTGCAGCCACATGCTGGCCCGCTTGCCCACAGTGGTGGGCTGCGCCGCCTGATAGTGGGTGTAGGCCAGGACCGGCGTGTCCTTCCACCTCTCCGCGAAGTCGGCCAGGGCCGCCACGGCATTCAGCAGCAGCGAGCGGACCTGGCGCAGGGCGTCGCGGTAGGCTATCAAATCGCCGTTGTCGTCCACAAAGCAGCTCGTGGCACCGAGGTGGATTATGCCGCGCGCCGCCGGGCAGTGGTCGCCCCAGGCCCTGATATGGGCCATCACGTCGTGCCGCAGCTCGCGCTCGTATTTCTCCGCGGCCTCGTAGTCGATGACCTCCAGGTTCGCGCGCAGCTCCTCCACCTGCTCCGGCGTGACGTTCATCCCCAGCTCCATCTCGTTTTCCGCGAGGGCCAGCCAGAGCCGGTGCCAGGTCAGGAATTTATAGTCCGGCGAAAAGATGTACTGCATCCGCCCGGAGGCGTAGCGCGAGCAGAGGGGGCTTTCATATCTGTCTTTCAATTGCGTTCACTCCACTGTGACTGATTTTGCCAGGTTCCTGGGTTTATCTATGTCGCAGCCGTTCTCCCTGGCCACGTAATAGGCAAAGAGCTGCAGCGGCACCATCTCCGACACGGCGGCGAAGAGCGGCTCGCCGCGCGGCGCGAAGAGCACGTCGTCCGCCTCGGCGAAGATCCTCCGGTCGCCCTCCGGCGCCAGGCCCAGGACCTTTGCCCCGCGGGCCTTGACCTCCTGGATATTGCTCACCATCTTGTCGAACAGCGCGGTCTGGCAGCAGAGCGCCACGACCAGGCGCTTCTCGTCGATGAGCGCGATCGTGCCGTGCTTGAGCTCTCCCGCGGCGTAGGCCTCCGAGTGGATGTAGCTTATCTCCTTCAGCTTCAGGCTGCCCTCGAGCGCGGCGGCGTAGTCGATGTTCCGGCCTATGAAGAACATGGCCCTCTGTTCATGCCACCGCTCCGCCAGGTACTGGACGTGCAGGTTAAGATCTATGGCGCGCTGCACCCGCGCGGGGAGGGCGTCCAGCTCGGCTATGAGCTCATTATACCGCGCATCGTCTATCCTGCCCAGCTTTTCCGCCGCCCAGACCGCGAAGAGATACAGCGCGGCGAGCTGGGTGGTATAGCCCTTTGTCGTGGCGACGGCTATCTCCGGCCCGGCGTGGGTGTAGAGCACGCTGTCCGCCAGCCGCGCTATGGTGCTGCCCACGACGTTCACTATGGCCAGGACATAGGCCCCCCGGGCCTTGCACTCGCGCAGGGCGGCTATCGTGTCCGCCGTCTCTCCGCTCTGGGAGACGACGATAAGCAGAGTATCCGGCCCCACTATAGGGTCGCGGTAGCGCAGCTCGCTGGCCAGGTCGGTCTCCACGGGGACACGGCAGAGCGACTCTATGACGTATTTGCCCACCATGCCGGCGTGGTAGGCGCTGCCGCAGGCGGTTATGACTATGCGGCTGAAGCGGGAGAACTCCTCCGCCGTGAGCTCAAAGCCCTCGAGCTCTATGCGCCCGTTCCTCAGCCGGGGCTCTATCGTGCTCTTCACGGCCCTGGGCTGCTCCATGATCTCCTTCATCATGAAGTGCTCGTACCCGCCCTTTTCGGCGGCCTCGATGTCCCAGACGACGTGCGACACGCTCTTGCTTATCTCCCGCCCCGTGCGGTCGTAGACGGAGATGTTCTCCGGGGTGAGCTCGGCCATCTCGCCGTCCTCGAGGTATATGACGTTCTTCGTCCGGCCCACCAGGGCCGTCACGTCGCTGGCGAAGTAATTCTCCCCCACTCCGAGGCCCAGTATGAGCGGCCCGGCCTCCTTGACGCAGAAGAGCCTCCCCGGCTCGTCGGCGCAGAGGACTCCGAGGACATAGCTGCCCTCCAGCCGCGCCGCCGTGCGCATGACGGCCCGCTTCAGATTGCCGTCGTAGTAGTGCTCCAGCAGGTGGGCCACGACCTCCGTGTCCGTCTCGCTCGCGAAGGCATAGCCCTCCGAGAGCAGCTCCGCGCGCAGGGCGGCGTAGTTCTCGATTATGCCGTTGTGCACCACCGCGAAGCGCCCGTCCCCGGAGAGATGCGGGTGGGCGTTCGTGTCCGTCGGCGCGCCGTGCGTGGCCCAGCGCGTGTGCGCTATGCCGCACTCGCCCGGCAGGGAGGCCCCGCCCGCGGTCTTTTCCGCCAGGCGCTCCACCGTGCCGCTGGCCTTGACCATCTCGATGGCGCCTCCGTGCTGTACGGCCACCCCGGCGGAGTCGTACCCGCGGTACTCCAGCCGCCTCAGGCCCTCGAGCAGTATCGGCGCGGCCTGTACCTGCCCTGTGAAACCCACTATTCCGCACATTCTTTTCCTCTCCTCTCCTTATCCTCCAGCGCGGCCCTCACCAGGCCGAGAAACAGCGGATGCGGCCTGTTCGGCCGGCTCTTGAACTCCGGGTGGTACTGCACGCCGATATAGAATGGGTGCCCCGGTATCTCCACGGCCTCCGCCAGGCGCCCGTCCGGCGAGGCGCCGGACACCCGCAGGCCCGCCGCGACCAGTTCGCCGCGGAAGTCGTTGTTCAGCTCGTAGCGGTGGCGGTGCCGCTCGGAGATCTCCCTGGCGCCGTAGCAGCTCTCCAGTACGCTGCCCGGCTCTATCACGCAGGGCCAGGCGCCCAGGCGGAGGGTCCCGCCCTTGTTCACCTCGTCGCTCTGCCCGGGCATGAAGTCTATCACCTTGTGCAGCGATTCGGGGAAGAATTCCCCCGAATTGGCGTCCGCCCAGCCGCAGACGCCGCGCGCGTACTCTATAACTGCCACCTGCATGCCGAGGCACAGGCCCAGATAGGGCTTTTTGTGCTCGCGGGCGTACCTGGCGGCGAGTATCATGCCCTCTATGCCGCGGCTGCCGAAGCCTCCCGGCACGAGGATGCCGTCCACCGGCGAGAGCACAGTGTCGACGTTCTCCGCCGTCAGCGTCTCCGAGTCCACCCACTTTATGTCCACGCAGGCGCCCTCCTCATATCCGGCGTGGCTCAGCGCCTCCACCACGGAGAGGTAGGCGTCGTGCAGCTGGACGTATTTGCCGACCAGGGCTATGCCGACGCGCTTTTTCCTGCCCTTTATCCGCTCCACCAGGGCCGTCCACTCGCCCAGATCAGGCGCCGGGGCGTCTATCTTCAGCTTGCGGCAGACCACGGAGGAGATGTGCTCGCGCTCGAGCATGAGCGGCGCCTCATAGAGGAAGGGCAGGGTGACGTTCTCTATGACGCAGTCGCGCTCCACGTTGCAGAACCCGGCTATCTTGGAGAACACGCCCTTGTCGGCTATCGGCTCGTCACAGCGCAGGACAATGATATCCGGCGAGATGCCGAGGCCCTGCAGTTCCTTCACCGAGTGCTGCGTGGGCTTCGTCTTGTGCTCGCCGGAGGCCTTCAGATAGGGCACGAGCGTGACGTGGATGTAGAGCGCGTTGTCCCTGCCGCGCTCCTGGCCCACCTGCCGTATGGCCTCCAGGAAGGGCTGGGACTCCATGTCTCCCACAGTGCCGCCTATCTCCGTTATGACGACGTCGGCGCCGGTCTGGCGCCCCACACCGTATATGAATTCCTTTATCTCGTTCGTTATGTGCGGGATTATCTGCACCGTGCTGCCCAGATACTCGCCGCGGCGCTCCTTGTTGAGCACGTTCCAGTAAACCCGGCCCGTGGTGAGGTTGGAGAAGCGGTTCAGGTCCTCGTCTATGAACCTCTCGTAGTGCCCGAGGTCCAGGTCGGTCTCGGCCCCGTCCTCGGTGACGTACACCTCGCCGTGCTGATAGGGGCTCATCGTCCCCGGGTCCACGTTTATGTACGGGTCCAGCTTCTGCGCGGCCACCTTCAGCCCCCTGGCCTTCAGCAGCCGACCCAGCGAGGCCGCCGTGATCCCCTTTCCGAGTCCGGAGACCACGCCTCCCGTGACAAAGATATATTTCGGCATCTCAGTCCGCTCCCCTTTCTTCCCCGGCCGCGCCGAGGTCAGACAGCTCCGTTATGGAGCCGTTTTTTATCTTCAGCTGCGCGTAGCCCTCGCCTATTGTCAGGCCGTTCAGGGCGCAGAGCACCGTCCTTATCACCGCGCTGTGGCAGACGGCTATCGCCGTGCCTCCCGGCCTCCGGCGTATGTCCTCCACCGCCGGCAGCACTCGCCGCGCGAGCTGCGCGTAGCTCTCCCCGCCGGGCGGCGCCCGGTTGAACCTGTCGGTCTCGCACCAGGCGAAGTCGCCCGGCCAGCGGCGCTGTATCTCCTCCCAGGAGCAGCCCTCCCAGGCGCCGAAGGACAGCTCCCTCAGCTCCTCCATGGGCTGTGGCACGAGGCCCAGCGCAGCGCCGATTATCTCCGCGGTCTCCCTGGCGCGCAGCATCGGGCTGGTGTACAGCGCCTCCGCCGGCCCGGCCGCGCGCAGCCTTTCGGCCAGCTCCGCGGCCTGCGCCCTGCCGCGCGCGTTCAGCGCCGTGTCCGTGCTGCCCTGTATCCTGCCCGCCGCGTTCCAGTCCGTCTCGCCATGCCTCACCAGCAGCAGCCTCATCCCTTCTCCCCTCTCAGCCCGGGCTCACTCGCCCTCGTCCTCTATCTGCCTCCTCAGCTCGCTCAGCGTGAGGCCGTCCCTGGTAAAATACCTCCAGCCGTTCAGGCTCGCGTTCTCGGCCCAGCCGCATCTCTCCCTCAGCAGCCTGGACGCGAGTCCCGTGACGGAGTAGACCTGTCCCTCGAATTCCACCCTGTTTTTCCGGTTGGCCACGCGCGCCGTGAGATCCTCGTCGTACAGGAAGACGATCTCCTCCCCCGGCTCTATGCCCAGCAGCCCGAACGAGTTGTTCAGCCGCCGCTGCCTGTAGCCGGACAGCTCCTCCTCGCGCGCCTGTGCGGCGGTCGGCGCATGCAGGCGAAGCCTGTCGGCGTCGCCCCTCAGCTCGGCTATGTCGCGGAGTATGCCATAGGCCGCCTCAGGGGACAGCCTGAAGAACTCCCTCTCCCTTATCCGCCCGTTTTCCAGCGCCTCGCGGGCGTGCAGCGTCCCGTCCACCCTGTCGATTATGCTGTGTATGCGCCGCTCAACCTCGCGCGGCTCCTCCACCTCGTACGTGGCGTAGCAGCGGTAGGAGAGCGGGATATTGGCCGGGGCGTTCAGCTCCTGGAGGCGGCGCTCTATGTCGTCCCTCTCCGTCATGCCTATCTTCACCCAGCCGTCCAGGCAGGGATTTGTCAGAATATAAACCAGACCCGACGGCATCTGCTTCACTCCCATTCTATGGTCGCGGGGGGCTTCCCCGTGATGTCGTACACCACGCGGTTTATCCCCCTCACTTCGTTGGTTATCCGGGAGGAGATGCGCGCGAGCAGGGCATAGGGCAGATGCGCGAACTCCCCGGTCATGAAGTCGTTGGTCTCCACGGCCCTCACGGCCAGCGCGTAGTCATAGGTCCGCGCGTCGCCCATGACGCCCACGCTGCGGGTGTTCGTCAGCACGGCGAAATACTGGTCGGCACGCGCGCGTGAGGCGCCTATCTCCTCCCTGACTATCGCGTCCGCCTCCCGCAGTATGTCCAGCTTCTTCTCCGTCACCTCGCCTATTATGCGTATGGCCAGGCCCGGCCCCGGGAAGGGCTGGCGGAACACCAGTTTGCGCGGCAGGCCCAGCAGCAGGCCCAGCTTGCGCACCTCGTCCTTGAACAGCCCGGAGAGGGGCTCAATGACGCCCTTGAAGCCCATGTCCGCGGGCAGCCCGCCCACGTTGTGGTGGCTCTTGATGACGGCCGAGTGGGTGCCGGACTCCACTATGTCGGGATAGATGGTGCCCTGGGCCAGGAATTCCGGCGAGCCGCAGCTCCTGGCGGCGTCCTCGAACGTGCGCACGAACTCCTCGCCTATCAGCTTGCGCTTGCGCTCCGGGTCGGTGACGCCGGCTATGCGGCGCAGAAACCGCTCGCGCGCGTCCACACAGATGAGCTTGAGCTTGCGCTTTGAGAACGCGGCCTTTATCTCCTCTGTCTCGTTCTTGCGCATGAAGCCGTGGTCTATATAGATACAGGTGAGCCTGCCGGGCACCGCCTCGCTGAGCAGCGCCGCCGCCACGGAGGAGTCCACCCCTCCGGACAGCCCCAAAAGCACGCTGCCCTCGCCCACGCGCTGCCTGATGAGCTCCTTCTGCTCGGAGAGGTAGCCGGCCATGTCATAGCCGCCCCGGGCGTGGCAGATGCCGTAGAGGAAGTTGTGTATTATATCCCTCCCGCGCTCCGTGCGCTCCGTCTCCGGGTGGAACTGCACGGCGTAGAGCCCGCGCCGCGCATCCTCCATGGCGGCGACGGGGCAGAGCTCGGTCGCCGCCGTGACCTCAAAGCCCTCCGGCGGCCTGGTCACCCGGTCGGTGTGGCTCATGAGCACGGCGCTCTCGCCGGAGCAGCCGGAAAACAGCGCGCTCTCGTCCAGCCGGGCCGGTATGGCGCCGTATTCGCTGCTCTCGCAGGGCGAGACCTCGCCGCCGAACATGTGGCACATGAGCTGCATCCCGTAGCAGATGCCCAGCACGGGCACGCCCAGAGAGAGCAGCGCGCTGTCGCAGCGGGGCGCGCCGGGGGCATAGGCGCTCTCCGGCCCGCCGGTGAATATCAGCCCTATGGGCTCCATCGCCGCTATCTCCTCCGCCGTTTTCGTGTTCGGCACTATCAGCGACAATACGCCGCATTCGCGCACGCGCCGGGCTATCAGCTCCTTGTACTGCCCACCGAAGTCGATAATTAGTACCTTTTCATCCCTGTTCATGGTCCTCATGCTCCTCGTGGTATCTGATGATCTCCTCGGCCACCGTGCGTTTTTTCACACAGCGGTCCATGGCCGTCTTGATTATGAAGCGGTGCGCGTCGGCCTCCGTCATGCCCCGCATTTTTATCAGGATGAGCTTGGCGCGGTTCATGAGGCGTATCTCCTCAACCAGAAGCCTGACATCGTCGTAGGTGTACATCGGCCGCCCCCCTTCAAAAACAAAAAAGACGCTCCCGATGCCAAAAGAGGGCTCGCAGGGGCCCTTTGGGTATCGGTGAGCGCCATTGCTCACACGTCTTAACAGTTGGTCTATTCATTTACAGGAGTATTATAGTATCGGCCCCCCGCCTTGTCAAGGGGAAGGGCCGAAAATTCAAAACTTTCTCCGCTTTACATACACAATATGCGGCATTTCCACCCCATAATAGTGCTTTATAAACCTCCCGGCCGGCTCCAGGCCGTTGCGCTCCGCCACGGCGCGCGAGGGCAGGTTGTTCTCGCGTATTATGGAGCAGACCTCCTCCGCGCCGAGGACGCCGAAGGCGTAGTCCATGCAGGCCGCGGCGGCCTCGGTGGCGTAGCCCCTGTGCCAGTGCGAGCGGCGGAAGAGGTAGCCAACCTCCAGCCGCTCCCCCTCCGGGGTGCCCTGCATTGTCAGCCCGCACTGCCCGGCGAACTCCCCGCTCCCCTTCAGCTCCACGGCCCAGAGGCCGAAGCCGTAACGCGCGTAATTCGCGAGCTGCTTATCCAGCCACTGCCGGACCTCTGCGTCGGAGAAGGCGTGCTCATACGCGTACATCGCCTCCGCGTCCTGCAGTATCAGGCAGAGGTTGTCAAAGTCCCCGGTTTCCAGCCGCCGCAGGACCAGCCTGGGCGTCTCCAGTACGGCCGTATTCACTGCCAGTATTCCTCCTCCCCGGTGGCCGGGCCGCCGGTCCAGTCCCCGTGGTCCAGTTCCATTCGGGCCTCGGTGACCATGAACATCTCCGCCCAGCCCCGGCTCCCGATTCTCCCGTACTGGTCGCACCAGGTTATGTCCATATAGTAGCTGCCCTCCGGCAGCATGGCCAGGTTCCAGCCGTGGTCCTCGCCGTTCCAGGTGGCGACACCCTCTATCGCCTCGCAGTACAGATCCGCCCTCTCGCAGAGGTACTGCATGGTGTAGACATAGCCGAAGCAGACCGCCCGGCCCTCGGCCAGGGCCCCGTAGGGCGTCTCGCTCAGGTTGTCCTCCCTCACCTCGTAGTCGTAGGAGGCACACAGGCAGAGCACATAGGCCAGATACCTGTACTTGTCATAGGCCGAGGCCTCGGAGGGCATGTTCTCAACTATGTAGTCCGCCGCAGCCTCCAGATAGGCCCTCTGCCCCTCCGTCAGCCCCTCTGCGCCGTCCCAGGCGTCGTCGGGGTCAAACGGCGCGGTCTCCGTCCCCAGGTCGTCCCGGGGGGAGGCGGCCAGCACCCGCAGCGCCTCGCTCACGGGCCCCGCCATGTCCTCCCGGGCCCTCTCGCGCTCCTCCGCCCAGGGGTCCGCGGAGGCGGAGGGGGATGCCTCCGGCGCCGCGGGCGTCACGTCCCCGAGCGCGGCCGAGCAGGCGCTGAGCAGCAGCGCCGCGGCCAGCAGGAACAATACGGCCCTCCTCATCTCTCACATCCCCCCGCTATCTTCAAAACTATGTGCTGGGCCATGAGCAGCCCCGCGGCGGCCGGGACCCAGACCGCCGAGCCCGGCACGCTCCGGCGCCCCGGCGGCGGGGCCTCCGGCTGGTCGGGGCTGAGCGGCGGCTCGTCGCTGTAGACCACCGTCAGCGCCTCCACGCCCCTGCGCCGCAGCTCACGGCGCATGACCCTGGCCAGCGGGCAGACATCCGTGTCATAGATATCGGCTATGCGCAGCCGGGAGGCGTCCAGCTTGTTGCCGGTGCCCAGAGCGGAGATGATGGGTATACCGCCGCCGAGCGCGGCCTCTATCAGGCCCAGCTTGCAGGCGACCAGGTCTATGCAGTCGGCCACGTAGTCCCAGTCCGCCGGGAAGAACTCCGAGCGGCGCGCGGCCTCGTACCGCTCCGCGCGGGCCGTCACCCGGCAGAGCGGCGAGATGCCGGACACCCGCCGGGCCATTGTTTCCGCCTTGGGCAGGCCCAGAGTGGAGGTGAGGGCCTCCACCTGGCGGTTCAGGTTGCTCTCCGCCACGCTGTCCTCGTCCACGAGGGTGAGCGCGCCCACGCCGGAGCGGGCCAGCGCCTCGGCGCACCAGGACCCCACCCCGCCCAGGCCGAAAACGGCCACGTGCGAGCGGGCGAGCCTGTCCATGGCCTGCCGGCCCAGCAGCATCTCGGTGCGCAGGAAAATATCGGACATGCTGACCTCCTTCGGGTGTGCGGCGCTCTGTAAACTTTAAATGTGACAGGGGACCGCCCGCGTGCGCGCGGCGCAGCGGCCGTGTGAAAAAGGCGGGGGGCTTTCGCCCCCTCGCCTCAGAGTTTTGCAAACCAGTTGATGAAGCTGTTCACACTGACGGTGTAGCCGGACAGGAGCTCGTCGTGCCAGGCGCTGTAGTCGATGTTCCTGAGGCCTTCCGCCTCTGTGCCGGAGACACCCACGTCGGCCAGGTAGTCGCAGTAGGGCTCGTCGTCCACGCACACGAAGTAGACGAGGTGGTAGCCGTTGTAGCTCGAGCTCTCGCCGTGGACTATCGCGGTGTCCCCATACTCGCGCGCGGGGTCAAAGATGAACTCGTCCAGCTCTTCCACCATGGAGCCCTCGAGGATATGGGTGTAGACCCCGTTCTCGTCGCCGTAAAGCTGGCCGGTGCTGGAGTTCACGTCGTCGGAATACTCCTGCTGGAGCTCATAGAAGCTCTCCTCGGTGGCCTCGCCGTTCTGCCACTCCTCATAGATGCCCTCCAGCTCGTCGAGCGCGGCGGAGAGCTCCTCCTCGCTGTACTCGCCGTCCTCGTCCTCGTCCACGGCCTCTATCAGGATGTGGCGGAAGGAGACGGTCTCCACATTGTTGTCGCTTCGTCCGTTGAACACCACGACGTAGTAGCCGGTGCCCTCGTTCTCGATGACGGTGGTGTCGCCGCTCTCCCTCGCGCTGTCGAGCACCCAGTCGGCTATGTTGTCGTTCATGTACATGCTGACATAGTAGCCCTGGGCGAGCGGGTACTCGCTGGGCTCTCCGGCCTCGTCGCCCAGCACCTCAGTTATGGCCTCGGCAAAGCTGAGCGCGGCGGCCTCGGTGCCGCTCTCATAGGCCGTCAGGATGTCCTCGGCCGTCTGCATGGCCTCCGCCATGGTCTCGTCGGTCACGGCCTCGGTGGTCTCCTCGGTCTCCTCGCCGGTCTCCTCGTCCACCACGGTCTCGGTGGTCTCAACCGTGTCGGCGGAGACGAGGTAGTAGGCGAAGTCAAAGGTGTCAAACACGTCCCTGTACTCCGCGTAGTACTCGGAGAGCTCCTCGGGGGTGTACTCAAAGGAGTCGAATACATCCTGGGAGTAGTTTCCGGCTATGGTCGCGCGCTCCATCTGCTCGCGGACGGTGTCGAGGTCCACGCCCTTGCCGTAGACCACGCTGGCGTAGGCGTCGCCGTCGCGCCAGCCGTTTGTGGAGGCCGTGGTCTCGAAGGAGGCGATGGTCTCATCGATGGTGGCGGCGTCCTCCTCGCTGAGGGTGTAGCCCTCCGCTACGGCGGCGTTGTAGAGCGCGGTGACCTCCTGCATGTTGTCAAGCGCCAGGGCGCTGAAATAGTCCTGCCAGGTGAGCCCCTCCGCGCCCGAGATGGACTCGGGTATGCTCAGTCCGAAGGAACTGGCCATGCTCTCGTCGAACTCCTGGTCGTCCAGCGGGACGCTGGTGTCGAAGAAGAAGCTCAGGTAGGAGCCGTAGTTGTACTCAAAGTTGCTGAGCGCCGAATAGTAATAGTACTGGAACTCGGCGTTGGTGTACTCGTCGTCCCCTATCGTCACGGCCGTGGTGCCCGTGTACAGGAGGTTGGTGTTGAGAAGTATTATAATGACGGCGAGGACCGCGATAACGATGCCGATTATCGTCCAGGTCCGCCGCTCCTTCTTCGCCTTCTGCGCGGCCTCGCGCTCGGCCAGGCTGCGCTTGTCGACGCCCTCCGCGCGCTCGCTCTGGCGCCTTTTCTTGTCCTGTGATGCGCTCATGGCTGCCTCATCCTTTACATATTGATATCTGCCTTTGGGTATAGCCATAGCATTATAACTCAACGCGCCGCGTCTTTCAAGAAGAAAATGATGAACTCGGCCCTTTTCGTCCGGAGACGCGCCCGTATTCGACGGCTCTCGCGCGGCCGCTGTTGACTAAGCTGTGCAAATGTTGATAAAAGGGGCTGGCGCGCCGCCGGCAGATGTGTTATAATCCCGAAATGGATAAGTTATACTATTGAAAGACGTGATGTAATGCCGATTGAAAACCTGCGCCTCGCCGTGCTGATAGACGGCGACAACGCCCCCAGGGACTGTCTGAAGAGCATCATGGAGGAGATAGCCATCTACGGCACGCCCATGATAAAGCGTATATACGGCGACTGGGCCAGCCACGGCCTGACCAGCTGGAAAAACACCCTGCTTGAGAACGCCGTGACGCCCAAACAGCAGTTCGCCTACACCTCGGGCAAGAACGCCACGGACTCGGCCATGATAATAGACGCCATGGACATACTCTACACGGGCAAGACCGACGGCTTCGTGCTCGTGAGTTCGGACAGCGACTTCACCCCGCTGGCCATACGCCTGCGCGAGAGCGGGATGTACGTCCTCGGGATAGGCGAGGAAAAGACGCCCAAGGCCTTCGTCCAGGCCTGTGACAAGTTCATACGCGTGGAGGTAATACGCGACAGGTACAAAAAGCCCGCCAAGGCCGAACCCGCCGCCCCCAAGAGCG
>CALWYN010000153.1 GCA_944385755.1 uncultured Oscillospiraceae bacterium
GCGCGCGTCCATGCAGCAGCAGACCACCTCGCCCGGGGCCGCCGCCAGGCCGTGCCAGGCCATGGCCTCCAGTGTCGAGACGCCTATCGCCGGTATCTGCGCGCCCCAGCACAGCCCCTTCACCGCCGCGACGCCTATGCGCACGCCCGTGAAGGACCCGGGCCCCACCGCCACCGCCACGGCGTCTATGTCATGGAGGGCGGTGCCCGTATCGCGCAGCAGCTCCTCCGCCATCGGCAGCAGCGTGCGGCTGTGGGTCAGCCCCGCGCACTGAAAATACTGCCCGAGCAGCTCCCCGCCGCGGCAGAGCGCGGCGGAGGCCGCCCTGGCGGAGGACTCTATCCCCAGTATCAGCATTCCGGGCCTCCTATCGTTATGCGGCGCTCATTGCCGCCCAGTTTTTCAAAGCGGACCGTTATCTCCTCGCCGGTAAAGGCCTCCTCCACGTTCTCGCTCCACTCCACGGCGCAGACCGCGCCGCGCGCGAGGTAGTCGTCCCAGCCTATGCCCCAGAGCTCGTCCGCCGAGCCGAGCCTGTACATATCGAAATGTATGAGCGTGCGCTCGCCCTCGTACTCGTTTACGATTGTAAATGTGGGACTGGAGACGCGGCAGTCAATGCCCATTCCGGCGGCCATGCCGCGCACGAAGGCCGTCTTACCCGCGCCCAGCTCGCCGTACATGGCGACCACCGCGCCGTCGGGCAGCTCCCTGGCCAGCGCCGCCCCTGCCTCCTCCGTCTCCCGTTCATTTTTCGTGATTATCTCCCTCATAGCGACCTCCGCTCACTTCTCCCCATATAATACACCACCTCCGCCGTTGCGTAAAGCGAAAAAATGTGATATAATCCTTTGACCCAAAAAGTTTCGGCATTTTCCTCGCCGCGGCGCGCGGCGTCCGATGCCCTGCAACCCGGGATTCTGAAAGTGAGGTGCCAGATTTGAAGCGATTGCTGCCGCAGGTGCGGAACTTCTTCCGCCGCGCGGACAAGCTGCTGCTTGCGCTGAGCGTGCTCAGTTCGCTGTACGGCCTCATTGTTATAGCCAGCGCCACCCAGACCTACGAGGGCGGTTCCGCCCAGTACGTCATAATCCAGCTGCTCGCGATAATAATCGGCATAATCATGTACGTCGTCATGACTGTCATAGACGTGGACATCTTCGCCAGCCAGTGGAAGTGGCTCTACGCCCTCAGCGCCGCGCTACTGGTGGCGCTCATATTCTTCGGCGAGGGCGATGCGACCACCGGAAACAACGGCTGGCTGCGCTTCGCCGGCATAGGCATACAGCCCACCGAGTTCATCAAGTTGGCCTTCATCGTGGTGCTCGCCAAGCAGATAAGCTACCTCAAGACCTACAAGGACCTGAACTCCTTCATGTCCGTGGCCCAGATAGCCGGCCACTTCCTGCTGATTTTCGGCGCGATAATCGTCACGGCCGACGACCTCGGCAGCGCGCTGGTCTACTTCTTCATCTTCGCCCTCCTGCTCTTTATGGCTGGGCTGAAAATCTACTGGTTCATCCTCGGCCTCGCGGCCCTCGCCGCGGCGGTGCCGCTGCTCTGGACACAGTTCCTCAGCGATTACCAGCGCCAGCGCATCATGGCCCCGTACGACTCCTCGATAGACCCCGACAACACTGGCATCAACTGGCAGCCGCATCAGGCCCAGATAGCCCTGGCCTCCGGGCAGCTCACGGGCACGGGCCTCGGCGAGGGGACGCAGACCCAGTCCTCCGCCCTCCCAGCCAAGCACACGGACTTCATCTTCGCCGTCATAGGCGAGGAGCTGGGCATGATAGGGGCCTGCCTCTGCCTGCTGCTCCTAATACTCATCGCCATACGCTGCATCTCCGTGGGGCTCAACTCCAAGGACCTGCTGAGCACCCTCGTCTGCATGGGCGTGGCGGGGACGATCGTTTTCCAGACCTTCCTGAACGTTGGCATGTGCATAGGCATCGCCCCCGTCGTCGGCATCACGTTGCCGTTCTTCAGCTACGGCGGCTCCTCCGTCCTCGCCAATTTCATGGCCATGGGCCTCGTCTCGGGCGTACGGTACCGGCCCAAGCCGGCCCGGTTCACCATGTATTAGCCCCGTCCGCCGGAAAACAAAATGCCGCGGGAATGCTCCCGCGGCATTTTTCCGGCCTCAGACCTCGAACGTCACCTTGAGTGTGGCCGAGATGCTCTCTCCGGGGCCCAGCAGCCGTGCCCCCGGGCGCTTCGAGAGGTCGTGCCCCGGCCCGGGGTAGCCCAGCCAGGGCTCTATGCAGACAAAGCCCGGGATGCCGGGCTGGCTCCACAGCAGCACGAAGGGGAAGCCCGCCGTGTCCACCTGTATGTACCGCCCTGTGCCCCTCTCCTCCAGCCTGAACCACACGCTCTCCGGGCGCTCAAAGCATATGCTGTCGTTGTCGAACACCTCGGGGGGCAGGGGGAATATGTCCGTCCCGCCCGGGGCCTCCGGCTTTTCAAAGCGCACGAAGCAGTCCTGCGCCGTCAGGCCGGGAGTTATGGGGCAGCGGAAGCCCGGATGGAAGCCCAGCTGCGCCGGCATCGGCGTCCCGGAGGTATTCACGGCGCTGCACTCGCATGTCAGCACCCTCCCCGAGACGGAGTGCCTCGTCTCGAGGGAAAAGCTCCACGGCCAGCGTTCCCGGTCCGCGCTCCAGTCCAGCCGGAAGGTCAAACTGTCCCCGGAGCGGGATATGAGCTCAT
>CALWYN010000154.1 GCA_944385755.1 uncultured Oscillospiraceae bacterium
CCGACCAGAAGGTCACGCTGGCCAACGCCTTCGAGATCGCCGACGACGTGCTGCGCCAGGCCGTCACCAGCATCTCCGACCTCATCAAGAACACCGGCTTCATCAACCTTGACTTCGCCGATGTCACCACCATCATGAAGGACGCCGGCTTCGCCCACATGGGCGTGGGCCACGCCGTCGGCAAGGGCAAGGCGGAGGAGGCGGCCAAGATGGCGGTCGCCAGCCCGCTCATGGAGACCTCGATAAACGGCGCGCACGGCGTGCTGATAAACGTCACGGGCAGCGAGGACATGGGGCTCGAGGACGTGGAGACCGCGGCGAACCTGGTGCAGGAGGCCGCCCATCCGGACGCGAACATTATATTCGGCGCCACCTTCGACAACACCCTCGACGACGAGATACGCGTCACCGTGATTGCCACCGGATTTGAGGACGCCAGGCCGGCGGGCGTGCAGGAGCAGCCCGCGGCACAGCCCAAGCAGGGGCTCTACACGGCCGCCCAGCAGGCCGCGGCCCCAGCCCAGCAGCAGCTCCAGCAGCAGGAGGCTGCCCCGGCGGCCAAGGAAGAGGACCCGTACGACACGATATTCAAGATATTCAATTCCCGCTGAGCGCGGGAGAGAGAACGGCCCGCTGTAAAAATGCAGCGGGCCGATTGCATTGGGAGGTACATATGACCGGGAAAAAAATATTGGGCGCTGCACTGCTCGGCGGTGCCGCCGCCTGCGGAGCCGCGCTGTACGGCTGCTTCTGGGGCTGCTTTGCGCCGAAGAAATACCTGGCCTCCGACGCCCCGCCGTCCGGGGGACAGTATGAGGCCAAAAAGAGCGAGCTGGCCGAGCTGTATTCGGCGGCAAAGGCGCTCGACTTTGAGCGCGTGTCGATACGCGCAAGGGACGGCGTCGGATTGAGCGGCAGGTATTACCGCTTCAGCGGAGCCGGGCCGGTGGTGCTCTTCTTCCATGGCTATCGCAGCTCGCCAATCAGGGACGGCTGCGGTATGCTGAAGCTGATGCGCGAGCTGAAGCTGGATGTACTCGCGCCCGACCAGCGCGCCCACGGCGAGAGCGGCGGACACGCAATAACGATGGGGGTAAAGGAACAGTACGACTGCCTCGACTGGATACAGTACATACTCGACCGCTTTGGCAATGACCGGGAAATAATCCTGGGCGGCTGCTCGATGGGAGCGGCCACCGTGATGATGGCCTCCGACATGCTGCCGGACAACGTGCTGGGGATAATAGCGGACTGCGGCTACACCACGCCGGAGGAGATAATGCGCTCCGTGGGCCGCGCCAGGGGCCTGCCGGAGGGGCCGGCCATGGCGATGATACGCGGCGCGGCGCGGTTGTTCGGAGGATTTGACCTGAGGGCGGCATCGGCGCCGGAGGCCCTGAGCCGCTGCGGCAAGCCCGTGCTGTTCATCCACGGCGCGGCCGATGATTTTGTGCCGACAGAGATGTCACGCGTGAATTACGCGGCCTGCGCCGGGCCCAAACGGCTGCTTGAGGTGCCGGGTGCGGAGCACGCCATGAGCTTCGTCGTGGACGAGGAGGGCTATACCTCGGCGGTAAAGGAGTTCCTGGCGGAGTGCGGGGTGGAAATACCGCAGGACTGACCGCCCCCTATTTCCTCCGCCGGGGGCGTTCGCGCAGGATGCGCGAAGTGTCCTGCACGGCACGGGGCAGCCACTCGCTGCCCGCGTAGTCCAAGGGAATCACGATTTCCTGGATGCTGTCACCGGGCGCGGGGCGCCTCAGGCCGTCCGGCAGGTAGTCCAATCCGACCTCGCGGAGTGAAAAGACCGCCTCGCTGAGCCAGCCCACGGGCTGGTTGTCGCAGTATACGCAGTAGCAGCCGAACATCTTTTTGACGCGTATGTCCAGGCCGGCGAGCGAATTCAGCCAGGTCTGAACTATTCCATCGGGCGGATATGCCATTTTCATGCCTCCTGAATGGTGATCTGTGGCCATTATAGCTCCTTGGGGAGATAATTTCAATCTCCGCTCCCCGGGAGGGCCGGAGGCGGTTTACATGGGGGCCGCCCCGGCGGGCGGATGGACATGCGGCCGGTACATTTGTTTGGGGCAGCGGCATTCCTGACGGGAATGCCGCTGCCCGCTTTATGCGCAGGCGGGGCGCGGCGATGGTCAAACGCTCTCGATAGAGCGGCCGCGCGGGCCTGCGGCCGGGCCCGGAGTTCCTCTGTAACCCCGAATTAAAAAATTATTTGATTTTGACATATAATATAGTTGACAAAAGCAAATAAATTGAGTATTATATTGCCATAACATCCCGGGAGGAATTGTGTATGCTTCAGAAAATGCAGAATCAGGTCAGCGTTATCAGAAAATTCAACAGGTATTACACAAATATTCTGGGGCTGTTGGACCAGCACATTCTGGCAAGCGGGCTGTCCCTGTCCGAGGTGAGGGTTCTGCATGAGGTCGACAGGACACCCAATTGCACTTCGAAAATGCTTTCAGATGTTCTATGCATGGACGCCGGATATCTGAGCCGCATATTAAAGCGTTTTGAAAGCATGGGGCTGCTACGGAAAGAGCCTTCGCCGGAGGACGGCAGAGCGGTCTGCCTTCATCTGACGGAACGCGGAAAAGAGGAAATGAATATGCTGAACGGCCGATCCGATGAGCAGATTGCCGGCATGATTAGACCGCTGTCCGATACTTACAGAGAAGAGCTCGTAAAAAGCATGACGGTCGTGGAAAGCATTTTAACGGACGGAAAGGAAATCAGCGATGCGGACATTTCCATCCGCATGGAGATAAAGCCGGGAGACGCCGGCTATATCACCTATATGCACGGCCGCCTTTACAGGGAGGAATACAACTATACGACAGCGTTTGAAGCGTACGTGGCGGAGTCGTTCTTCGAGTTTTTGCTGCATTACAATCCCCAAAAGGACCGCCTCTGGTGCGCCGAACATAATGGAAAGATCATCGGGTGCATCGGGATAGTGGGGCGCGAAAAGCGGGCGCAGCTGCGCTGGTTCCTGATTGAGCCGCTGTACAGGGGGATCGGGCTGGGGAAAAAACTTTTGAACCGCGCGCTTGAGTTTGCGGGAGAGCGGGGGTATGAGAGCATTTATCTGGACACAACGGCAGACCTGGAGAAGGCCATTGGCCTGTATCAGAGAGCGGGCTTTGTAAAGACCGGCGAAAAACCCAACAATTTGTGGCGGGAGGGGCTTATGGAACTGGAGCTCTCCATGGATTTGGGGGCCGGGCGGGCCAATAGGCCCGGGATGGAGGAGGCGTGAGCGCCGCGGCCGTATAGGCCGCGGCGCAGCCGCGTTTTCAGGCATATGAGCGTGCGCTGCCGGGCAAGCCGCCCGTCCGGGCGGCCATTTTTGGGGGTACCGGCCGCCGGATGTGTTGATATCTTTAACG
>CALWYN010000155.1 GCA_944385755.1 uncultured Oscillospiraceae bacterium
AGGGTGACAATATATTTCACCCTGATGATGCTGCTCGTGGTCGCCCTGGTCATAGTGTTCATGCTGGTAGTCGCGGGGAATGAGATAGAGAACAGCGCGGAGGCCACGCTGCTGGACGTGGTGCACGACAATATTGACGACGTTGAGTATGACGACGGCTTCCTGGACCTGGATGAGCTGAATTTTTACCGGCACAACGTCTATATCCAGGTCTACGACTCCGCCGGGGAGCTGATAGGCGGGGCGGGGGTGCTGCACTTCCCGGGAGACGGCGAATTCCGCAACGGGGAGGTCCGGTCGATCGAGATAGAGGGCGAGGAGTTCCTGGTCTATGACCTGTATGTGCCCAACCGCGGAGGGGACGTCTGGCTGCGCGGACTGACTTCAAACGAGAACGACTTCTCCGCCGTGCGCGTGATAGTCATCATCTCCGTGATACTGCTGCCCATACTCGTGCTGCTGACGGCGGTCGTGGGCTGGCTGATAGCCAGGAGGGCCTTCCTCCCGGTGCGCCAGATAACGGACACCGTGGACGCTATCACGGACGGGACGGATCTCAGCGCGCGTATCGGACTGCGCCGCGGCCGCGACGAGATACACAAGCTCGCCGCCACCTTTGACCGGATGTTCGACCGGCTTGAGCAGTCCTTCAACGCCGAAAAACGCTTTGCCTCCGACGCCTCCCATGAGCTGCGCACGCCCACTGCCGTCATACTGGCGGAGTGCGAATACGCCAGGCAAAACGCCCGGACGGCCGGGGACTACGCCGAGTCCATAGAGGTGATAGAGCGGCAGGCAAAGCGCATGTCCGGGCTGATAAGCCAGCTGCTGAGCATCACGAGGATGGACCAGGGCACGTATACGGCCGCGTTTGAGCGCGCAAACTTCTCGGAGCTGGCTGAAATAGTGACGGACGAGACGGCCAGAGCCTCGGGAAAGGCCATGGAACTCAGCCGGGATATAGCTCCGGGGGTGTACGCAGATATTGATGTCGGGATGATGACCAGACTGGTGCAGAACCTTGTGGAGAACGCGATTAAATACACGCCCGAGGGGGGTCACGTCCGGGTGACGCTGCGCGCCGAAGGCGATGACCTCGTGTTCTCGGTGGCTGACGACGGCATAGGCATAGCCAAAAAGGACCTGCCGCACATCTGGGACAGGTTCTGGCAGGCGGACGCCTCGCGCGGAGAGGACCACGGCAGCGGCCTGGGGCTCTCCATGGTCAGGCAGATAGCCTCGGCCCATGGCGGAAAACTCTCCGTGGAGAGCCAGCCGGGACGGGGCAGCACTTTCACATACAAGATGCCGCTGAGTAACTAAAAGTACTTTTATAATTATTGTTTCTTCTATTGACACACGCGCGTGATGGGGGTATAATTGTCCACACAGGCAAAGGAGGGACAGGATATGTCAGAGCCCATCTGTATAGTAGGGGATTCCATCACCGGCGGCGTGGTGTATTTGGAGGACAGCGAACGCTATGCCAGGTGCAAGGATTCATTCGTGAACCTGCTGGGCGGCGCGCTGAACACGGAGATGCGCAACCACTCAAAATTCGGGCTCACCAGCGAGGCTGCGCTCAGGAAGCTGGAACGCTTTGCGGACGACATAGCCCAGTGTCCCAATACGCTCGTCATGCTGGGCGGCAACGACTCGGACTTTGACTGGCCGGCCGTGGCCGATACGCCGGAGCAGCCGCATGACTGCAATACGCCGGTCTCCCGCTTCAGGGAGTGCTACAACGCGGTGCTGGACCGCATAATCGCCCTCGGCAGCCGGCCGGTGGTCATAAGCCTGATACCGGTCTGGGGCAGGCGGTATTTTGAGTGGTTTTCGCGCAAGCTGGACGGCGGGGCGCTCATGCGCTTTCTGGGCACCACGGACAGCATAGAGCATTGGAATGAGATGTACAACCTGGAGGTCATCAAGACGGCGGCGAAGCGCGAGCTGCCCATAATCGACGTGCGCAGCGCATTTTTGTCGGCCAGGGACTTCACCGGGCTCTTCAGCCGGGACGGCATACACCCCAGCCCGGCGGGGCACCGCAGGATGTTTGAATACTCCCTTCCGCAGCTCCGGGCGGCCCTAGGGTGAGCCGCGGCGCGGAATAATCGAATCAGCGAGATGCCCCCGGGGCACAGCCCCGGGGGCATCTCTGCGCGCAGCGGCGGGCGGACTTCACAGTTTCAGGAAGAACACCGTCTCATCGCCGTTCATCCCGCCGCTCTCCGTGAAGCCGTATTTTCTGTACAGCGAGATGGCCGCGGCGTTGACCGCCTTTGTGGAAAGGCGGATGTGCCCGGCCCCGTTTCGCCTGAAGTAGCCGATTATCTCCTTCAGCGCGAGACTGCCGTAACCCTGTCCCTGGTATTTGGGCCTATCATGAAGCGCCACAGCCAGTACCTGTCGTCCGGGTCATCACAGGCTGAATCGAAGGCGAACATCGTAAAACCCACCATCATATCTCCGGCGCAGATGGCAAAGGGCCTGGCTATCCCGCGGTTTTCGGCCGCCGCCCTGAGAGACTCCGAATTGGGGCAGATATACTTTTCCTGCCCACGCGCAACCCCAAGCGCCAGACACTCATCCCTGTTCGCACTGTTTATGGGCACAAGCCGGATTTCCATGTGCAGCACCCCCTAATGTCTGCTGAATAAGCCGCCTGGGACTTATCAGCGCGGCTGTGCCGCGCAAAAAGAGGGAGGGCTTCAGCCCTCCCTGCCGTCATTCCGCTATGCGCCTTGCGCCCACATAGTTGCGGGTGTAATAATCGCTGTCCTCTATGTTGGTGATTACGACCTCGCCGGCGCTGGAGCTGGCGTGTATCATCTGGCCGCCGCCTATGTAGAGGCCCACGTGGCTGATATAGCCTGAACCGTCGCTGCGGAAGAACACCGCGTCACCCGGCTGCAGCTCTGACTTCTCGACCGCCCTGCCGTTGTTGAAGAGAGTGGCGGCCGTGCGGTTCGTTGAGTAGCCGAAGGACTGGAAGCAGTAACTTACCAGGCCGGAGCAGTCGAAGCCCTCCTCGGGGCTCTCGGCGGCCCAGACATAGGGCGTGCCGAGGAACTGCTTCGCGAAAGCGGCGATCTGCTCTCCTATGGAGCCGCCGGAGACGGCTACCGGGGCATCTTCGGAGCTGCCGCCGGAGAGGGAGACGTAGTCGCTGCGTATGTAGCCGGTGTCGCCGCCGGCGGACACTCTGTACCAGTTGCCTGAGACGCCGAGTATCTCGACGGACTCGCCGAGTGAAGTGACCCTGACGACGGAGCTGGAGGTGCCGGGGCCGGAGCGCAGGTTTACGTCGGTGGCGGAGACGCTGCCGGAGGCGGAGAGCTCCATTTCCGCGGAAAAGTCCAGATACTCCGCGCTCATATAGCCGGATATGCCGGAATAGTTGACTTTGTACCAGCCGCTGCCCGTGTCGGCTTCGACGATCACGGCCGTACCGGAGGGCAGGGTGTCCATGATGGCGGTATCGGTGCCCGCGCCGGAGCGCAGGTTTACGTCGGTTGTGGTGGCCGCGCCGCCTATGCAGTCGGCCTGCGCGGTGCATACGAGCGCACAAATACCCAACACTGCCGTGAGCAGCGCACGGAATATTCTTTTGTTCATGGGAAAAACCTGACCTTTTAGTTATTTGGAGGCCAGCGCGCGGTCGAGCCATACGGACGCCACGTCCATCGCGGCGTAGAGGCTGTTCTTTTCACTCTTCTTGACTACTCTGTCCCGGCTCTTGAGATCCGGGTCGGTGAGCTGGAGCTGCACTGCGACCTTGGTGGCAACTTCCATGTCCTCGATTTTCTTAGTCTCGAGAATCTGCATCATGATGATATACTTGTCGGCCATGCTGCCGAAGTATATGAGATTGCCCTTCCTGCGAAGGGGATGGCCCTTATAATTGAGCTCCTTGGATGCTGCCATTTTACTAAACCTCCATTGGGCGGATACATGCGTCCTACAACGTTGTAACCGAATTGTAACTCAAAGTGTCAAATTTGTCAACAGTTTTTCACCAAAACGAGACCGGTAAAAGTTTCCGGCCTCGTTTTTTGCCGATATGATGCGCCCTTTAACCCTCATGGGAGAAAGACATAACCGGGGTCGTCGTCCCCGCCGGAGGGCTCTGTGGACTCCGCGGGCACTGTGGGCTCCACGGGCTCAACCGGTTCGACGGGCTCCACCGATTCAACCGGAGCCTCCGTCTCTTCGGCGCCGGTATCTGTGGGCTCCTCGCTGGGCGAGGGCGAGGGGGAGCTGAGATCGCCGAAAATCATGGTGTCCCCGCCGACATAGCTGGGCGTGGGGAAGGAGCGCCACTCCAGGCCCTCATGGACGGCGGACATGACGCTGCGCCATATCTGCGCGGCCGGGTTGCCGTAGAAGTACATGCGCTCGGGCATATCGTAGCCCGTCCAGACGGCGGCGGTGTAATAGGCCGTGGTGCCGCAGAACCAGCGGTTCCAGTAGTTCGACGAGGTGCCCGTCTTACCGGCCACGGGCTGGCTCCAGAAGTTGGCCTCGGTGCCCGTGCCGCCGCTGGCGGCGCCATAGAGCATGTCCAGCACATTATAGGCCGTGTTGGCCCTCATCGCGACGTGCGTCTCGATATTGTTCTCCAGCACAAGGCTGCCGGCCGAGTCCGTCACGCGGGTGTAGACATGGCTCTCGGTAAAGATTCCCCCATTGACGAAGGTGCTGAAGGCCTGGGTCATCTCGCGCACGGTGGCGCCGTTGGTCAGCTCGCCCAGTGCCAGGGAGGGGTAGTTCCTGTCCTGCTCTATGAGCGTGGTGAAGCCCAGGTTGTTCTCGAGGAAGCTGTACGAGGCGTCGAGGCCCAGCTTGTCCAGCACCTGGGCGGCGACGGTGTTGATCGAGCTCATAACGGCCTGGCGTATCGTCATTATGCCGTGATTCATATTGTCGGAGTTATTGGGATACCAGCTGGTGCCGGAGAGCTGTATCTCGTCCGCCCCGGCATCGTTCACAAGGGTGTTCTGGGTTATAAGGCCGGCCTCTATGGCTGGGGCGTAGACGCTGAGGGGCTTGAACGAGGAGCCGGGCGGGCGCTCCGACTGCGTGGCGCGGTTGGTTATGAGGTTCGCCGTCTTCTCGCCGACCCCGCCGGAGAGGGCGACTATCTCGCCGGTGTAGGGGTCCATGATGACTATGGCGCTCTGGAGCTGCTGCTCGCTCGTGCGGTAGGCGTGGGGCAGGGCGTCCAGGTTCTGGTACACAGCGTCCACCTTGGCCTGTATGTCCGCGTCGTAACAGGTATAGATGCGGTAACCGCCCGAGTAGAGGAGCTGCTCGGCCACCTCGGAGCTTATGCCCTTCTGCTCCATCAAATCGGCCTTTACGTCCTCAATCACGGTCTCGACATACCAGGAGTAGATCTCCTGCTGCCGCGCCTCATTTGCCGAGCGGGCGAAAACAAGCTGCTCGTTTACTGCCGAGGTGTATTCCTCGTAGTTTATATAGCCCTGCTCATACATCTCGCGCAGGACCGTCTCCTGCCGGTTTTTGTTGTTTTCCTCGCTGTAGAAGGGGCTGTAATAGGTGGGCAGGTTGACTATGCCGACTATCGCGGCGCTCTCCGCGAGGCTCAGCTCGCTCGGCTCCTTGTCGAAATACGTCTTTGCCGCGGCGTAGATGCCGTAGCTGCCCTCGCCGAAATAGACGGCGTTGAGATACCAGGTTATTATCTCGTCCTTGTCGTATTTCTTCTCAAATTCGAGGGCCTGGAAAATCTCCACAAGCTTTCGCTTGACCGTCACGTCGTTGTTGCCCGTCAGGTTCTTTATGAGCTGCTGCGTTATCGTGGAGCCGCCGAAGATGTCGTCCGACGAGGAGAATATTGTGGTGATGGCCGCGAGCGTGCGGAACCAGTCCACCCCCTTGTGCTCGTAGAAGCGGCGGTCCTCTATGGCCACTAGGGCCTTGACGAGGTGGTCCGGTATGTCGTCGAGCTCCACCCAGATGCGGTTCTCGCTGCCGGAGAGCGTGACGAGCTCCTGCCAATCGCCGTTGGCGTCCTCATAGTAGAGGATGCTGGATTCGGACAGGGAGTAGTCGGAGAGGGATATGTCCAGATCCTCCTGCAGGGTCGTCTTGACATAGAAGGCGAATATGCAGGCGAAGAGCAGCGCCGTTGTGAGAAATATGAGGACTATGGTGGCCAGAATTTTGGCTACCAGGCCGACCGCGCCGAACAGCGCGCCGGCGACGCCGCCGGCGGCCTTCTCCACGCGCCTGAGCTTATCGGATTCCATGCTGTGCTTGCACCTCCGTGCCTTGGGCCTTGGGCGGCGGGAGGCCGCTCTAAGCCATTGTAGAATATCAATATATCACAATCTGTCGAAAAGGGATAGCCAGATTTTAAATTTTTAAATTTTGTTCAAGAATGGCGCCTCCGGTATAGTTTCGCCGCTTTGTGGGATAATTTACCCAAAGGGGGTGGAGAAACGTGAAAAAAACCTGGATAAAGGGCGCCGGACTGGGTCTGCTGACGGTCGCGGCCGTGTGGTCGGCCACCTCGGCCTTCGCCAGCATAGGTTCGGCGGCGCCGCAGCGCGCCGAGGTGAAAAGAAGCAGCTTTCGCTACGAGCCCAGCTGCTCTGTGGAGGAGGCGGAATTCGTACTGCGGGAATACGACGGCTGCATAGGCGTGTTCAGCCCCCAGTCGGAGGACGGGCCCATAACAGTGACGGACATAGAGCTGCGCTCGCTCCGGGAGGCCGACAGGGAGATAGTCCGCAACGGCCTGGCCGTGGCGGACAGGGAAGAACTGCTCAGTTTGCTCGAAGATTTCGGTTCCTGAGCCGCAGGCAAAAAATACGATTGATTTCTGTGCGGGAATAGAGTAAAATGTAAGCGTAAAGTTAAAGAGAACCCCGGAGGTCATTTGACATGGACGAGGATTTCGGCAGCAGCTACATCACCATTGAGGACGAAGAGGGCAACGAGTTCGAGCTCGAACAGCTCGCGGAGATCGAGTATCAGGGCCAGAGCTACGCGGCTTTCCTCCCGGCGGATATGGACGAGGACGACCCGGATTACGGCTACATCCTGCTGCGTATCGAGGAGGAGAACGGAGAGGAGGTATTCTGCTCCGTGGACGACGAACAGGAGCTCGCCGCCGTCTACGACGTGTTTATGGAGCAGCTCTTTGACGACGAGGATTCTGACGAGGCCGGGGACGAATAAGTTCCCCGGGCGCGCGGCCCCTTGAAAACGGTTTTTATTCCTGCCCTGTTTGCGGAATTTATTTTTCAGGACCCTTTTAGACCCACATTTATAATAAGGGATGCCGTATTCCGGCGCGGATTGCAGGCCTCCCGGCCCCCGGGGCCGGAAGTTGGAAGCGTGGTAGCGCAGGAGAGGCGACCCACCTGCAGGAGAAGTGCAGGTTATAATCGGGTCCCCACGGCAGCGGCGGGGGATTGCCCGTATGCGAGAGCATACGGGCAATTTTTTTGACTTTTTGCTCGCATATGGCGCGACAGCGCGGCGGTGAGGGAGAACCCCCTTCCGGATTGCCGCGGCCGGGCTCAGGCCGTCTCTATGATGACGGGGCCGCCGGAGGTGGAGAGCATTCCGAAGCAGACCTCAACGGTGCGGCCGGTGAGCAGGTCCGGATACTGCCCGTCGGGCAGCCCGGTCTCTATGAGCGCGGGGAGGGGGACGGCCGGGAACACTCCGAAGAGCCGCCTGCCGGGGAGGGAATACTCAGCGGAGAGCACGCCGCCGGGGTGGGAGCGGACGGAGTACCAGCCTCCGGCGAAGATGGGGTCCTTCTTCAGGTCGTACAGGCTGCGCATGAGCGCGCTGAGGTCGGCCACGCCGCCGTCCCAGTCCACCGTGTCCCGGTCGAAGAGGCTGGGGAGGTGCTGCGCGCCGCGCTCCTGGCCGGCGTAGACGAGGGCCGTGCCGCGCTGGAAATACAGAAAGGCCGTCCAGGAGGCCAGGGACCGCGCGTCCGGGACGAGGAAGGCGGCGCGGGGCCGGTCGTGGTTCTCCAGAAAGCGGAGTTTGACGTAGTTGAGCGGGTAGGCTCCCTCCTGCGCGTTGAGGGCGGCGGCGTAGGCAGGCAGGAGGGACTTGTCGCGCACGGAGGCGATGAAGCTGTTGGCCACGTCGTAGTCATAGCAGAGGTCGAATGCCTGGTAGAGCTCGGAGTCGGAGAGGCAGGGCGTGCCGTTGCCGCGGTTGTAGGCTATGAAGTTGGGCTCGACGGATTCGGCCAGCCAGAGGCAGCCGGGCCGGACGGAGGCCACTTCCCGCCGGGCGCGCAGCCAGAAGTCCAGCGGGACCATGGGGGCCACGTCGCAGCGGAAGCCGTCCACGAGCTCCGCCCAGTATTTGAGCGTGTCTATCTGATAGTCCCAGAGCGCGCCGGATGAGCCGTAGTCGAGGTCCACGATGTCACTCCAGTCGTCCACATGGCGGCCGGGGGCGCCGTCGCTGCCGCGGAAGAACCACTCGGGGTGCTCATGTGCCAGGACGGAGTCCGGGGAGGTGTGGTTGTAGACCACGTCGATTATGCAGCGCATGCCGTGCGCGTGGATGTCGTCCACCAGGCGGCGGAAATCCTCAAGCGTGCCGTATTCGGGGTTCACCGCGCGGTAGTCGCGGATGGCGTAGGGGCTGCCCAGGCCGCCCTTGCGCGAGACCTCGCCCACGGGGTGGATTGGCATGAGCCATATGGTGTCCACCCCCAGTGCGGAGATGCGGTCGAGTGAGCGGCGCACGCCCTCGAAGTTGCCCTCGGGGCTGAAATTGCGGACGAATACCGAGTACATGACCTCGTTCCTCAGGGATATCGGGGTATCTTTGGCCATTGTTTCTTCCTCCTTTTATACTTGCCGCGGCCTCAGTCTCTGCGGTCGCCGCGGATAAAGGGCGGGGATATGTGCGCATCGGCCAGCGGGCCGTACAGGGCGGGACGGCGGTAGGCGTTGCCGTGGACCTCCGACGCGCGGTAGGCGCGGAGCATGGAGAGGTCCAGCCCGGCCAGATATATGCCCTCCTCTCCGCCGGCCTCGAACACGCAGGTGTCGCGCGAACCGTCGAGTTCGGGGAGACAGGCCACTCCGTCAAAGAGGGTGGAGTGCCCGTTGCAGTCCGGATGTCCGGCGGGATAGTTGCAGGTGGCCAGGGCCAGCATGTTCTCAAACGCGCGGGCCCTGAGCTGCGAGAGGCGGTTTAGCTCCATCGGGCAGGCGTTGGGCACCAGTATGAGCTCGGCGCCCCGGAGCATGAGCAGACGGGCGCTCTCGGGAAACTCGCGATCGTAGCAGATCATGGCGCCCACATTCACCGCCCCGGCGGCCGTGTCGAGCTCCGCCGTGCGGAAGGCTTCCCCCCGCCCCAAGACGCGCTCGGCGCCGAAATCGCAGGTGTGGACCTTGGAGTAGTCGAGCGCGCGGCGGCCGCGGCGGTCGAAGAGCGCGAGGGAGTTGCGCGGGGCGCCCGGGGCGCTCTCCAGATAGGTCACCCCGATTGCCATGCCGAGCTCGCCGGCGAGGCGGCCGAAAGCGGACACGAATTCCCCGTCCGCGGGTACGGCGAGGGCGCGGAGCGCGGAGGGCTCCTGCGGAAAGCTGTAGCCGCAGCTCCACATCTCCGGGAAAAGGGCTATGTCCGCGCCCAGGCCGGCGGCGCGGCGGCAGGCGGACAGGCCCAGGCGCAGGTTCTCCTCCGCGCCCGCTCCGGGGAGAAGCTGGAGAAGGGCGATCTTGAGTTGAGACATGTATCTTCAGTCCTTTCGGCCCGGGACCCGGAGCGCCGGGCTCCCAATACAATACCACGTTTTGCCGCGCATTTCGAGCCCCGGAAGAAAAAATCGGCAAATTTTACTGCCGCCTGACATTGGGGCTTGACAAATGTGCGCCGGTGTGTATAATAATGCATAATTTCATATGAAAGATAGAGGCGCGGCCGACAAGAGTACGCACGCAAAAACGCCAGACAGCGTGTGCCGAAAGGGGAGGCCGCCGAGGGGACGAACGGGTGTCTGCGTGTTCGTTGCCCGGGCCGGGGGATAACATCCGTCGGACTGTCACGGTTGTGGAGCGCTATCGAAAAACAGTGAAAGCATTTTTGCCGCCATTGACTTCACCACCGGATGAAGCTCAGGGCGGTTATTTTGTTGTCCAACGGGCTTCACCCCTTACGCGCGAGTCGCCGGAAAATTCGCTGAGGCGAGTCGGACGCAAGGCTTTGTTCCCGCCGTATTTGTGTACGGCAAGGGGACAAAACGAAGCAGACGTCCGCATCAGTAGAATCAAACGGCGGGGAGGAGTGAGGAGTGATACCCAAAGTTTCCTTGAGCTTCGCAATTGGGACCAGCGGGCGGGAGGCCCGCCGCGCTTTGAGCGCGCCGGAAAAAGAAGCGAAAGGAAAAGATGAAAATGACCAGAAGAATTCTTGCAGTGCTCATGGCCCTCGCCATGGTGTTCGCCCTCGCCGCCTGCGGCAGCGAAGCGGCCAGCGGGGAGGAGGTCCTCTCCGCCGAGGCGCTCAAGGCCCAGGTGGACGAGATAGTCGCCGGGCTGACCATCCCCGAGACCATTCACGCCGCCGCCGTGCAG
>CALWYN010000156.1 GCA_944385755.1 uncultured Oscillospiraceae bacterium
ACCTATTGCTTTGCCATGCGCGGGCTGCAGCCCGTCTTTGGCAGCATGGCAGACTGCATCGAATCCGCTGTGGCCGGCAGAGTCGTCAAGGAGGCAAAGCCATGGAGAATCTGACACTCAAATGCAAGTATGCCGTCAGAGGCGATGTCAGGGCCGAACTGATGTGGTGCAACGAACCCATGAGTTTCTGGGGCACGGTTGACCCTCAGAGCGGGCTCATCCGCGACAGGCGCCATCCCTTCTATCAGCTGAACATGAGCGGCAAGGTACTCGCCTTCCCCACCCCCAAAGGCAGCAGCGGCACCGGGCTCATCATCCTTGAGCAGGTGCGCACCCACTGCGCCCCGGCGGCTATCATCAATGTCAGGAGCGATCCCGTTGTCCTGACCGGCCCGCTGATAGCCAAGCGTTTTTACGGCGTGGATATACCTGTTGTCAACCTCAGTGAGGAGGATTATGCCAGGCTCGAGGGTGCGCGCGAGGTGCAGTTCTTCGCCGATCGGGACGAGATAGAGGTCATATTCTGAACTGAGCCATGTCTTTCAAGGACAGAAACAGCCGCCTGCGTGCAGTTTATGAGGCCGGGCTGTTGATAGTGGGCTGCGTGATATACGCGCTCTCCATGGTCTATGTGAACCAGATTGAGGTCATCCCCGGCAGCATGCTTGGCCTTGCCGTCACGGCAAACAGCATATTCGGCACCCCGATAGGGGCGGTCAACCTGCTGCTCAACATCCCGGTAATGATTTTCGTGACGAAAAAGCGGGGACTTAAAGTCCTGATATACACGGTAATCATTATGGCCGGGACCTCCGCGCTCATGGATCTCTGGGCCTGGATGACCCCGGAGACCGCCACCGCCAGCCCCCTGCTCATCTCCGTCCTGGGCGGGGCCGCGATGGGCGTCGGCGCGGGCATGCTCATAGCCTCCGGAGGCACCATGGCCGGCACCACGGCTCTGGCCCTGCTCGCTAAAAGGCGCATCTCGCGACTGAGCTACGGCACTATCCTGTTTATCATGGACTGTGCGATCATGCTCCTGTGCGCGCTGATACTGCGCAGCTGGAGCGCGATAGTATACTCCGCGCTGTATGGTTTTATAGTCGCCAAGGTCATGGACCTCATGATCTGGGCGGACAAGAAAATAACCGCCCGGCTTTTCGCCGGGCCGCAGACAAACCGGCAAGAAGAGAGGAAATAGAAATAGGGAAAGGAGTAAGTAATGAATAAAAACACCCTGGAAGACAGACGGATGAACAAGGTGGCCTTCTGGCCGGCCATCATCATACTTGCAGCCTTTATCATAGCCGGCGCCATCTGGACCGAGCCCGTGGGCAACCTCATGACAAGGCTGCTCTACGGCATGTCGGATTACCTTGGCTGGTACATAAATCTGCTCAGCTTTATTTTCCTTATCCTAGGTGTAGTATTCATAATCATAAAGTACGGCGATATCAAGATAGGCGGCGAGGACGCCAAGCCCGCCTACAGCATGCCCACCTGGTGCGCGATGAGCATATGCTCCGGCATAGGCACAGGCCTGCTGTTCTGGGCCATGGGCGAGCCCATGTATCACTTCATGCAGACCCCCGCCTTTGTCGGCGCCGAGCCCGGCAGCCGCGAGGCCGGCATATTCGCCGTCGGCCAGGCCATGTGGGACTGGACCTTTGTGCAGTACTGCATGTACGCCATCTGCGGCGCCGCGTTTGCCGTCCTCTGCGTCAACCGGAAAAAGAACCTCTCCTTCAACTCCATCGTGGAGTGTGCAATAGGCAAGCGCAAGCCCTGGCTCAACACCCTGATTACCGCGCTGGTCATCTTCTGCATAATGGGCGCCACCTCCAACTCCATGGGCGTCGGCCTGATGCAGATAGGCGCGGGCATCGAGGCGGCCTTCGGCGTACCCCAGAGCGCGCTCGTCTGGCTGATTGCGGCCATCTTCGTCGGCGCCGTTTTCATCACCAGCAGCGTCACCGGCATAAGCAAGGGCCTGAAGTACGTCTCCACCGCGTGCATGTACTTTTTCTTCTTCCTTATGGCCTGGGTGCTCGTTTTCGGCAACACCTCGTTCATAGGCAAAATCGGCTCCGAGGCCGTCGGCTACATATGGGACAACCTGGGACGCATGACCACGGCCAGCAACGTGATGACGACCAGCGAGACCTGGTCCGCCGACTGGATCACCCAGTACTGGGCCTCCTTTATCGTGTACGCGCCTGTCATAGGCATGTTCCTCGCCCGCATGGGCCGCGGCCGCACGGTGCGCACCTTCCTGCTGGTCCAGATTCTGGTTCCCTCCGTCTTTTGCATGGTCTGGATTGCCATCTTCGGCGGCCAGGTCATCTACCTGCAGAGCTCCGGCACCTTCGACGTCTGGGCCGCGCTGGAGACCTATGGCATGCAGACCACCGTGTTCCAGATTATCGGCACCCTGCCGCTGAGCAAATTCGTCACCGTGGCGTTCCTGCTGTGCATAGTCATGAGCTTCTCGACTCTGGCGGACCCCATGGCCTCCTGCGTCGCCACCCTCTCCTGCCGCAAGCTGGACGCCGAGAGCGAGGCCCCCAAGTTCCAGAAGATTCTCACCGGCGTCATCCTCTGCGGCACCAGCTACACTCTGGTTGCGACCGGCGGCGTCGATTCGGTCAAGGGAATGTTCAACCTGGTCGGCGTATTGCAGAGCATAGTGCTCATAATGTGCGTGGTCGTACTGTTTAAATACGCAAAAATCTGCTACAACAAGCCCAACTGGGGCTGCCTCGAGGCTCCGGTCGACGTCGAAGACTGATTCCCGGCATTTGAGAAACACGGCGTCCGCCGCGCGCGGCGGACGCCAAACCCCAACTCAAGGAAGGAGAATAACAAATGAGCTTCAAACGCGTACTCAACGTAGTAGAGACACACGACGGCGAGCCGATGCGCGTCGTCACCGGCGGTGTGCCGCACATCCCCGGCAACAGCGTGTACGAGATGGAGGAGTACCTCCGCCTGCACAACGACGGGCTCCGCAAGTTCCTGCTCAGAGAGCCGAGGGGCTACCCTCCAATGTGCTGCAACATCCTCGTCCCGCCCAAACACCCCGACGCCGCCATGGGCTTCATCATAATGGAGCAGACCGAGTACCCCATGATGAGCGGCGGCAACGTCATCTCCGTCGCCACCGTCCTGCTGGAGACCGGCATAATCCCCATGCAGGAGGGGCTCAACAAGTTCAACCTGGAGGCGCCCGCCGGGCTCATAGGCATAGAGGCCGTGTGCGAAAACGGCAAGGCCACGGCGGTCACTTTCAAAAACGTCCCGGCCTTCGCCGTGTACCTCGACAAGGAAATTGAGGTCCCGCACATAGGGCATGGCGTGGAGAAGGTCAAAGTAGACGTAGCCTGGGGCGGCATGTTCTACGTCATGGCCGATGTGCGCCAGTTCCCCTGGATAGAGCTCACCCCCGACATGGGCCGCGAGATTACCAGGGTCTCCTCGCTGATACTCCGGGCAGCCCAGGATCAGCTCCCCGTCGCCCACCCCGATTACCCCGGCGTGGGAATCACCATCTCCCAGCTATTCGGGCCCAGCAAGCACCCGGAGAAATCCGATGTGCAGAACGCCGTCACCGTCGCCAGCGGCGAAGTCGATTTTGATAACCCGTCCACCTGGATAGGCGCGCTCGACCGCTGCCCCTGCGGCACCGGCACCTGCGCCCGCATGGCGGCCATGTACGCCAAGGGCGAGCTGGCCCTCGACCAGCCCTTCCGCCATGAGGGTCTGCTCGGGGTGGTCTATACCGGACGCCTCGTGGAAAAGGCCAAGATAGGCGAGTATGAGGCGGTCGTACCCACCATAACAGGCGAGAGCTGGATTTACGGCTACGGCAATCTGGTGCTCGACCCCACCGACCCCTTCACCGAGGGCTTCACCATAGGCGACATCTGGGCCTGACGCCCGCCGGCTGAAAGCCGCGTCCAGCGCCCGGCCGTAAACACGCCGCGGCGCCCTGTCCCAAGGCGCCGCGGCTTCACCATATTAAGGAGGATACACTTTGAAGCTTGAACGATTCAACAGCGAGGCCGTCCCGGCCGCTGTGGGCCCCTATGTGCACGGCATACGCTGCGGGAACATGATCCTGACGTCCGGGCAGATACCCGAGGACGCGGCCACAGGCGAGATGATAACCGAGATAAGGGCCGCCACGCTCTGCGTACTGACCAATCTGATGGCCATAGTGGAGGAGTGCGGAGGCAGTAAGGCCACCGTCGCGCGCGTGGATGTCTACGTCAAGTCCATGGACGACTTTGACGCCATCAACGAGGTGTACGCCGAATTTTTCGGCGAGCACAAGCCAACCCGCGTGCTGACCGAGGCCAAATACATCGCAGGCGACGCCCTGCTGGAGGCGGCGATGATCGCCTTCACAGCTGACTGAGGACAGGAGGACTGCAAACATGAACAACGGAAGCCTCAACCAGGACGGCCTGAGTGGACGCCCCCTCTCTGGAGTCCGCGTGCTCGACCTCACACAGGCCTATTCCGGCCCATTCTGCACCATGCATCTGGCCGACCAGGGCGCGGAAGTGATAAAAATCGAAGTCCCCGGCGTGGGCGATCAGTCCAGGAACTGGGAGCCGATAGAGGGCGGGGCCAGCGGCTATTTCTCCTACATCAACCGCAACAAGTACGGTCTGACACTGAACCTGAAATCCGACAGGGGCAGGGAGCTCTTTCTGGAGCTGGTCAAAACCGCGGACGTCGTGTGTGAAAACTTCCGTGTCGGCACAATTGACAGGCTGGGGCTGGACTATGAGACGCTGAGGGCCGTCAACCCCCGCATTATCTACGCCTCAATCAGCGGCTTTGGGCTGGACGGCCCGGAGGCCCGGCGCCCCTGCTACGACGTGGTGGCCCAGGCCCTCGGCGGCATGATAAGCATGACCGGCCCCGAGGGCGGCGAGATGGTCAAGGTCGGCCCCGCCATAGCCGACAACTACTCCGGCACCTATCTCTCGCTGGGCGTGGTCATGGCCCTTTATCAGCGCGAGCGCACCGGGCTCGGCCGGCGGCTGGACGTCTCCATGGTTGACACCGTGTTCTCAATACTCGAGACCGGCGTCATGCAGTACACCATCAAGGGCATAGTTTCAAAGCCGGAGGGCAACCGCGACCCCGTCATCGCCCCGTTCGACGCCTTTGAGGCCAAAGACGGCAAATTTGTGCTCGCCTGCGGCACAGACAAGTTCTGGGCCTCGCTCTGCAACGCCATGGGCAGGCCGGAACTGATAGATGATCCGCGCTTTGTCAACAACTCCGCCCGCGTTGAGAACTATATCCCTGTGCTCAAAGGCATAATCGAGGACTGGAGCCGCCAGCACACGGTGGACGAACTTGAGCAGATGATATGCTCGGTCGGCGTGCCCTTCGGGCGCATACAGAACATAAAGCAGGCCTGCGAGAGCGACATACTCCGCCGCCGGAACATGCTCTGGAGCGTGTACGACCCGGCCTTTGGCCGCGAGATTGAGATGCCGGGCACTCCGGTAAAAATGCACGGCTGCGCCGACCGCGCGGACAAGGCCGCGCCGATGCTCGGCGAGGACACTGACAAACTCCTCGGCTCCCTGCTGGGCCTCTCCGCCGCCGAGCTGAGCGGGCTGCGGGAAGAGGGTGTTATATGAACCATGAGCATTCAGGAACGTAACGCCGCACTGACCAGGCGGCGCTGGATCGTGCTCTTCGCCTGCTGCGTGGCGAACCTGTGCATAGGCTCGATCTACGCCTGGAGCGTATTCGCCGGCCCCATGGCCGAGCATCTCAACGCCCTGAACGGCACTTCCATGACCGCGGCGGATCTCGCAATAGTCTTCTCCGTGGCCAACGGCGACGCCTTTATAACAACCATAACCGGCGGCTATCTGGAAAAGAAAATCGGGGCAAAGTGGGTCATTTTGATAGGCACCGTGGTCTTCGGCCTGGGATTTGTCGTCAGCGGCCTCGCTCGCAGCGTATTCGTGCTCGTTTTGGGCTTCAGCCTCATGTGCGGGCTGGCCAACGGGTTTGCCTATGTCTGCACCATCAGCAACGCCGTCAAGTTCTTCCCCGATAAGAAGGGGCTCGCCGGGGGCATCAGCACCGCCTCGTTCGGCATCAGCTCCGTCATCATCCCGCCCATAGCCGATGTGCTCAACAACTCCGTCGGTGTCTGCCCCGCCTTCATAATCTTCGGCGTCGTCATAGTCGTATTGGGCATAATCTGCTCTCTGCTTATAATAAACTGCCCGGACAACTTCGTCCCCACCGGCTGGACGCCCAAGGCCGGCCAGGACCTCAGCTCTGTCGAGGACAAGAACGCCAGGCAGATGCTGTCGTCGCCTGTCTTCTACGTCATGCTCGGGATGCTGACCATAGGCTCCACCCTCGGGCTGATGACCATATCCGAGGCCTCCAGCGTGGCGCAGAGCATGCTGGGCATGACCGCCACCGCCGCGGCTCTGGTGGTGAGCGCCCTCGCGCTCTTCAACACGGGCGGCAGGATAGTTGCCGGCTGGATATCCGACAAGATAGGGCGCATAAACACCCTAATAGGCACGTTTGTGGCGGCCATCATAGCTCTCGCCCTGATATATCTCAGCGGCGGAAACGGCAGCGAGTTCGTGTTCTGCGCGGGCATCTGCCTTATCGGCCTGTGCTACGGGGCGTTCATGGGCGTCTACCCCGGCTTTACGAGCGACCAGTTCGGGGTAAAATACAGCTCACTTAACTATGGCATAATGTTCATAGGTTTCTCCGCCGGCGGCATAATCGGCCCCATGCTGATGCAGGGCGTATTCAACAGCCAGGGAACCTACCGTCCCGCTTTTCTCATATCGATCGCCTTCTCCGCCGCCGGTCTGGCGCTGTCATTCCTCTATCGCGCCATGACAAGGCGGAGGCGGAGCTGAGCCGCGCCGGCCCACGGCGAGCTCACCAGCAGTTGACCTAAAATGCGCAAAACGGCCCGGATGCCTGAGCATCCGGGCTGTTTTTGCGCTGCCTCGCTCCGGCAAGGGCGGCGCTGTTTATAAGACCATACCAGCGACAGCCTGCCTTTAACTGCTGTGCGCTTTGGGGTCAGGCCGGCCCTTCTAGCTCTGCGCCGCCGTGTGTGACGCGGGCAAAATAGCGGCGGCCCCTGAAGCTAAACGGGAACTCGAGCGACTCCCAGCCCTCCGGCAGATGCGGCGCGAGAGCGGGTTTTCCGTTCTCGAGATGCAGTCCCGCAAAGCCGAAAACCACGGTCTGCCAGGTTTCGCCGAGGCAGGCGAGGTGCAGCCCCTCCCTGCCCGTGTTGGACATAACGTCGCGCAGGTCCAGCCAGAGCGCCTTGGAGAAGTACCTGTACGCGTCCTCAGCCAGGCCGTTCTGTGCCGCAAACAGCGCGTGGGTGGCAAAGCTGAGCGTGGAGTCGTGGATGCACAGCGGTTCAAAGTCCTCCCATGCGGCCAGCTTTTCACCGTCCGTGAACAGCTCCGGCAGGCGCGTCATGAGCAGCAGCACGTCTGCCTGTTTTATCACCTTGAGCCTCTGAAGCGCGTCAAAGCACACGCGCGAGTAGGCCGCCGAGTCATCCGGCTTGATTTGAGCCACGTCCACGGGCTGCAGCAGGTGGAAGGTGTCGTCCTGCCGCCAGCGCCCGGTCCTGCTGTCGCGCGGGAGCTTTATCCCCGCGGCCAGCGCGCGCCATTCCTCCACTTCTCCGGCGCTGAGTCCGAGCCTTGCGTACTGCTCCGGATCCAGGCGCGAGAGCGTGTCGGCGGCGCCTGAGGCCAGGGCGATGTTGTGCCGCACCATGAAGTTGGTATAAAGGTTATTGCCGGTTATGCCGCAGTATTCGTCCGGCCCTTTGCAAAACAGCAGGTTTACGCCGCCCTCCGGCGCGATTGAGTACCGGCTAGGCCAGAACCTCGCGGTTTCCACGAGCATCTCGGCGCCGCCGTTGAGGAAGAACTCCGTGTCGCCGGTCCAGTCCAGGTATTGGCCGGCCGCGTAAGCTATGTCGGCGGTGACGTGCACTTCGCTGCAGCCGATATCCCAGCTCTCGCACTGCTCGCTGCCGTCGAGCGAGACCATCCACGGATAGCGCGCGCCGGAGCCGTTCATCCTGGCGGCGTGCTCGCGCGCGGCAGGGAGCGTCCCCACTCGAAATCTCAGCAGATTGCGCGCGGCCTCGGGGTCACTGAGAGTGAAAAACGGCAGAAGGAACATCTCGGTGTCCCAGAAGCAGCAGCCCTTGTAGCGCGTGTGCGTCAGTCCTCTGGCTCCGATGCTGACCGTGCCGTCTCGCGACGAACAGTTGGCCAGAAGCTGGTATATCACGTAACGCATGGCGCTTTGCGCCTCGCTGTCGCCCTCTATGGCCACGCCGCAGCCGGCCCAGCGGCGAGCGAGCGCGTCCCGAGACCTGTCCAGCGCGGAATTGTAGCCGGCCGAATCCGGCAGAGGGCAGGCCAGCCGTGGGTCGACGTCGCGGCTGGTGGCGATGCCGCAAACCGACTCCACCGCAAACGAGCGGCCGGTGAAGCGGAGGGTTTTCCCGTCCGCAACGCCCTCGACGGGTGAGTGAAAGCTCATGCGGTATGTCAGCTTCAGACCTGTGTGGCGCGTCTCATAGCCGGCTTCAATGCCCTGCGTGGTGACCCCAAAGCCGGTTTCGCGGAACATTCTCACGACTTCGGTGTTCTCTTTCACCTGGTCATCGGGTATTGGGCAGTTGCTCACCCTGGCATCTATGCCGAGCTTCAGCGAGGCGGGGCAGTCGCCCTCAACCGCAAATCGCTGGAATATCTGGCCGGGGCTGTCCATGGGCAAAACTCGCCGCTCCGTCACCCTCGCCCGCTGCGGCCCTGCCTCAACCGTGTACTCAAAGCGCAGCTCCCCGGTGTGAAGGTCCAAAGTGCGCGTGACGGGGGAACACACCCTGGCGTCCAGGCCGTCAAGCTCCCAGTCACACCAGATTGGGCTGGGCAGCGCGACAAAGTCGGTTATGGGCGAACCGCCGCTGATGCGGTCGAAGATACCGGCCACGAACAATCCGGCATCCAGAGCCCGCTCCTCACGGCGAAAAGCCATGCAGCCGCGCGCGCCCATCCTTCCGGAGCCGGTAAAGAATACGGACTCTAAAAACTGGTCGCACTCGGCCCCGGACGCGGTGAGCGTCCATCCGTCGAGCTTCACGTCATTCCTCATAGTCAACGCCTCCCAGAGCGCGGCGCAGGGCGTGGCAGACAAAGCCGGCCGCGGTGGCAAAGTGCGCGCCGGTGGCGCACTCGCCCGTGTGCTCGTCTATGCTCTCGCACACTATTCCGTTGTCCATAAACGCCCGCCGCAGTATGTCTTCGGCGCGCGCCTCCTCGCCGGATAGCAGGCTGTTGGCTATGCTCGGCAGCCACGGGTGCGGCGCGTGTGCGCAGCCGATGTCCGCAAACTCGCATCCGGCGAAGCTGTACGCGTAGTCGCTCGAGCGTATCATGCGCGCCGTGTTGACGTATTCGGGGCAATCGCTTTCGCAAAATCCGAGGTAGGGCAGCAGAAGCAGCGAGCCGGGCGGCTCGTCATACACGTCGCTGCTGCCGTTCAGATCCGTGCTCCAGACGAAGTAGCGCCCCTGCGCGCCCTCGGCGGTGCAGTGTTCAAATATGGCCTCGCGTACCTTTTCCGCCTCGGCGGCCAGCGCGGCGAAGCGCTCCGGGTACAGCCGCGAGAGCGCCCTCAGCGCGCGCCAGACCAGCACGTTGTCGTAGGTCAGGTACGGGTACGTGCGCAGATCGTCCGTGGGCATAAGGAAGGTCTCGTACAGCGCGACGGAAGCGTGGCGCTTGGTTTCCAGCGTGCGCAGTATGCGCTCCACGCCCTGCCTGACGCAGGGCAGCTCCGGCACGGAGCGGTCGCCGGAGGCGCTTACATAGCGCTCCAGCGCGAGTATGGGAGCCATCAGCTCGTCCAGCTCGAACCCCGGCTCGAGCACCGTGCCGTCTATGAAGCGCGAGTGCACGCCGATGTTCCGCCCCTGGCGGCCGAAGGCGTAGAGCAGCATTTCGCGCGCCAGGCCGAGGTCGGCGTCCACTACTGACGGGAAGCTCCAGAACAGGCTGTCCCTGTCCCAATACGCCGCCGAGACGTAGTAGCGCGGGCTGCGGCTGGTGACCAGCACCAGCTCCTCGGTGTCTATGGTCAGGCCGGTGGAGTAGAAGATGCAGAAAAAGAGGTTCGTGTTGTACAGCGTGCGCAGCTGCGCGTCATCCGTGTGCCAGGAGCGGCTGTGCAGATAGCCGAGGGTCGCCTCCAGCTCGCGGCTCCAGCCCTGCCGGAGCATCTCCTTTGCACTGGTGGCGGCGGCGACTTCCTCGTAGCCGAGTCCCCAGTAGAAGCAGGCGGCTTCGCTCTCGCCCGGGGCGAGCGTGACTCGCCGCTCCAGAGCGTAGTCGACGGCTCCGCCGCGCTCGCTGTGCGTGGACACGGTGTCGAGGTCGCACATCGGCGCAAAGGCCAGGAACGGAAGGGCGCAGAAAAACTCAAACACGGGTCCCGAGTTCCAGAGGCTGTCCGTCACGCGCTTGGTTCCCAGGATCTCCTTGTCCTCGTTCACGCACAGCCATGCGGACGCCCATGTGCCCTCAAGCCCGTAGGCGGCATCCACGGGCGCGTCGGAGGCGTTTTCAACGCTCAGCCGGTATATGAACCCGCGCTCGCCCACGGGGGCAAGGATGGTTCCGCGCACATTCAGGTCTCCGGCGCGGGCGGTGAACTCCGGAACCCAGTATTCAAGCCGCTGCCAGACCATGTCCGTCAGCGGCAGGCTCGCCCCTCCGCTGCGCACAAACGGCGCCATCACAGGCGCCGAACCGTCGCCGCGGAACTCGACCAGCCCCTTCGCGCCCATGTGCAGGCAGGAAAAGCTCTCGATCGCCGCCGTCTCCTCGCGCAGAGTGGGGATGGAGACGTATTCGTTTCCGGTGGGGAAGTAAAGCTCTTTCATAGGTCGACCCCTCTAGTGAATTTAATCGATTAACGTAATTTAACAAATTTAACTTGTCAACATCATATCATAATTTTGCGTCTTGTCAATCGAAATTGTAAAAATCGCAAAAATTTCTCTTGACAACTGGCGAACTGTTAGCTAATATTAAGTCAAGAAACAGTTTAAGCGATTAAATTCGCGAGGTGATTTTAGTGGCTGGTCAGCGAGTGACAATGAAAGACGTGGCGAAGGCCGCAGGAGTTACGACCGCAGCGGTCTCTTATGCGATAAGCGGCAAGCGCCCCATCTCCGACGAGACGCGCAAGCGCGTGGAGCAGGCCATAAAGGAGCTGGGATACGCGCCGAACATGGCGGCGAGGACTCTGTCCAGCGCCAGCCGGGACAGCAAGCTCATCGGCGTGGTCGTGCCCCAGACCGAGGGCGGCGGCAGGCTGATGTTCCAGAACCAGTTCTACTCCGAGATACTCGGCAGCATAGAGCTGTGCGCCAGGCAGAAGGGCTATCACGTGCTGATTTCCGCCACGGACGCCAACGAGAGCTATCTCATGCTGGCCAAGGAGCGCAACCTCGACGGCATCATCGTCATAGGCATGTACCCCGACGAGTTCTATCAGCAGATGAAAAAGAGCCAGATACCCATAGTGCTCATAGACAGCTACTGCAACGACCACTACTACCACAACGTGCGTATAGACGACGCCTACGGCAGCTATCTGGCCACGCGCTACGTGCTGGAAAACGGCCACAGGGACATAGCGTTCTTCTCCGGACGCATCAAGGAAAACGGAGTAATGAAAAAGCGCCTGGCCGGATACCGCGACGCGCTGCTGGAGTACGGCGTGGAGTTCCGCGACGAGCTGGTGTTTGAAGGCGACATCGACTACAAGGACGGCATCGAGAGCGCAAACCGGCTGATGGATTCCCGCAACAGCGTCACGGCGGTGGTCGCGGCGGCAGACATCCTGGCCATAGGCGCGGCCAAGGCGTTCTACGAGCGCGGCGTGCGCGTGCCGGACGACATCTCGCTCATGGGCTTTGACGACCTCGAGATCTCGCAGTATCTCACGCCCGGCCTGACCACGGTGAAGCAGGAGATATCGCTCAAGGGCGAGAAGGCCGTGGAGCTGCTGATACGCAACATAAACGAGCCGGAGCTGACCAAGCAGGAGCTGATACTCCCCGTGTCCCTGGTGGAGCGCGGCAGCGTAAAGCGGGCTGTGCCCGCTGACAATGCGCGCACGTGAGTTTTCCATATTTGCGGGTCAAACACCCGCGACCAGAGCTATAAGTAGACAACGCGCGAGGCGGGCTGTGCCCGCTGACAATGCGCGCACGTGAGTTTTTCGCATTTGCGGGTCAAACGCCCGCGACCAGAGCTATATGTAGACAACGCGCGAGTCTACAGAGCATATGAAATAACTTTCAAGGAGGAAATGAGAAATGAAAAAGAGGGCGCTTGCCATATTGGCGGCATGCCTTTCGCTGCTGATGGTTCTTTCCGCCTGCGGCGGAGGCGGCACCGATCCCACACCTGCCAACACCGATCCCGCGACCAGCGGCGGCGACGTCGCATCCGAGCCCGTAACCATTACATACTGCAACTTCAACGCCTCCGGCGGCAACGAGGAGACGCTGCAGCGGATGTATGAGGCGTTCCACGAGGAATACCCCAACATCACGGTCGAGATTGAGACCATCGCAATGGACGATTACTTCACCCAGCTCCAGACCCGCATCGTCGGCGGAACCGCCCCCGACTGCTTCGAGATGAACATAGAGAACTTCGCCGCCTACGCCGGCATGGGCGCCCTCGCCCCGATAGAGGGCGTCGACCTCAGCGGCATGGACGAGACCGCGCTCTCCGCCTTCACCGTGGACGGCGTGCAGTACGGCCTGCCCGGCAACTTCTCCAACGTCGTGCTGGTCTACAACAAGGATCTCTTTGACCAGGCCAATCTCGAGTACCCGACCAGCGACTGGACTCAGGAGGACGTTCAGAAGGCCGCCGAGGCCATAAGAGCCCTGGGCGACGACATCTACGGCTACTACCAGCCGCTGACCTACAACGAGTTCTACAAGGCCTGCGCCCAGTTCGGCGGCAGCCTGCTGAACGAGGACAAGACCGAGTTCACCATCAACTCCCCCGAGAACGTGGCCGCGGCCCAGATGATGGCCGACCGCGTGCTTGTCACCAACGTCCAGCCCACCGCGGAGCAGATGGGCGGCATGGGCGACTGGGATCTCTTTATGAGCGGCCGCCTGGGCATGATCCCCACCGGCATCTGGGCGTTCAACACCTTTGCCGAGGGCTGCGACTTCGCCTGGGACATCGCCGTTGAGCCCGGCATGGAGCAGAAGGCCACGCACTTCTTCTCCAACGCCTGCGTCGTCAACGAGGCCAGCGAGAACAAGGAAGCGGCCATGACCTGGATAACCTGGCTCTGCTCCAGCCCCACCGCCGCCGAGATCCGCATCGAGGCCGGCTGGGATCTGCCCGCCATCAACGATGAGGAAGTGCTCTCCAGCTACCTCGACCTGACCCCGCCCGACAACCGCGAGGCCGTGTTCGAGTCCCTCGACTACCTGGTTGTCCCGCCGGTCATCGAGGACTATGCCCTCATGAGCGACATCATCGGCCAGCAGCTTGAGGCCGCGGCCGCCGGCACCGTCACCGTGCAGGAGGCGCTGGACGCCGCCCAGGCGCAGTGCGAGGCGCAGATCACGCTGGGATAAATTAACCGCCTTGGGGAGGGGGCAGCCCCTCCCCAAAACTCAATAGTGAAACGGGGAGGAAGTGTGCGGCAGTGCGCAAGAAAAAGCAAAAACCAATACGCGGACAGGACGGGCTGTTGACAGCCTCGCCGTTTTTGCTGCCGAGCTTTATCGGTCTGGCAGTGTTTTCACTGCTGCCGATAGTGATCTCGTTTTTCCTGAGCCTGACCGACTGGAACGGTCTGGACAGGATAGCCGAGGCGGGCTTTTTTGCCGAGCACTTTGTGGGTCTTGACAACTACAAGGCCATCCTGGGCGGCGAGGAGTTTTGGCGCGTGCTGCTGAACACGCTGGTATACATTGTCCTGTACATCCCGCTGATGCTGGTGTGCTCGCTCGCCGTGGCGTATCTGCTCTCGCGCGAGCGCAGGGGCGTGACGGCGTTCAGGATAATCTACTACATACCCGTGCTCACCAGCTGGGTCGCGGCCAGCATGATATGGAAAAGTATGCTCTCGCCTCAGTACGGCGCGGTGAACAACATCCTGGCCATATTCGGCATAACCGGACCGGGCTGGCTGCTGGATGAAAACTGGGCCATGCCCGCCATAGTCCTGGTCTCCGTGTGGAAGGACATGGGCTTCTTCGGCCTGATACTCCTGTCCGGCATGGTCGGGATAAACAAGAGCTACTACGAGGCCGCGTCGCTGGACGGGGCGGGCGCGTGGCAGCGCTTCTGGAAGATAACCCTCCCGCTGATGACCCCGGCCATATTCTACGTGCTCATCGTCAGCCTGATAAACGCCTTCCAGCTCTTTCCGCAGATCATGATTATGACCGACGGCGGGCCGAACGGGGCGACGCAGGTCATGGTCGAGCGCATATACAAATACGGCTTCAGGTATTACCGCATGGGATACGCCGCGGCGTTCTCGTGGCTGCTGTTCATAATCATCATGCTCTGCACCTGGCTGCAGATGAAGGGACAGAAGAAGTGGGTGAACTATGATACGTAAACGCCATTTGAGTACGACGGGGTACTACGTTGTCTCCATATTGCTCGCGGTCGTGTCGATGATACCCTTCCTGTGGATGATCTCCACGTCGCTCAAGAGCCGCGGCGCGCTGATGAGCATACCGATAGAGTGGATACCGGACGACCCGACGCTCAGCGCATACAGCGAGGTGTTCTCCCGCTTCCCGTTTTTGCAGACGATAGGCAACAGCCTCTTTATTTCGATCACCTTCACGCTCATCACGCTTGTGTCCGCGAGCATGGCGGCCTTTGCCTTCGCCAAGGTACGCTTTAAGGGCAGCGGCGTGATACTGAAGCTGTACCTGGCCATGATGATGATCCCCACGCAGGTCACCATGATACCGCTGTTCGTGATAATGAACCGGCTCGGCCTGATCGACAGCTACGCCAGCGTGATCCTGCCCAGCATATTCAAGCCCTTCGCGGTGTTCATGCTGGTGCAGCAGATGCAGTCCATACCAAACGACTACCTCGACGCGGCGAGGGTGGACGGAGCGGGCATCTTCCACGTGTACGGGCGCATCGCCCTGCCGATGTGCGCCCCGACGCTGGCCACGCTGGCCGTCACCACGTTCATGGAGAGCTGGAACGACTACCTCTGGCCGCTGCTCATGCTGACCGACCGCAACAAGATGACGCTGCCCATCGCGCTCTCCACGCTCAACGGGCAGTACAACACCGAGTACAACGTGCTCATGGCCGGCAGCCTCATATCCATGATACCGATAATAATCATCTACCTCTGCGCGCAGAAGCAGTTCAAAAACGGTCTTATGGCCGGAGGGATAAAGGGTTGACTATGGACTACTATACTTACAAACTGCCTTGCGAGGCTTTCACCATCACCAGCTCAAACGGAGTCCCGGCGCATTTTACGTGCACCGGGACTTCGGACGGCATTGAGGTGCGCATAGCCCACGGATATGCCGGGGCGTTCGGCCTGGGCGAGCGCTACGACGCGCTGAACTATCTGGGGAAGACCGCCGTCAACGCCGTGGAGGAGAAGTTCTGCCGCCAGGGCGACAAGACCTACTGCCCCATGCCCTTCTTCTGGACGGATTCCGGGCTGGGCGTGTACGCCGAGACTGCCCGCGTGACGCGCTTTGAGTTCGGGCGCGGGTCGATAACGCTGCATCTGCCGGAGGGCTGTGCGCTGCACGTCTTCTCCGGCTCTCCGGAGGAGATGGTCTCGGCATATATACGCCTCACGGG
>CALWYN010000157.1 GCA_944385755.1 uncultured Oscillospiraceae bacterium
ACAATCTCCACTAAAATCCGGTTTTCACCCGGCGTCCGAAATCGCGGCCCGTCCATCCCGTCGGTGAATGACGGCCCGCATCGCCGACCGCGCGTTGGCGCTTACGCGCCGGCGCTGCCGGACTGCAGGCTGAAAGGCTGTGCTCTGCCTCAGGGCGCAGCCTGGCAGCGGGCCGAAGAGTTGCGCCCGCGCGAAGCGCGCTCTGCCTCCGGACGCAGTCCGGCGTTTTTCTTTGGAGTCTGAGAGATTTCTTTTTGCAAGACAAAAAGAAATCTCTCAGATTACGAGCGAGGCAGCCTGCCTACGCCGCCTCGTACACGCTTATCTCTTCCCCGTCCGTCCAGACGGTCACGGTACCGTCGAGGTCCGTCCTGAGCAGCTCTATCCCGCGCCGCTCCAGCAGGCTGACCACCTCGTCATGCGGGTGGCCGTAGCTGTTGCCCAGCCCGCAGGAGGCCACCGCCAGGCTCGGGTCCGTCAGGTCGAGCACCTCCGCGTCCGTGGAGGTGCTGCTGCCGTGGTGGCCCAGCTTGAGCGCGTCGCAGCCGATATCATATCCGCCTATGAGCGCGCAGTCGAGCAGCGCGCCGTCCGAGGCGTCGCCGGGGAAGAGGAAGGAGCTGCCGCCGTAGTCGACGCGCACTATCAGGCTGGAGTCGTTCAAATCGTCGCCCCAGTCCGCCACAGGCCCGATAAAGCTCACCCGGGCCCCGCCGAGCGTATACACGCTGCCTATCGTCGGCACCGTGATATACAGCCCCTGTTCCGCGGCCGCGTCCTCAAAATAGGTGAAGGCGCCCGAGGCGTCAAAGCCCGTGTAAGGCGCGAAGAGCGTGCCTATGTCCACGGCCGCGAGCACCTCATCCATGCCACCGCAGTGGTCCTCGTGCGCGTGGGTCACCACGGCGTACACCAGGCTGTCCACTCCGGAGGATGCCAGGTATTCCACGACGGTGCCGCCCTCCTCGGGCACGCCGGCGTCTATCAGCATCGCCTCGCCGTTGCAGACTATCAGTGTGGAATCGCCCTGGCCCACGTCTATGTACGACACGGCCAGGCCCTCTTCCGGCAGCTCGGCTATGGCGGACACGGGCCCGGCGCCGCCGCCGAGTATGCCGTCCAGCAGCTCAGAGAGCCCCAGGGGCTCGGCGAAATACGCCAGGGCGAGCAGTGCGGCAAAGGCCAGCACCCCAAGTATGCCGCCGCGCCTGCGGCCGGCCCGGCTGTTTCTCCTCTGTGCCATCAAAAACCTCCATTATTGCAGAAAACGGGGCGTAACGCCCCGTTTCCGCTTATGTTTACGAAAAACTCACGCGCCGCGCGCATCATCCGGTATCTCTATGGCGTCTATGCCGTTGAAGTCGGAGAGCGTGACCGACACGCTCGCCTCGCCTACCTCCCAGCTCATGGCGTCTCCCGCGCCGACGGCGGAGAGCGTTGTATCCATCATCTCGCGCATCAGGTCAGTCATGTCTATGACGTAGCGCACGGGCAGACCCGTCTCGTTGTCGAGATATATCGAGAGACCCATGCCGGAGGTGAGCCCGTCCGTGCTCTCCCCGCTGACGCCGAGGGATTCAAACATGTCGTACGCCCCGGAACGTTCAATGGCCTCGGAGAGCATGTCGGCCGGGATTTCGCCGTCGTAGCGCGAGGCCGTCGCGCCGTGCACCTCTTCCTCGCCCACCTTTTCAAAGGCGGAGGCGCACTGGAGATAGAACTCCACGCCGTCCACGGCGGAAAACTGGCCGAGCTCGGTCTCGTCCACCGCCGCGGCCTCCCAGCCGCCGCCGTCCATATTGGCGTACATCATGTAGCCCTCGCCGCTGCGCTCGACGTAGTATTCCACGCTCACCGGCTGCTGCATGACGTTCATGTTCATCGTGGCACGGGCCGTCAGCGGCTCGTTTATCGTGTCCATAGACATGTCCATAGATATGGGCATCTCAAGGGTCTGCCCATCTGCGGAGAGGGACATGTCAATGCCCATGACCATGTCCATGTGCAGGCTCTCCACGTCCTGCATCTCCGAGACCGCCCTCGTCATGGCGGACTCGAAGCTGTCCCCGCAGGCGGAGAGCGAAAGGGCGAGCAGAATGGCAATGGGTGCGGCGAGAATGCGTGCAGGGGTCTTTTTCATGTGTTAACCTCCCAAATTGCCTTACCGGCGGTCATCCCGTATTCCTGTTCTTAATTACCTTCAGCCTGACAAATTCCTCGCGCTCTTTTTCCTCGAGCGCGTCCGTTATCCGTGAGATGTCGGCGTTCAAGCCGGGGATCACTATATTTTTCAGCGCGTTGGCGCGCTTTTGCGCCTTTTTGATGGCGTAGGCCAGGCGGTATATCGAGTTCTCCGTCTCGGCCAGCTCCCTTATGAGCTTTTTTACCTCCGCGAACTTGAAATAGGCGTCGTCCAGATCGGAGCTGGTAAAGGCCAGGCCGTACGGCGGCCCGTTCAGCTCCTGCTCCTCCGCCTTGACGTAGGGCAGCTCGACGCCCATGACGCTCCTGTAGCGCAGCGAGACGCTGTCGTCCAGCGGCACGGCCGCCGCGCCCTCGTCCGCCCTGCCGCCCATGGATATCTCGGCCAGGCGCATGGAGGAATAGGCCTCGGCAAAGGTGTCGTCTATCCTCGACTGCAGGCTCTCGGCCTCGTCCATGAGCCCCATCAGCTCGCGTATCAGTATGTTCCGCTTGCGGTCCATGAGCTCATAGCCCGTCTCGGCCAGGGAGCGGGAGCGTTTGGCCGCGGTTAGCGCGCCTTTTGTGGGCGCAGTCTGTGCCATGCCGCCGCCCCCTCTTACTCAGTTCCGCTGTAGTGCTCGTCGAGCACCTTGTCGGACACCCTGGAGAGAGAGGAGCGCGGCAGTATGCTCAGCAGCTCCCAGCCCAGGTCCAGTGTCTGCTCCAGTTCGCGGTTTTCGTACATGCCCTGCGATATGAAGCGGGTCTCGAACTCGGAGCCGAACTTCAGGCTCAGCTTGTCGAGAGCGGAGAGCTCATCCTCGCCTATGACGGTGGCCAGGCTGCGCGCGCTGGACACCTCGGAATAGGACGCGAAGAGCTGGTTTGAGAGGTCCGGGTGGTCCTCCCTGGTGAAGCCCTTGCCGGTGCCGTCCTTCATCAGGCGGCTCAGGCTGGGCAGTATGCCAACCGGCGGGTAGATCCCCTTCTGCGATAACTCGCGGGAGAGCACGATCTGCCCCTCGGTGATATAGCCCGTCAGGTCGGGGATGGGGTGCGAGATGTCGTCGCCCGGCATGGTGAGTATGGGCATCAGCGTCACGCTGCCCGGACGGCCGCGTATCAGGCCCGCGCGCTCGTAGAGAGACGCCAGGTCGGAATACATGTAGCTGGGGAAGCCCTTCCTGGAGGGTATCTCGCCCTTGGAGCTGGAGAACTCGCGCAGCGCCTCGCAGTAGAAAGTCATGTCCGTCATGACGACGAGCACGTGGTAGCCCAGCGTAAAGGCCAGATACTCCGCCGCCGTCAGCGCACAGCGCGGGGCGAGTATCCTCTCAATTATGGGGTCCGACGCCAGGTTCAGGTACATGACCGTGCGCCCCAGCGCGCCGGACTCCGTGAAGTCCCGGCGGAAATAGTCCGCGGTGTCGTTCTTTATGCCCATGGCGCAGAACACTATGACGAACTTCTCGCCCTCGGCGTCGCTGGCCACTCTGGCCTGGCGGACTATCTGGGCGGCGAGCTCGTTGTGCTTCATGCCCGCGCCGGAGAATATGGGCAGCTTCTGCCCTCTTATCAGGGTGCAGGTGGCGTCAATCGCGCTGACGCCCGTGAGTATGCAGCTGCGCGGATACTCGCGCGAGACGGGGTTTATAGCCGCGCCGTTTATGTCCCTGGTCTCGTCGGCGTATATCTCCGCCAGGCCGTCGGCCGGGCGGCCGGTGCCGTCAAATATGCGCCCCAGTATCTCCTCGGACAGGGGTATCTCCATGGGCTTGCCCGTGAGCCGCGTGCTGGTGTTGGCCATATCCAGGCCGCTTGTGCCCTCGAACACCTCCACCACCACGCGCTCGCCGTCTATGAGTATCACCCTGCCGCGGCGGCGCCTGCCGCCGGCGAGCGAGATCTCGACAAGCTCGTCGTACTTCGCGTCCCTCACGCCGTCCAGGGCGATGAGGGAGCCCCTTATCTCGGAAAGGCCCGTATATTCTATGCGCATTTCCCAAGGCCTCCTTATGAGTTCAGCTTGCGGACGTGCGCCACGGCCTCGTCCACCTGTTGCATATACTCCTCCGCCGTGGTCCCGGAGCCGAGGCCGAACTTCATGCGCTCGAGCGCGGCGAATATGCCCGTATCCACGAGCATCCTCAGCGGCACGTTCGCCGCCACCAGGGAGCGCGCGGAATCATACAGCCTGAGTATGGCCCTGAGCATCGCCATCTGCTCGGCCGGGCGCATATAGGTGTCAGTCTCGTGGAAGGCGTTCTGCTGCAGGAAGCCCTCGCGTATGACCTTCGCCGTCTCGATTATCAGTTTCTGGTCGTCCGGGAGTATGTCGGCGCCTATCAGCTTGACTATCTCCATCAGCGAGGATTCCTCATTCAACAGCGACATTATCCTGCCGCGTATCTGCTCGAAATCCGCGCCGAAATTCTCGGCGTACCAGGGCATCAGGTCAGTCAGATACTCGGTATACGACGTGTTCCAGTTTATGGACGGGAAGTGCCTGGCGTAGGCCAGGGAGCGGTCCAGCGCCCAGAAACACCTGACGAACCTCTGCGTGTTCTGCGTGACAGGCTCGGAGAAGTCGCCGCCCTGGGGCGAGACGGCCCCTATGACGGTCACGCTGCCCTCGGCCCCTCCCAGGGTATCCACAAAGCCGGCCCTCTCGTAAAAGCCGGCGAGGCGGCTGGGCAGATAGGCCGGGAAGCTCTCCTCGGCCGGCATCTCCTCCAGGCGTCCGGATATCTCGCGCAGGGCCTCGGCCCAGCGGGAGGTGGAGTCCGCCATCAGCGCGACGTGGTAGCCCATGTCCCTGTAGTACTCGGCCATGGTCATGCCCGTGTATATCGAGGCCTCGCGCGCCGCGACAGGCATGTTGGAGGTGTTCGCCACCAGTATCGTCCGCTCCATGAGCGGGCGGCCGGTGCGCGGGTCGCGCAGTTCGCGGAACTCGTCGAGCACCTGTGTCATCTCGTTTCCGCGCTCGCCACAGCCGAGATACACGATTATATCCGCGTCCGACCCCTTGGCGAGCTGGTGCTGCACCACGGTCTTGCCCGCGCCGAAGGGGCCGGGTATGGCCGCGCAGCCGCCCTTGCCCACCGGGAAGAGCGTGTCAATCACGCGCTGGCCCGTGACCAGCGGCCGGTCTATGCTCCGGCGGGAGGTGAAGGGTCTGGGCGTGCGCACAGGCCAGCGTTGAGAGAGGCACAGCGGCGTCCTGCGCCCGCGCTCGTCCTCCACGTAGGCCACCGGCTCGGTGACCGTGAACTGGCCCGAGGGTCTCACGTCGACCGCCCGCCCCGATATCTCGGGCGGGACCATGGAGCGGTGCTCTATCATGCCGCTCTCGGCGCACCTGGCAAATATCTGCCCAGGCGTGAGCTCCTCGCCCTCGCTTATGAGCACCTCGACGTCCCACTTCTTTTCCGGGTCCAGGCTATCCAGGTTCATGCCCCTGGCGATGAAGGGCCCGGCCATCTCCTCTATGCGCTTCAGCGGCCTGCCTATGCCGTCGAGTATCGAGCCTATGAGGCCCGGCCCGAGCTGTATGGACATGGGTTCATAGGTGGGCATGACGTCCTCGCCGGCGGAGAGGCCGGCGGAGTCCTCATAGATCTGCACTATGCTCTCCTCGCCCGACGAGGACACCACCTCGCCGAACAGCCGCTGCCTGCCCACATACACCAGGCTCATGCGCGGCAGCTCCCTGCCCCCGCGCACCTTTATTACCGGCCCGTTGATGCCGTGAATGTAATAATGGGGTCTCTTTTCCATGTCACCCCTCCACATTGAAGCCGGTTATCTCGGAGAACCGGCCTTTCAGGTCCTCAAGCGCGGAGTCAAAGCTGAGGTCGGCAAGCCTGGAGAGCTCGGGACACTCCACGATAAGCCCTCCGAGCAGGAAGTCGCCCTCCTCGAACTCCAGCTCCACATCCCCCTCGGCCGCCTCTTTCAGGGCGTCCGCGTGTACCATATCCTCGGGGCGGAGGAGCACACGGGCGCTCCTGGCCCCGGCCATTGCCGCCAGCCCCTTGTTCAGCAATGAGGCAAGCAGCCCGGGATAGTCCCCGCTCGCGGCCGCCTGCCTGGCGCGCTCGCGCACGGCGGCAAACACCTCATTCGCGCAGTCCTCGCGGAAGCGCAGCAGCGTGCGCCTGCCGGCGAAGGACGCCGTGACAACCCGCTTCTCCTCCCTGGCCCGCGCGTCGGCCTGAGCCGCGGCTATGCGCTTTTCCGCGCTCTCCCCGGCTGCCCGCCTGCACTCGGCCAGGACCTCGCTCTCCTCGTGTTCCGCCTCTCCGCGTAGGCGCTCCGCCTCCTGCTCGGCGGCGGCGACTATCGCAGTGGCCATTGCGGAGAGCTTATTTTCGTTCTGCATGGCAACCTCCTCAGAGTCTGATGCCTATGGCCTCGTTTATCAGCCGCGTTATCTCGCCGGAAATCCTCCCGGCGCCGCGGCTGTCGGCCACGACGTTCACGAGCGGACGCTCGGCGGAGAGCTTCAGCTCATCCAGCCGTGCCCGGCACAGGCTGTAGCATCCCTGCGTCACTATCAGCACGGCTATGCCCTCGTCCTGTACGACATGGGTGACGGCCGCGTCCACCTCGGCGGCGGTGTGGGCCATGGTGCCCTCGATGCCGGCAAGGCGCATTCCGGTCAGTACGTCCGCATCGTTTGAAATGCAATACCAGCGCATCAGAGCAGCACGATGACGATGGCTATGAGCAGTCCGTAGATGGCTATGCCCTCGGCCAGGCCGACGAAGACGAGGCTCTTGCCGAAGGTGCCCTCGTTCTCGGTCATCGCGCCGATGGCGGCGCAGGCCGTGTTGGAGACGGCGATGGCGGAGCCCACGCCGGAGATGCCGACGGCGAGCGCGGCGGCCAGATAGCCAATCGCAGTGGTCCAGTCGGTGCCGGTGGAGGCGGCAGCCGCGGCGTCGGCAGCGGTGTTGGCGGCGGCGACGCCCTGGGAAAGGAAGGCCACGCCGCAGACGGCGAACATGATGAAGAAGCCGGCAAGGTTGGCGTAAAGCGGCTTTTTAACGCTTCTGCCGCGCTTGGCGCGCCTGTAGATGCAGACAAGGGGAAGTACGATAAGTACGATGACCGCAAGGAAGGGGTAGATGAGCTTCAGCATTTCTTTTTACCTCCAGAATGATAAGCTTTTTATATCCGCGCTTTACGCCGCGCTGGAAGCGGTATTAGAATAGTCGATGGCCACGGGCCTGAACGGCGTCCCTCGCCCGCTGTAGAAGCGGCCGAAGAGCTCGTAGTACTCCAGTCGCAGCACCTGTATGCAGACAAGCGCGGTCTCGAGCACCATGACGAAGATGTTGCCGAATACGAGGCCGATTATGCCGCCGACGGAGAGGCTGCCGGAATCCGCACCCGTGAGGGTGTAGATTACGAGCATCATTATGGCGTGTATTATCGCGTAAGCGCCCGTGCGCAGGAAGCTCAGGCAGTTTGAAAGCCAGGACAGCACGGCCTCGAACAGGTCGAAAAAGCCCATGCCTATCATCATGCCTATGCTCTGGTGGCCGTGCTTTTTGCCGCCTATCAGTTCTCCGAGCGGCTCGCCGAACCAGATGCTGAACAGCAGCACGCCGATGTATATCCAGAACGCCGCGCTGCTCATAACCGGGATGTCGAACAGCAGCGTGCAGACCGCGCCGCCCGCCATGGAGGCGAGAAAGAGCACGCCGGCCACGCCGTTCGCCGAAAAGAACGCCTTCTGATAGTTCCGCTGCCTCAGCCCGGTGATGATGTTGAAGATCCCGCTCACGACTATCAGCGCGCAGCCGGTTCCGACGGCTATCAGGAGTATCACCATCGAGTTGCCCTCTTCGAGCACCTTGAAGCCCGGCAGAAGATGTTCGTTTCCGAACACGCTGCCGTAGACAAAGCCAAATACTATCGCGCTGCAGCCCACGGCCGAGAGTATGCGCCCCAGCCACATCCCGCGCTTTTTGTAGAGGTAGAGCCCCACAAGAATCAGCACAGCGCCCTGCCCCACGTCGCCGAACATTATCCCGAAAAGCAGGCAGTAGGTTATGAGCATGAAGATGCTCGGGTTTGCCTCACCGTAGGCCGGGTAGCCGTACATCTCAACGAACGGGAGGAAGATTCGGGAAAAAAAACCGCCCTTAAGCTTGACGGGCGCCTGTGTGGCGTCGAGGGCGTCCGGCCTCTCGAAGTCGCAGGTGCAGCCCAACCTCCGTGCCTCGGCTGCAAACCCTTCTCTATCCGTCTCGGGTATCCAGCCCATGAGACAGAACCTCCTGCCGTCTGTTCCGGCGTACGCTCTCAGCGCGTGCGCCTCGCTCCAGTAGCGGAGGTATGAATACCTCTTCAACAGCTCGTCGCGGAGAGTTACTTTCAGCTCTTCGACCTGGCTGTTCAGCTTCTCCGCCGCCTCGCGCGCGGCGGCGGCGGATTTCTCCAGCTCCTGCATCCGCTGGGCGGGCACCCCGGAAAATCCGGAGCCCTTGGGCGGCTCGACCGGCTCAAAGCCGTATTCGCGCATCAGCTCGGCCATGCGCAGAGAGTCGTCCGGCAGCACCGCATAGCCGCAGCGGAGCATGTCTCCATCCACGCCCGTGCGGAACACGAGAGCCGAGGACTCCTCATCGACCAGTTTCTCGACCACGTCCCACTGTTCGGGCGGCAGGGTGCCGAACGTGACATCCATGTGCGTCGCGCCCAGCAGCTCGCCCAGATCCGTGGACAGCTCCGAATACGGCCGGAGCGCCGCCGCCAGGGCCTCATTGTCGGCGGCCAGGCTGAGCTGGGCGTTTTTCTGGGCCAGCAGCCGGGCCCCCTCCCCGGAGACGCGCTCGACATACTCCTCGCAGTTCTCGGGCGTGTAGTCCTCTCCGCGGAAGTCCCGGAATTCCGGCGTCAGGCCCACCTTGTTCATCAGCGCGACGGCCGCGTCGAGCGCCGCGCGGCAGGGGTCGGCGCCCTCCGGCGCCTTCAGTTTCCCGCTGAGCACCGAAGTGGCCGACAGTGGATGGAATTCCCTGTCGAGTACCAGCGCGCAGATGGCCGCGTCCAAATCTTTTGCCGGGCCCGTAACCGTGGCCCTCAGCAACTTAACTGTAGACAAGCTTCCACCTCCCTCAAAGCATGTATCTCTCTGGGCTCAGTCCATACCCCAGCGCCACGAACGCGCGCTTGAGCATGGCCGCCTCGTTTTCCTTAAGCGTCAGATACGCGTATACGGTACAGAGCGTGGGCGGGCCGTGTATCACCTTCCGGTAATGCTCCGCCTCCGCGGCCTCCACCAGTTTTTCGGGCGGGGCGTCGCCCAGGCCCGCGAACCATTTGCCCAGGCCGGAGGCCTTCAGGGCCTCCGCCGCCTCCTCGTCCGAACCGGCGGCGAGCACGGCTCTCGCCGTCTCGGGGCTGAAGTTCCCGTAAAGCGGCATCAGCAGCTCCTCTGCCCGCTCCGCGGGCGTATTAAAGCGCCTCAGCCTCAGGATGTACGTCACATTCAGCATGTCGGCGCGAAAGCTCACGGTCTCTATAAGTGTTTTTTTAGCCGGGCCGTTGTAGCTCCGGCGGAGATATTTGCTCAGAGCCCGGTAGAACTCCGTCTCCAGGCGCAGAGCCGCGTCCCCGTACGCCGGCAAGCCCGTGTCCTTGTCGAGCTCCAGCGAGCGGAGCACCGGTCCGTAGATGCTGCCCTGGCACAGCTTCACGAGCTCCTCGAAGCTCCCCGCATCCCGCAGCCTGGCCGGGTTCTCGCCGTGCAGCAGCCTCAGCGACGGGGCGCTCTTGTCCGGCGGCTGCGCGCCGGCCCCGCTGGCAAGCCGCCTGAGGGCCTCGGTTATGGCCCTGAGCTCCGCGTCCAGCGTGAGGAAGGACAGAAAATCCTTCGACGTGTCCGAGGCCATTCGGTACAGCCCCTCGAAGTCCCCCAGTATCTCCTGGTCCAGCGCCGACGAGAACTGCTCGTCAGTAGCCGCCGCCACCGGCAGGGCCCTCATGGCCTCCCTCCAGCCGCTGGTCCTGGCCAGGAAGGCCACCAGCTCGTCCGGCGAGGTCAGGGAGCAGATGCGTCTTTTGTCCTCCCTGGTGAGCATCGCGGCGTACTTGGCGCGGGATTTTATGGCCAGGGTGATGTCGAGGGCGCGATTTCCCCTATTCATCTGCCTGGCCTGTGACTATGGCGAAAATGCGTCCGGCATAGTCCTCGCGGGCGGCGGCAAAGCGGGCTCTCAATCTCTCCAGCTTTGAGGCCACGTCCGCCTCTATTCTGCTTATCTCCGCATCGGCCCTGGCCTTTTCCTGCGCCCGGGCCTCGGCTATGGCCTTTTCCGCGGCGCTCTCGCTCTCGGCGATTATCTGCGCCTTTTCCGCCTCTATCCGTCCCGGCATCTCGTCTCTGGCAGCCCTGGCCTCGCTCTCCAGGCGCTGTGCCTCGCGCTCCGCGTCCATCAGTATGCGGAGCTCGGTTTCGCAGTGAATTTGATTCATTGAGCTCAATTTATTACCTCCTCCACTGACTTGGCTATAAGATAGCACAAACATAAGCGAAAAGAAAGCCCTCTGTTTAATAAATTCGTCATTTTTTTATCATGTTTTTTTGTATTGTTTGTATCATTCCCAAATAAAATGCCGAAAGGGCTTTTCAGCGGCCCGAGGTTGCGATATACTGACTTAAAATCAGAAACGGAGGACACCGCCATGAAATACATACTCATAATAGGCGACGGCATGGCCGACGATCCCCTGGACGAACTCGGCGGCAGGACCCCCCTCGAGGCCTGCGCCAAGCCCTTTTTCGACAGCCTG
>CALWYN010000158.1 GCA_944385755.1 uncultured Oscillospiraceae bacterium
GGGCGAGCTCCTGCCACTGGGCGTCCTGCTCGGGCTTGAAGTTCATGTAGTAGACGCTGCCGCCCTCGGCAGAGGGCTCTTCCTCCTGGGGCTCTTCGCTCTCGGCGGGCGCGGGCTCCTCGCTCTCGGCGGGGGCCGGGCTCTCCTCGGCGGGTTCCTCGCCGCAGGCGGCGAGCGCGAACACCATCATGAGAGCTAGAAGCAGTGCAAGAAACTTCTTCATGTTCAAATTACATCTCCTATTAAGATTTATTCTCACGGCCCATGGCCGCAAAAATACGTTTTTAATCCCGCGCCCGGCGGGGAGGGGCGACGGAGCCGCCGCTGCGGAGCAGGGGCTCAAGCACCAGGCTCCTGTTGCCGGCGCGGCCCTCTATCATGTCGAGGAGGATGCGGACGCTCTCCTCGCCCATGCGCTCGGAGGGCTGGCACATCGTCGTGAGGGTGGGGCGGGTGTACTGCGAGAGGGCCAGACCGTCGACCGCTATCACGGAGCAGTCGCGCGGCACCTCGCGCCCTGTGTCCTCAAGGGCCTTTATCGCGGCGATGGCCATGGCGTCGGCTATTATGAACATCGCGGTGAATTCGGCGCCGCCGGAGGCGAGGAGGCGGGTGGCGCGGTAGGCGTCCTCCATCGAGAAGGAGCCGGCACAGGCCACAAGGGCCTCCTCCGGCTCTATGCCGTGGTCCTTCAGGGCCCTCAGATATCCGTGATAACGCAGTTCGCTTATCGAGCGGTCGTCCGTCCCGGCGACCAGGGCCGCTATCCTCCTGTGCCCCAGGGCGCAGAGCTCCGAGACGGCGCGGTAGGCCGTCTGGCCGTCGTCTATGGAGACGGAGGAGAGCCTGTCGCGCGGCAGGACGCCGAAGCTGTTGTCGTATGAACAGCAGACGAAGGGGACGGTTATGGGCCGGAGCTCCTCGGCGGTGTAATCTGAGCGGCCGCCCAGAAAGACGATGCCGCGGAGCTTCTTCTCCCGCTCCATTATCGCGCCGGTGCCTATCTCGTCGGCGGAGGAGTTGATCTGCTGCATCACCATGGTGTAGCCCGCGGCGTCAATCTCGCGGCCTATCACTTTGATAATATCGGAGTAGAAGGGGTTTGAGACTCCGCGGACCACCAGCCCCACGGCGTCTGAGTTCGACCTGACCAGGACGCGCGCGCTGTTATTGGGTATGTAATTGCAGCTCCTGACAGTCTCCAGGACCGCCGCGCGCACCGCGGGGCTGACATCGGGCCGGTCGTTTATCACACGGGACACCGTGCTGACCGACACGCCGCAGAGCCTCGCTATATCCTTTATAGTCACGTCACACGCTTCCCTCACTTATGGGAACGTTATCGGCAACGTTCCCGGTAACGTTTTCATCACGTCTTTTACTTTAGGCCAGTTTGTGTGAAAAGTCAATCGAATTCTGTGCTCAAGCAATTGATTTATAAAATGTGCTGTAATTCACGGCCGATTTTTGGGCAATAATGCCTGAGATTCCAGGAAAACAAGTGAACCGGTTTCGTCCCCGCCGCCGGGGAGGCCGCCCCTGCGCGGCAGAAAAACAGCTTTTTTCTATTGACAAAGGCAGTTAGATGTATTAAACTACAATTTGCTGGAGGTTAGATTAATCTAACGCCGGCCCTTTAACGGCAAATGGTTAGGAAGCCCTAACCTGTAGGAGGTAATCGTATGCTGCCGCTGTCGCTTGCAGAGCCCATGGTGCCCCAGAGCATCGCCAAAATAACCGGAAAGGACGAGGTCCGCCGCCATCTGGCGGAGCTGGGGCTGGTCCTCGGGGAAGAGGTGACCGTGATAAGCGCCCTCGGGGGAAATCTCATACTGCAGGTGAAGGACAGCAGGATAGCTCTGGACAGGGAGCTGGCAAACAGAATCATGGTAAGGGGGTAAGAGGATGAAAACTCTCAAGGACGTGAAAGTGGGAGAGACCGTCACCGTGGTAAAGCTCCATGGGGAGGGCGCGCTCAAGCGCCGGATTATGGACATGGGCGTCACCAGGGGCACGGAGATCTACGTCCGCAAGGTGGCGCCGCTGGGCGACCCGGTGGAGACCACGGTTCGCGGCTATGAGCTGTCCATCCGCAGGGCGGACGCGGAGCTTATAGAGGTAAAGTGACGCGGTCCGCGGACGGCGCGGGCCACTGCGGCCAATAGGTAGTTTAAACTAACTGCTGAGAGGAGTAATGACGTATGGAAGTGAAAATTGCCCTTGCGGGCAACCCCAACTCCGGAAAGACGACGATGTTCAACGACCTCACGGGGTCGAACCAGCGCGTCGGCAACTGGCCGGGCGTGACAGTTGAGAAGAAAGAGGGCCGCCTGAAGGGCGACAGGGACGTCGTGATACAGGACCTGCCCGGCATATATTCCCTTAGCCCCTACACCCTTGAGGAGGTCGTGGCGAGGAGCTATCTCGTCAACGAGAAACCGGACGCGATAATCAACATTGTGGACGGCACGAACATCGAGCGCAACCTCTATCTGACCACCCAGCTCATCGAGCTCGGCATACCCACGGTAGTGGCGGTGAACATGATAGACGTGGTGCGCAAAAACGGCGACAAAATAGACCTGGGCAAGCTGGGTGCCGCGCTCGGCTGCGAGGTCATGGAGACCAGCGCGCTGAAGGGCGAGGGCTCCCATGAGGTGGCCCGCCGCGCCGCGCAGCTCGCGCGGGAGAGCAGGCCCGTCGAGGCCCCCAGCGTATTTGACGGCAGCGTGGAGCACGCGATTGCCCACATAGAGGAGAGCATAGAGGGCAGGGTGGACCAGAGGTTCCTCCGCTGGTACGCCATAAAGGTGTTCGAGCGCGACGAGAAGGTGCTCGCCGAACTGAAGCTGGACCCCTCCCTGACGGAGCACCTGGAGCAGCACATCGCCGACTGCGAGCGGGAGCTGGACGACGACGCGGAGAGCATAATCACGAACCAGCGATACGCCTACATAGCCCGCGTGGTGTCCTCGGCCGTGGAGAAAAAGCAGAGCGGCCTGAAGATGACCACCTCCGACAAGATTGACCACATCGTCACGAACCGCGTCGCGGCCCTGCCTATCTTCATCGTGGTCATGGCGGCGGTGTACTGGATAGCCATGGGCCCGCTGGGCACCTTCCTAACCGACTGGACCAACGACGTGCTCGTCGGCGAGTGGGCTGTCGAGGGAGCGCGCGGCCTGCTCGAGGGCAATGTCGCCGACTGGCTCGTGGGCCTCGTCTGCGACGGCATCATCGCCGGCGTCGGCGCGGTCATAGGCTTCGTGCCGCAGATGCTGCTGCTCTTCCTGATGCTCTCGATACTCGAGGACGTCGGCTACATGGCCCGTATCGCCTTCATCATGGACAGGATATTCCGCAAGTTCGGCCTCTCCGGCAAGAGCTTCATCCCCATGCTGATAGGCTCCGGCTGCGGCGTCCCCGCCGTCATGGCCAGCCGCACCATAGAGAACGAGCGCGACAGGCGCATGACCATAATGACCACCTGCTTCATCCCCTGCGGGGCCAAGCTGCCTATCATCAGCATGATAGCCGGCGCGTTCTTCGACGACGGCTGGTGGGTCGCCACCAGCGCCTACTTCGTCGGCGTGTTCGCCATCATCATCTCCGGCATAATCCTCAAGAAGCTCAAGGCTTTCGCGGGAGATGCGGCTCCCTTCGTCATGGAGCTGCCCCCGTACCACGCCCCGGCGCCCAGCAACGTCCTGCGCGCCACCTGGGAGCGCGGCTGGAGCTTCATCAAGCGCGCCGGTACCGTGATCCTCCTCAGCTCCATCATAATCTGGTTCCTCCAGGCCTTCGGCGTCGAGAACGGCGCGTTCGGCATGGTTGAGAACAACGACAACTCCATCCTTGCGGCCATAGGCACCGCTGTCGCATTCATCTTCATCCCCCTCGGCTTCGGTACCTGGCAGGCAACCGTCGGCGTCGTCGGCGGCCTGGTCGCCAAGGAGAACCTCGTCGCCATCATGGCCGTCTGCTACGGCATCGCCGGCGAGGTCAGCGAGGCCGGCGAGGAGATGTGGGGCATCCTGGCGAGCGAGTACACGGGCATCGCGGCCTACAGCTTCATGGTGTTCAACCTGCTGTGCGCCCCCTGCTTCGCGGCCATGGGCGCCATAAAGCGCGAGATGAACAGCCCGAAGTGGACCCTCGCCGCGATTGGCTACATGTGCGGCTTCGCCTACTGCGTCAGCCTGATGATTTACCAGATAGGCGGGCTCATAACCGGCGACGTGGGCTTCGGAGTCTGGACCGTCGTGGCCTTTGCGGTCCTTGCCGCCATGATCTACCTGCTTGTCCGCAAGAACAAGTACGGCGAGTACGGCGAGCGCCTCAGCGAGAGGAAGGCGGCCGTCAATGCTTGAGTGGTTCGCGGCCAACCTGGCGACGATAATAGTCTCGCTCGTAATACTCGCCGCCGTCGTCCTGGTCGTCCTCAAGATGATACGGGACAGGAAAAGCGGCAAAGGCGGCTGCTCCTGCGGCAACGACTGCGGCGCCTGCGGCGCGTGCGGGGCCTGCCGCGGCGCGCAGCCCACAAAATCCAGATAACGGCCCTGTTTTCCTTGGGGGGCCCGGACGAATTTTGTCCGGGTCCCCCTGTTTTGGGCCAAATTCACCGGGGAGTATTTACAAAAACGGCGGGCGACGGTATAATATACTGACTGTTATCAAACGAGCGGAGGTATGCTGATGGGGCGCTCTTTCAGCGAAGTGCTGTGCGAGCTGCGGCGGGGCCGGGGGCTGAGCCAGCGGCGCGTTGCGGCGGACCTGCACATCAGCCAGGCGCTGCTCTCGCACTATGAGAACGGGGCGAGGGAGCCGGGGCTGGGCTTTGTTGTGCGGGCCTGCGACTACTATGGGGTCTCGGCCGACTTCCTGCTCGGCCGGACGGAGGACTCCGGGCCTGCCGCGGGCGCGGGAGAGCTCCGCTCGCTCGCGCTCGGGCTGCGCGCAATGGCCGACATGGCCGAAAAACTCGCGGAGGGCGGAAAATGACGGACAGGAAGCACATCAGGAACTTTTCGATAATAGCACACATAGACCACGGCAAGAGCACGCTCTCCGACAGGCTGATAGAGCTCTGCGGGGCCGTGGAGAGCCGTGAGATGGAGAGCCAGATACTCGACAGCATGGACCTCGAGCGGGAGAGGGGTATAACTATAAAGGCCCGGGCCGTGGGCCTCACCTACAGGGCGGAGGACGGGGAGGAGTATACCCTCAACCTGATAGACACGCCGGGACATGTGGACTTCAGCTACGAGGTCAGCCGCTCGCTGGCCGCCTGCGAGGGCGCGCTGCTCGTCGTGGACGCGAGCCAGGGGGTCGAGGCCCAGACCCTGGCCAACACCTACATGGCGCTGAACCATGACCTGGAGATACTCCCGGTCATAAACAAGATAGACCTCCCGGCCGCCGACGTGGCCAGGACTAAGCGGGAGATAGAGGACATCATAGGCATACCGGCCGAGGACGCGCCGGAGATTTCCGCCAAAAACGGCGTGAATATCGCCGCGGTGCCGGAGGCCATAGTCAGGGGGATACCCGCGCCGGAGGGCGACGAGGCCGCCCCGCTGCGCGCGCTCATCTTCGACAGCCAGTACGACCCCTTCCGCGGGGTAATAGTCCTCATGAGGCTCATGGACGGGCGCATCATGAAGGACATGGAGATAAAGCTGATGGCCACCGGCGCGGTATACAAGGTGGTGGAGGTGGGGCACCTGCGGCCCACCCGCCTCGAGCCCTGCGAGGAGCTGAGCGCCGGGGACGTCGGCTACTTCACGGCCAGCATAAAGAACGTGGCCGACACGCGAGTTGGCGACACGGTGACGGAGGCCGCCAGGCCGGCGGCGGAGCCGCTGCCGGGCTACCAGCAGCCCAGGCCGATGGTCTACTGCGGCATCTACACCGAGGACGGCTCAAAATATCCGGATTTGCGCGACGCGCTCGAGAAGCTCCGGCTCAACGACGCCTCCCTCTCCTTCGAGCCGGAGAGCTCGGTGGCCCTGGGCTTCGGCTTCCGCTGCGGCTTTCTGGGCATGCTGCACATGGAGGTCATACAGGAGCGGCTGGAGCGCGAGTTCGACCTGGACCTGGTCACGACGCTGCCCTCGGTCATATATGAGGTCACCAAGACGGACGGCACGGTCGTCCACGTGGACAACCCGCACAACTACCCGGACCCCGCCTCCATAGCCGAGGCCAGGGAGCCATATGTCAGCGTCTCCATAATCACGCCGCAGGAGTTCGTCGGCAATATAATGCCCCTGTGCCAGGACAGGCGCGGGGAGTACAAGGACCTGCAGTATCTGGACTCCCACCTCGTCGAACTGCGCTACATGATGCCGCTAAATGAGATAATATACGACTTTTTCGACACGCTGAAGGCCAGGACCAGGGGATACGCCTCGCTCGACTACGAGCTGGCCGACTACCGCCCGAGCGAGCTGGTCAAGGTGGACATGCTGCTCAACGGCGAGCAGGTGGACGCGCTCAGCTTCATAGCCCACAAGGACAAGGCCTATCCCAGGGCGAGGAAGCTCTGCGAGAAGCTGAAGGAGAACATCCCCAGGCAGCTCTTCGAGATACCGGTGCAGGCCGCCATAGGCGGGAAGATCATAGCCCGCGAGACGGTAAAGGCCCTGCGCAAGGACGTCCTCGCCAAGTGCTACGGCGGCGACATCACGCGCAAGAGGAAGCTGCTCGAAAAGCAGAAAGAGGGCAAGAAGAAGATGCGCCAGCTGGGCACGGTCCAGATCCCCACGGAGGCCTTCCTGGCGGTGTTGAAGCTGGACGAGTGAGCATACGCGACCAGTACGAGGCGCTCTACGCCGCGGCGGAGGATATCGGCGGCCTCTCCCACTTCACCGCCATGGCCGGCGCGGAGTATTACGGCCTGAGTACGCGCCTCATGCTTATAGGCAGGGCGGTGAACGGCTGGGAGGCGCTGGACACCTCGGGCGCCCGGGCCTTCGGCCTCGCGGCGGAGGCGGCGTTTGAGCGCCCCGGCTTCACCTGGGTGTCCGGCGAGGGCGGGCAGATGCGCTCGCTGCACTGTGAGGGGTACCGGCTCGGCCGGAGCCCGTTCTGGCGAGTCGCGAGGCGCCTGCTGGAGGCCCTCGGTGTGGACGCCTCGGGCCGGTGGATAGAGCGCCTGGCCTGGAGCAACCTCTACAAGCTCGCGCCGCGAAAGAGCGGCAACCCGCCCAACGCCCTCTGCCGCGCGCAGATAGGCCCGTGCCGGGAAATCCTCGCGGAGGAGATACGCCGCTTTGCGCCCACGCACATCTTCATGCCCGTGGGCTGGAACTGGTTCCGGAGCGACGGGAGATACGACTTCTCGCGCCTGTTTTCCTGTGTCGAACACACGGGGGGCAGGTACGCCGGGGGCCGCGCCCGTTTTGAGCTGCCGGACGGGAAGAGCGTGCCGGCGGTGATAGCCTGCCGGCCGGAGGGCCGCAGGGAAGAGGAATACGTCAGAGAGGTCATGGAGCTTTTCTGAGTATCGGCAAACGCGGGAAAGGAGTCATATGAATATCACCTTCCTCGGCGCGGCGCACGAGGTCACGGGGAGCTGCACCTATGTGGAGTGCGGGAAGACCCGCTTCATCGTGGACTGCGGCATGGAGCAGGGCAGGGACATGTTTGAAAACCAGAGCCTGCCCATATCGCCGTCCCAGGTGGACTTCGTGCTGCTGACGCACGCGCACATCGACCACTCCGGGCTGCTGCCGCTGCTCGCGAAGAACGGCTTTTCCGGCCCGGTATACGCCACGGCGGCAACCTGCTCGCTGGCAGACATCATGCTGCGCGACTCGGCCCACATCCAGATGAGCGAGGCCGAGTATAAAAACCGCAAGGCGCAGCGTTCCGGCGGGGAGGCGGTGGAGCCGCTGTATGACATAGGCGATGCCGAGGCCCTGGTAAAGCTGCTCAGGCCCTGCGCCTACGGCGAGGCCGTGCAGGCGGCGGAGGGAGTGGCGGTGCGCTTTACGGACATCGGCCACCTGCTGGGCTCGGCCTGCATAGAGGTCTGGCTGAGCGAGGGCGGGGTCACAAAAAAAGTCGTGTTCTCCGGGGACGTGGGAAACACGGGCCAGCCGATACTTCGCGACCCGCAGCGCATAAGCTCCGCGGACTATGTGATAGTGGAGTCCACCTACGGCGACCGCACGCACGGGGAGGAGAGACCTGACTATATCTCCCAGCTCGCGGGGATGATACAGCGGACGCTCGACAGGGGCGGAAACGTCATAATCCCGGCCTTCGCCGTGGGCAGGACGCAGGAGATGCTGTACTTCATCCGCGAGATAAAGGAAAAGGGGCTCGTCAAGGGGCACGGCGGCTTCAAGGTATTTGTGGACAGCCCCCTGGCCATAGAGGCCACGGGCGTGTTTTTGCAGTGCGACGCCGCGTATCTCGACGACGAGGCCAGGCAGCTGCTCCGGCGGGGCGTGAACCCGCTCTATTTCGACGGGCTGGAGACGGCGGTGAGCGCGGAGGAGTCCAAGGCCATAAACTCCGACAACGAGCCCAAGGTCATAATATCGGCCTCCGGGATGTGCGACGCCGGGCGCGTCCGGCACCACCTGAAACACAACCTCTGGCGGCCGGAGTCGCTCGTCCTCTTCGTGGGCTATCAGGCGGAAGGGACGCTGGGGCGGCTGCTCTATGACGGCGTGAAGGAGGTCAGGCTCTTCGGGGAGACCATAGCCGTGAGGGCGGAGATAAGCTGGCTGCCCGGGGTCTCCGGACACGCGGACCGCAACGGGCTGCTGGACTGGATGCTCGGCTTCACCGGGCAGAGGCCCGCCCAGGTGTTCGTCAACCACGGGGACGACGAAGCGTGCACGGCCTTCGCCCGCAGCCTGAACGACTACGGCTTCGCCGCCATGGCCCCCTACAGCGGGACGGTGTACGATCTGCGCGCCGGGGAGTTCGTAAAGGTGACGGAGGGCGTGCAGGTGGAGCGCGCCGAAACCGGCCGGAAGCGCCGGAGGGTGAACGAGCACCTGGAGGCGCTTGTATCCGCGGCGGAGAGGCTGCTTGAGGCGGCGCGCGGCGCGGAGGGCAGGCCCAACAAGCTGCTCAGGAGCTGGACGGAGCGCATTGAGAAACTCATAAAGGAGATGAGGGACTGAGGGTCCCCCAAAGGAGATTTGCAGATGGCAGAGATACACAGATTTGACCCCGAGAGGGTGCTCGGCGCGGGCATAGGGCGCCTGGGGCGGGAGGAACTCGTCGCCCTGGCGCTGGATATCTGCGCCGCGGCCGCGGCCGCCCCGGGAGGGGCACACGGCTGCATCCACCCGATGAACATCAGCGCCGGCGCGGAGGGGGCGGCCCTCGGCCCCAAGGCCGGCCACGCCCCGGGAGAATGGGGCACGGACGAGCTGGAATACATGGCGCCGGAGCTCTTCTGGAACGGGAAACTGAGCAGCGCGGCGGATGTCTACTCCATAGGGCTGCTGCTGTACGCCGGGGTATCCGGGGGCAGACTGCCGTTCTTCACCTGCGATGCGGAGAGCGTCACCAACGAGCAGCGCGCGGCGGCGCTGCGGCGGAGGATGAACGGCGAGACCATAGCCGTGCCGGCGGTGGCCGGCGAGAAGCTGGGCGAGGTCATAGGGAAGTGCCTGGCCTTCAGGCCGGAGGAGAGGTACGCGGACGTGACCGAGCTGGCGGCGGCGCTCAGGCAGTGCGTCGGCGAGGGGGACGCCGCCGCGATGGCGGTGTTCGGCAAGCCGGAGCGAGAACTGACCGAAGTGGAGCGCACAATGGCCGGTATAATCGCCTCCTTTGACCAGGACGCGCCCGCCCAGGAGACCGCCGGGGAGAAGCCGGAGGCCGCCGGGGAGCCCGCGCCGTCGCCGGAGCGGGAGGACGCCGGGGGGACTACGCCCGGCGGCGGCCGTCAGGGCGGAGAAAAGGTGGAATACCGGGTGGACAAGGGCTTTGAGGCCGCGAAGCGGAAGCGGCCCGCGGCCGCGGCGAAAAAGAAGAGCCGCAAGGGGCTCTATGTGCTGCTGGCCCTGTGCGTCGTGGCAGTGATAGCCGCCCTGGTTATATATTCCGTCTGGGGCATGCCGGGCGGCGCGGAGCCGGACGGTGACGCCAGCCCCGATCCGGCGGAGCCCGCCGGGAGCGCGGAGGCCTCCCCCACGCCCAGCGCGGAGCCCTCTCCCACCCCGACGCCCACGCCCAGCCCCACGCCGGAGCCCGAGAGCACCTATCAGCTCTTCATAGAGGACGTCACCTGGGAGGAGGCCAGGGATCTCTGCGAGGAGAGGGGAGGACATCTGGCCGTCATATCCGACGCCGATGAGCTCGCCAGAGTGACGGACCTGGCGGAGACCTATGGGGTCTCGCTGGTCTGGGTGGGCTTTTACCGCGACGCGGGCGGCGAGATACGCTGGGTAAACGGCGAGGACATAGACTACTACGTCTGGGGTGACGGCGAGCCCTCCGGGCAGGATTCGGACGGCACGGCCGAGGACTGCGGCCTGCTCTGGCACACCGACGCCGGCTGGATATACAACGACTCCCGCAACGACCCGGTCTCCGCATACCCCGGAATCTACAGTGGCAACATAGCCTACATATGCGAATATGAGCCATAAAAAGGGCGCGGCAGCTCAAGCTGCCGCGCCTGATTTTGTCGAAAAGCCCCGCTTGAGTCCGCGTCCGCGGACGCGAACAGGGTTTCAGTCCGTTTTCTCCGGCCGCATGCGCGCCGGAGAAACGCTTGCCGGCCCGCAAACTTGCGAATTGCCCGCTCCGGGGACAATGAGCGCGCCGCGGCGGGCCGGGGTCACTCCAGCAGGCTCATGATGCCGTTTTCTGCTATCTGATCGCGCAGGACCTCGAGCTCTTCCGCTATTATCTCGTCGAGCACGGCCATGCCCAGGAGCTCGACGGGGGCCCTGTCGTCCGTCAGAATGTAATCCCCGCCGCCGGCCTCCTCCAGGTTTTCGGCCACGCGCTGCATTATCGAGGCGTACTCGGCGGGCACGCCGCCGCGGCGCTCCTCAAAGCGCGCGAGGGCCTCCGCGTCCGCGCTGGCGAAGAGCTCGAGGTTGGTGCCGGAGCTGACGCGCACGGTCCAGGCGTAGGGGAATACGCTCCTTATCGTGTCCATCAGGTACTCGTTCATGGAGCCCTCGCTCTCCGAGCGCATGGACATGTTGACGACCATGACCCCGCCTGGGTTCAGGTGCTCCAGCACCTCCGTGAAGAACTCCACGGTGCTCATCTGGAAGGGTATCGTGATGTCCTGATACGCGTCCACCATTATCACGTCCCAGGTCTCCTCGCTGGCCGTCAGCCACGCGCGGCCGTCGCCGACGATGGCGTTGACCTCCTCGGGGAGGTCGAAGTACTCGCGCGAGATATCGACGATCTTCTCGTCTATCTCCACGCCGGTCACGGAGCAGCCGGGGAAGTACTCCAGGCACTGCTCGGCGAAGGTGCCAGTGCCGAGGCCGAGTATGAGCACGTCCTCTACGTTTTCCGCCATGAGCGGGGCCGCGAGGGCGTAGTCGTAGTACATGCCGGTCATGCCGCCGGATTTCATCTTGCGCGACTGCACGCCGAAGGCCACGTTGGTGGAGAGGTTGATGCTGGTGTCGTTCTCCGTGACCTGGAGGTAGTTGTAGATGCTCTCATCCTCGAGCACTACCTCGTCGCCGGCCCAGAACGCGAAGGAGTAGTTCATCGGCGTGAAGATGAGGACCGTGATGACCGCGGCGCAGGCCGCGCTGCGGCCTATCCATTTGTGGCGCGAGATGAAGAACGTGAGGCTGATGACGGCCAGTATGGCCGCGAATATGAGAAAGGTCCTGGCCGTGCCCACGGCGGGGATAGTCACGAAGGTGGGCAGGAAGGTGCCGATGATGCTGCCTATGGTGTTGAGCGCCTCCAGCTCGCCAAGGGTCTTGCCGTTGTCGTCCAGGCTGTCGGTGGTGTATTTCATGAGCGAGGGGGTCACGGTGCCGAGCAGCATGAGCGGGAACACGAAGAGCACGAGGCAGGAGCCCATCGAGGCCCAGACGAGGAAATTCGAGTTGATGAAGAGCGCCAGCAGCCCGGTCACGCCGGCTATGACATAGCGGCCGATGAAGGGTATCAGCGCCGTCCAGACCGCCACCAGGAGCAGGCGCTTGAACAGACGCTCCGGCTCGGGGTGCTTGTCCGCGCTGCGGCCGCCCCAGACATTGCCTATGGCCATGGCAATCATTATGGTGCCGATTATGACCGTCCAGACTATCTGGGAGGAGGAAAAATAGGGGGCGAGCAGGCGGCTGGCGCCCAGCTCAATCGCCATGACCGACATTCCGGAGAAGAAGGAAGTGGCATAGAGAAAGAGCTTGTTGCCCATGACGGGGGCGTTTTTCTTTTCCATTTTCATACCTCCTTGGTAACAAGACGATATATTAATGCGTACTGAACAAAGCCCAAGCCTTGAAAGCCAAGGCTTTCAAGGCCAGATTGCTTTGTTCAAGTGCAAGGTTTTTGAGCGAAATCGCTCAAAAACCCTGCACCATCCCCTGATGTGGTGTGCCACATCGAGGGATATACGTATTGAGACAGTGACTGAATTTCATCAAAACGGCTCAAAATGCCGTTTTGATGAAATCGCGCGGCAGCCGCCGCGCGAACAAACCGCGCTGCGGTTTATTCAGCAGACATTATATTAGCACATTTGCCCGCAAATATAAAGCCCCGCCTTGAAAAGAAGGGGGGCATGACATATAATGTATTAAAAATGCAAATGGGGTGTGGGCATGGTCTCGAAGATACGCTCGCTGGGGATAAGGGGCATAGGCGGATACGAGGTCTCGGTGGAGTGCGCCATGTCGCAGGGGCTGCCGTCCTTCGACATAGTGGGCCTGCCGGACGCGGCAGTGAGGGAGGCGCGGGAGCGGGTCCGCGCCGCCATAAAGAACGCGGGGCTGAAATTCCCCGTGAGCCACATAACGGTGAACCTCGCCCCGGCGGACACCAGGAAGGCGGGCACGGTGTACGACCTGCCCATACTGCTCGGCATACTCGCCGCGGCGGAGCTGATAGCGCAACCGCCGGCGGACTGCGCCTTTTTCGGCGAGCTCTCCCTGGCCGGGGAGCTCAGGCCGGTGCGCGGCGCCCTGCCCATGGCGCTGGCGGCCGAGCGGGGCGGGGTAAAGCAGCTCTTCGTGCCCGAGGACAACGCGCCGGAGGCCGCCTTTGCCGGGGGGCTGGAGGTGCTGCCGGTGCGGAACCTGGCCGAGCTGCTGGAGTTCTTCCGCGGCCAGAGGGAGATAGAGCCGGCCGCGGCGCCGCCTCTCTCCGGACCGGTATCCGGCGGGCCGGATTTCTCGGAGGTCAAGGGCCAGGAGAACGTCAAACGGGCGCTGGAGGTGGCCGCCGCGGGAGGGCACAACATACTCATGGTGGGCCCGCCGGGCGCGGGCAAGAGCATGCTGGCCAAGCGCATAATCTCCATCCTCCCGGACATGAGCCGCGAGGAGATGCTACAGACCACGGAGATACACTCCGTCGGCGGGCTGACGAGCCGCGCCCACCCCGTGGTGGACAGCCGGCCATTCCGCTCGCCGCACCACTCCATCTCGGCAGCGGCCCTCGCGGGCGGGGCCCAGCTCCAGCCGGGGGAGATGAGCCTGGCCCACAACGGCGTCCTCTTCCTGGACGAGCTGCCGGAGTTCCACCGCGACGTGAGGGAGGCCCTCAGGCAGCCGCTGGAGGACGGGGTGGTAACGGTGTCGCGCGCCTCGGGGACGGCCACCTACCCCAGCCGCTTTATGCTGGTCTGCGCTATGAACCCCTGCCGCTGCGGCTGGTACGGCCATCCCACGCGCAGATGCACCTGTACGGAGACGGAGATAAGGAAATATCACGCGCGGGTGTCGGGGCCGCTGCTCGACCGCATAGACATCATGGTCGAGGTGCCCGCGCTGGACTACGCCGAGCTCTCGGGCAGAGCCGCCTCGGAGAGCTCGGCGGAGATAAAAAAGCGCGTGGACGCCGCGAGGGCGCGGCAGCGCGGGCGGCTGGCCGGGACCGGGGCGGACTGCAACGCGCACATGGGGCCCGGGGAGATGGAGCGGTTCTGCGCCCTCTCCGGCGAGTGCTCCAGGCTAATGGAGGGCGCGTACAACGCCATGGGCCTGACGGCGAGGAGCTATGACAGGATACTCCGCGTGGCGCGGACCATAGCCGACCTGGCCGGGGAGGAGGAGATCGCCCCGGCGCACCTGGCCGAGGCGATACAGTACAGGACCTACGACTTCCGGGAGGAGGACTGAGAGAGGGCGGGGAATTTGTCTCCGCCCGCCCGCTCGGGGGAGGTGGCGGACGGGCACTCCTGCGCCGGAGGGAGACGGATTGGGGGGCGATTTCGGCCCAATTGGGGCCCGGGAGGGGCGCATGCGCGCCCCTCCCGGGCCCTTGCCGGTCGAAGCTCAGGACAGGGAGACGCTGAGGTTGTACTCGGACTCGATTACGGGCAGGCCGAGCTCCACGTGCTCGAAATACTCCAGCCCGGCGGCGGAGTAGACGGCTATGCCCAGGCCCGAGCCCCTGACGGGCCAGGCGGACTCGTCCAGCAGCAGGTCGGCCATGACCAGGCGGCCGTCCTCCAGGGCGTAGGCCGTGTCGTAGAGGAATATGTCTTCTCCGAGCTCCGGCCGCTGCCCTCTGTCCACCTGCAATACGGTCTCGAGGCGGCCCGTGGAGTACCGGGCGGCGAGCAGGGAGCGGACCGCCCGGCTGTCGGCCGTCGTGCGGGAAAAGACCACGAAGCCGTCGCAGACCTCCGCGTACAGATAGCCCCCGCCGGATGCGAAGAGGGGCAGGGTCTGCACGGTCTCGCCGCTCGCGGCGTCGAGCAGATAGAGCGTCCAGGCGCCGCCGGAGTCCAGCACCGCGGCCATGAGGTACGCGCCGTCCTCCGTGGGGCAGAGCACTATGTCCTCCGTGGTTCCGGCGTCAAGTGGGAGGACGCACTCGAGCCCGTCCACGGCGTAGCCGCCGGTCTCAAAATCCCAGGGCAGGCGGTAGATGCCGAAGCCGCCGGGGATATGCGAGAAGTCGAAGCCGGCGAAGGGCGCGGGCCGCGTGCCGCTGTAAAAGGCGAGGAAGTCCGCCGCCCCGGCGCCCGCCTCCCCCACTCTCAGCCCCTGCAGGCTGAGGCTGCGGGTGCCCTCCGTGACGGAGGAGGAGACCGTGTATATGTCGTATGCCCCGTCCGCCGCCTCCCCGAAGGTGACATGCAGGTCCAGCGTGTCGCCCTCCGGGACGGGTATGCGGAAGAAGTCGCCGAGGGCGGCGTCGAGCGAGAGGAGCCCCTCCTCGTCGAGGGAGGTTATGGCGCTGTAGTACATGGCGGCGACGGGGTAAAACTCATAGAAATCCGACAGATCCAGCGTGGCCGAGACCTCGCCGCCGGGGCCCGCCAGCGAGGCGAGGTGGTTGAGCACGGCGTTGGGCCCGCCGTCCAACACGGCGCCCCAGCCGACGGCTATGTGGGTCTCAAACGTGCCGCGTCTGTCCGAGGGCGGGTGAATCCGGTCGAAGCTGAAGCCGGTGGCGGCCTCCAGCTCCCCGATGCCGGGCGAGTATGCCAGGTCCCAGTACAGGTGGCGGTCGAAAATGGGCGTGAGCTCCACTCGGACGCCGGAGGCGGCGGAGCGATCCCCCGTCAGGACGGCCGCGGAGGCGCTTAGCTGAGCCCCGCTGGCGCCCAGCAGGCCGTTGGCGCCAATCAGGAATGCGAGCGCCAGGGCCAGAAGGGCGGCGAGCGCGGCGAAGGGTCTCTTCATGTGTCTCCCTCCTTGAAGGCCAGAGAACAGGCGGCGTTGGATATGTCGTCCACCCCCGGGAGGCCGTGGTTGTTGGCATAGAGGTCGGTGCTGAGGCGGGAGTCGTAGAGCGTGCCGGAGCCGTCCAGGACGAAGAGCCGGAACTCCAGGGTGTTCCGGTAGGCGCGGCTGTCCTCCTCGGAAAAGGTGTGCGGCGACTTCCACAGGGCTATGGCGAGCCTCTCGCCGTCCCAGGCGAAGGAGGTGCCCGTATTGGAGTAGACCCAGTCGAAGTCCTGCGCCAGCGGGTCCGGGACGCGGAGGGCCGGGCGGACGCCGCCGCCGGAGTACTCGAGCACCAGCAGCTCCGAGTCATAGGAGTAAACCAGGAAATCGGGGTAGAAATAGATGCTCAGATAGGAGTCGGCCGCGTCAAAGAGCGGGATGACCCCGGCCTCGCCGGGGGAGGCGGCGTCCAGCACATAGAGCTCCACCGCGCCGGAGAGGTCCCGCACCGCGGCGAGCAGCAGCTCCCCGTCCGGAGTGGCGTGGAGGTCTATGGAGAGAATTTCGGCCGGGTCCAGGGGCAGAATGCACTCGAGCCCGGCGGAGACGGGCAGGCCGGTGTTCAAATCGCGGGGCAGGCGGTAGATGCCGAAGCCGCCGGGTATCAGCGAGAAATCGAAGTCCGAGAGCGGGGAGAGGCCGCTGCTGAAGGCAAAGTAGACGGCCCCGCCCGCGGACACGCCCCGGAGCGAGAGGAACTCCGTGTGGTCGTTGGAGCTCATGCCGCGGCTGGAGAAGTACCCGCCGGGCAGACCGTCGGAGACGGATATGTCGAGGCTGTCGCCGGGGAGCACGGGGACGCGGAAGAACTCCGCGAAGCCCTCCCTCTCGTCTGTCGGGACGGAGTAGGCGTCTACGGGGTAGAAGTCATAGTAGTCGGCGAGATATATGGTCTCGGAATACTCCCCATACCGGCCCAGGGCGTCCGCGCGCTCGGCCAGGTCCCGGAAGAGGGCCTCCTCCACCTCGTCGGCAGCGGAGCCGTTGAAGAAGGCCCCGGCGCCGAACTCCGCCGCGTAGGTGGGGCCTCCGGAGTTGTCCTCCGAGAAGTCGATCTCGCGGCCGTAGGCGAACTCCGTGCCGAAGGCGCCGTCCGAGGGGCTGTATTGCGCGCCCCAGTAGAGCTGCCCGCCGAGCGAGGCGCTGAAGGAGAGCGTGAGCCCCTCCGCCGCGGAGGCGGAGCCGGAGGATTCCGTGTCCTCCAGGGTGAAGGCGGCGGCGCGGCCGCCGAGGCGGATGTTGGCGGCGAGGAGGAAGGCCGCGCCGAGCGCGCACAGCGCCGCGAGCAGTACGACGGCGCGCCTCATCTGTCCCCGGCCTCCCCGCTCAGCTCGTCTATGGCTCGGCGTATCCGGTCGGAGCGGTAGTTCCACGCCCGCTTGACGTAGTCCATCAGGCTCTCGCCGCTCTCCTCCAGCTCGGACATGGAGATGTCGCCGGTTATGCGCCCGGAGTGCAGCAGCACGGCCCGGGAGATGAAGCTGTCCACCTCCTCGAGCATGTGCGTGGAGAGGAGCACGGTCTCGCCGTTGTCCAGTATGCCGAGCAGGACCTTGTAGAAGTCCTCGCGGTTGAACACGTCGCTGCCGGAGAAGGGCTCGTCCATCAGGATGTAGTCCGCGCCCTGGGACAGGGCCAGAACGACCTCGAACTGGTTCTTCTGGCCGGTGGAAAAGGAGCGCGGCGCCCTGTTCAGCGGCAGGGAGAAGAAGTCCATCAGCACCTCGAAGCGCCTGCGGCGGAAGGCCGGGAAATGCGCGGCGTAGAAGTCCGCGTGGCCGGCGCCGCTCAAATCGGGGAAAAAGGAGTGCTCGCAGGTGGCGAAGGAGAGGCGGGCGATGTTTTTCCGCGTGATGCGCTCTCCGTCGAGCGTTATCTGCCCGCTGTGGCCCATAAGGCCGAGTATGCACTTCATCAGTGTGGTCTTGCCCGCGCCGTTTTCGCCGAAGAGGCCGACGAGCTCGCCGCGCGGGAGGGACAGGCTCACGGAGTTGAGAGCGGTCTTGCTGCCGAACCGCTTGGTGACGTCTTTTATTTCGAGCATTTCGGTTACCTCCCCAGTATCATCCGGCGCACCGCCTCCCACTGGCCGGGGCGGATCCACTCCTCCGGGGTGACGGCCAGATAGACGGCGCAGAAAAGTGCGGTAAGGGCGAGAAAGAGCAGCAGGCTGGTCAGACAGCCGGCCAGCGGCAGGCTGAGGCAGCGGCGGGCCAGTTCGAGGCGCTGAGGCAGGCGGCGCATGGTGTATATGCTGCGGCTGCCCTGGTAGTGGTAGGAGACATAGCGCGCGAGCTTGTAGAGCATGAACAGGGCCGCGGCGGCGAAAAAGGGCGCGCTCCGCGCGGCCATGTCGGCACAGTAGGGGAACTCCGCGCCCGGGCGCAGCATGCGCACCCCGTTGCGGTACACGTACATGTCGCTGCGGGCGTTGGTGTAGACTATGAGGCAGCACATCGCGGCGGCGAAGAGCGCGGTGAGGAGCACGGCCGCGGCCTGGATCAGCTCCCGCCTCCCGTCCAGGCCGGCGGGGACCAGGCGGCCTGCGTCAGATCGCATCCCGGCTCACCTCCCCGTCAGGCGGCTCGCAGGCGGGCCCGGCGTGGTACATCTGGAAGATGGACGAGCCGGCGGCGAAGCAGCCTATCAGGACTATGGCCGCGTCCGCGCCGGAGGCGGCCATCTCCCCGGAAAAACAGAGCGGGGCGGCGGCCAGGCAGATGACGGCCAGAGCGGGCGCGCGCCGCCGTCGGCGCCAGAAGGAGAAGCTCGCCGCCCCCAGGCCGCAGCAGAGGCAGAGCGCCGCGACGCGCAGCGCGCGGGTCCAGTCCGCCATGGGCAGCAGGCTGTGCAGGTACGGGCTGCGGTAGAAGGCCAGAAAGACGGTCTGGGCGTTCCGGGCCCCGTCGGGCATCCAGCGCAGGCTGAGCGCGGCGAGGGCGAGGGCGATCCCGGCCGCGGACGCCCAGAGTATGAGGAAACAGGCGGCGTTGACGGCGGCGGCGCAGAGGGTGGCGCCGAACTCGCCGGTGCCCAGCCTGGCCAGGGTGTAGCCCGGGTGGGAGCCGCCGCGCTCGCTGCCGTCCCTGCAGAGCAGGAAATAGAGCAGCAGAAACACCGCCAGCAGGGCAAAGGACATGCGGCTCTCGCTCACGGCGCTCTCCAGGGCCATGGCGCCGTTAAAGGAGCCGAACAGCCGCCCGAAGAGCACGCCCTGCGCGGCGGCGAGCAGCAATATGAGCGCGAGCAGTTTGTAAACGCGCTGCCTCGCCGCGAGGGCGAGGACGGAAAATACTCTCATTGTTCCTCCTCCTTGGGGTTATCCCATACTTCCCTTATCAGCTCGAGCGCCTCGTCGAGCCCGAGGCCCAGGCCGCGGGCCGAGCGGGCCCAGCTCTCCGCGCCGCCGCGCACCAGCTCGGCGCGGCAGGCGGCTATTGTCTCCGGCGTCACCACGGCGAAGCTCCTGGCCCCGGCGTGCGAGGTGATGAGCCCCTCCTCCTCGAGGGCGCGGCAGGCCTTCTGCACCGTGTTGGGGTTCACCCCCAGCAGGGCGGAGAGAATGCGGCGGGAGGGGAGCTCGTCCCCGTCCGCTATGGCGCCGGAGACTATGCCCCGCTTGATGTGCAGGACTATCTGCAGGTATATGGGGCGGCCCTCCTCAAGGCGGAGGCCGTCGAAAGATATCACGGAGCTCACCTCCCGGCAAAACTGTATTACACGAGTGGTACGGTTTAACTGTATTATACGCATAGTACGGTTGCCTGTCAACAGTAAATTCTCTTGCGCGATACACGGCCTGGATATATAATGATGGAAAATATGGAGGGCTATATGGATTTACAGGTAACTTCCAATTCCATAGCGTTGATAAGGCAGCTGATGAACCCCAATGCGCCGACAGAACCGGTGATTGAGGGCGGGCCGGACAAGCCGGAATTCATCCCCCGGCCGGGCCTGCGCCTCCCCCGGGCCGCGCCGGAGGAAAAGGGGGTCCCGTCCGCGGTGCTGGAGGAGTATTTCCGGCGCCTGGCGGGGATGGAGGAGCTGGACATGCACTCCGTCACCATACTGAGGGACGGGGCGGTGATAGCGGAGGCGAATTTCGGGGCCTATGACCGCGAGATCTGGCACATCTCCTACTCCGAGTGCAAGAGCGTGACGGCGCTGGCCGTGGGGCTGCTGGTGGACGAGGGGAAGCTCTCCCTGGACGACAGGGTCGTGAAGCTCCTGGGCGACAGGGTCCCCAAACTCTCGCAGCTCACGCTCAGGGACCTCACCGTGCGGCACCTGCTGACGATGACCAGCGGGGTGCTGTTCAACGAGGCGGGCTCCGTGACGGCGATGGACTGGGTGAGGGGCTTCCTGGAGTCGGTGCCGGTGAGCGCGCCCGGGGAGAAGTTTGCCTATAACAGCATGAACACATACATGCTGTCGGCCATAGTCCGGGAGGTCTCGGGCCGGAACATGACGGACTACCTGCGGGAGAAGCTGTTCGAGCCGCTGGGCATCGGCAGCTGCCACTGGGAACGCTGCCCCATGGGCATAGAGAAGGGCGGCTGGGGGTTGTACATGTGCCAGGAGGACCTGGCAAAGCTGGGTCTGCTGGTGCTCAACCGCGGGCTCTGGCAAGGGAGGCGCCTCATTTCGGTCGAGTGGATAGACGAGGCCACCTCCGCCCACGCCCATCCCCCGGAGAACTACGGGGACTACGACTACGGCTACCAAATCTGGACGGGGAGGCACATACCGAGCTTCCTGTTCTCGGGCATGTTCGGGCAGAACGTGCTGGGCTTTACCGGCTCCGGACTGCTGATAGTCAGCAGCGCGGGGAACGATGATATGTTCCAGCAG
>CALWYN010000159.1 GCA_944385755.1 uncultured Oscillospiraceae bacterium
ATAAACAACATAAGCGCCCCACATGGTGGGGCGCTTATGTTTTATGTATGATTTTCAGCGGATACTATTTTTTCAAAAGCCCTGCCTCGACAAAGATAGTCCGCTCGTCCTCCAGAATAGCGCACACAAGGTCGACCGCTCTGTCTTCATCCCTGTCGATGATGGCCTGACAGAGCTCACGGTGCTTGTCATTCTGATGATGGGAGCCGCTCGACATCAGGTAGGCGTATATCTCGTCCTCAATGAATGACAGGCATGATTTATAGAGGTCATACATCAGGCTGTTGTGGCTCTGCCTGGCTATCTGGAGATGGAACTCAAGGTCGGCCTTGATAAAATCGTCCATGGATATGTCCTGGCGCTCACGCCTCAGCATTGCCTCATGCAGCGCGGCCATATCCTCCTCCTCGCTGTGCCTGCAGGCGAGCTGGACTATATTGACCTCGAGCGCAAGACGGACCTCCAGCACATCCCTGGGCTTGGCGTTGCGCAGACGCCTGAGCATCGCGGCGTCCAGCCGGTCGGTGCTGATGACGTAAGTGCCATCGCCCGGACGCGCCTGCAGCAGGCCCGCGTGGACGAGTGACAAAGTCGCCTCGCGCACCGTGTTGCGGCTCACCCCAAAAGTCTCCATCAGGTCAAGCTCACCCGGAATGCAGCTTCCCACGAGCCAGGTTCCATCTTTTATGCATCTCTCCATCTGCTCAACGATTTGAGCAGACAGGGTCACCCTTGTCGGCTTTTGTAAACCATCCATAATCTCAACCTCACATATGCGTATTATACAACAACCTTTTTACATATGCAAGGACAGAAACCACGAAAAAACTCTTTACAATGAAATCGTTTTGGGGTTGCTGCTCAGCTGTTGTCTTCTTCGGAAATTACCTGCATATACAGGTCTTTCATGTACTTCCCGGCCATCCTCATATTTTCCATCTGCAGCTCCATCTGCTCTTCCAGACGGTCGCCCTCGTACAGGTAGTAGTCCAGAGGACGCACCTCCTCCGGCGGCATGGGGGGATCTATTATCTTGAAAGTCCCGGTAAACTCAGAGCAGCCGCCGGTTCCCGCGGGACGCTTGAACTTGCCGGTGTAGAGATAGCTGCTCTCAATGTTGAATCTCTGCAACGTGGTGTTCTTCACCAACTCACGTATAACGCCCTTGAGATCTATGGAGCCCCTGCCCGGGAGCATGGCTGTGACGACCGGCTGGTCCCCGTCCATTATCACGGCCGCGTCTCTCAGGTGCGTGCCGAAGATATGGGGAGCGCAAATCTTTACAGCCTCCACGGGGTCCTGCCAGGCGTTCATGAAGTTGCCCGGATCGTAGAGCAGCCCTATCCAGGGGCTGTTAACCTGCTCGACTATCCAGTTCATGTCAGCCGCGGTCTCATTCTCGTGGTTCTCGACCGCGAGGAAAATGCGCTTCTTCTCCAGCACCGGCGCTATCAGTTTGAGCTCCTCTATGCCGCTCTTGAGGTCGTCGAGGCAGAAGCTGCCGCCGAGATTGCCGTGGCTGTATGACTTGGGGTCGCCCATTATAAATGTCCTGACCCTGCTGGCGCCCAGGAACTCCGCTATGTCCAGCACATGGCAGAGGTGGTCATAACCGGTTCCGCGGGTATCAATTTCAACATAGAGATTGTTCTCCCTGAGCTTGTCGCGGATTTTGCCCAGATTCTCGGGGGTGTCAAATCCTAGGGTGGCGAGGCCGTCGGTCTGATTCTTCTTTTCGATTATGTTGAACACAATGCCGTCATAGCCGAATTCAACCGCCTTGTCTATGAAGCCGAAGGCGTCCATACGCTTATTCTGAAACCACAGATGAAGTGTCTCGGTCTCAATGCCAAACTGCATCATTTTCTATTACTCCTTATCAATTTTGATGTGGGCCGCAGGGCAGATGTCAGAAAACAATTAATATGTCCTACAATTCTACTTTCGGATATTTAATTATACTCTTGATGTTTTCATTTTGTCAAGTGCGGCAGGTTTTTTGCTTTTCAATTTGTTAGATTTCACAAAATGTTCACAATTATCTTGTCAGAAATAACGGCACTAAAAAGCTTGACTCAGCGTTTTTGTTGTATTATCCTACAATTAGATGTTAGGGCAGATGTAGGCCGGCAGAGAAATTTGCCCGGCAGGAGTCCTGGATACATATTTTCGGATCAATAAAAAGAAAGGGAGGAAGGAAAATTAATGGAGAAGTACGAAGTAAAGGATGAGCAGCGCATAGGCCCGGCCCACGGCCCTTACTCGCAGGGACTGGTCTGTGACAAACTGTTCTTTACCGGAATCATCGGTTCGTACGGCCCCGAGGGGGAGCTCGACGATTCCGTCTATGAACAGACCAAAAAGATTTTCGAGAACGCCGGGCTCCTGCTCGCCCAGGCGCACGGTTCGCTGAAGGACCTGGTGAAAGTGACCGTGTACCTGCTGGACATCTCTGATTTTGACGAGATGAACAGGGCTTACAAGGAGTGTCTCACCGAGAGGCCCCTGCCCGCCCGCGCCACGATTGCCGTCAAGGAAATGCTGCCCGGCGTCAAAGTAGAGATGGAACTGGTAGCCTACATCGACTGAATTCAGTTGTGGCAAAAAGAGCGCATTAAATATAGGAGGCTCAAAAAAGTGAAAAAGCTCGCTAAAATTGCACTGTGGAAAAAGATACTGGCGGCCGTTATACTGGGTCTTATACTCGGCTTCGCGTGGCCGGAGGGCGGCGAGGCGGTGTCTATACTCGGCGACATCTTCATAGCCCTTATGAGGATGCTCCTCATCCCGTTCGTGTTCTTCTCTCTGGTCAGCGGCGTGTGCTCGCTGGGCGATATATCCCTCATGCGCACGATAGGCCTGCGCTATGTTCTCTGGATTGTGTTCACCACCCTCTTCGCCGCGGCGCTCAGCGTCGGCCTGTGCATGATACTGAATCCCGGTGCCGGCGTCGACATCGGCGCCTCCGTCGGAGCCGGTGAAGAACTGGCCGTATCCTATAGCTTCACGGAGACGCTGCTGAGCTGGATTCCCAGCAGCATTGTCGGCTCGATGGCGAACAACGAGCTCCTGCCCGTGATTATTTTTGCGATACTGCTCGGCTGCTGCATCCTTGCCGTCTCTGACAAGGCCCAGGTCGTAATCAAGTTCAACGAGCAGTGCATGGAGGTCTTCACCAAGATGACCAACTGGATTGTCCAGCTCTGCCCCATCGGCATCTTCGGTCTGGTCGCGCCCATGGTTCCTCAGTTCACCGGCACCATGGTCGCAAACCTCGGCAAGTTCCTCCTCATAGACTTTGTCGGCTGCGGCCTGATGCTGATTGTGATATACCCCATCCTGCTCGCACTCCTCGGGAAGATAAACCCGATAAACTACTACAAGCGCAACATCAGCGTCCTGGTCATGGCCGCCGCCACCGGCTCCTCTGCCGCCACCCTGCCCCTTGAGATGCAGGTCTCCAGAGAGCAGCTCGGCATTGACGAGCGCGTCTACAGCTTCACGCTCCCCCTCGGCAATACCTGCAACATGAACGCCGCCGCCATTGCGCAGGCCTGCGTTGCGGTTTTCGCCCTGAACGTCTACGGCTTCCAGGTCACCCCCCTGCTCGTGTTCCAGATAGTCATCATGGCCTGCCTCATGGCCGTCGGCACCGTCGGCATCAACGGCGCGCAGATAGTCATCTCCACCGTCATGCTAACCTCTCTGGGCCTGCCTCTGGACCTTGTCGCCCTCCTCAGCCCGCTGTGGGCCGTCGTTGACCCCGTCAACACCGCCACCAACTGCATGGGCAACATGGTCGGCACCGGCATCGTCGCCAAGTCCCTCAAGATGATGGACGAGGATATCCTGACCGGGAAGAAGCAGTATGTTGCCGAGAAGTAAACAACACACCCATACTCACTCTCCATACAAGCATCTCCTTTAAGGCAAAGGGAAGAGGCCAGTATTGCCCAGGCAATACTGGCCTCTTTCTCTTGGGCCCATTGGGGATGCGCCCTGAAAAAATACCGCCCTGCGGCAGACCAACCGCGCCCGGGGCGGCGGACACAGCCACCGCGAAAACGAAATCTCAGCCCAACAACGCGGTTGCGATTTTGAAGGGAGGGCAGCAAACGAGCGCGCCTGACTTTTTACAGAATAAATAAAAGTCAGGACAGGCGATGTGATGCTTGCGGCAAATCGGGAAACGAGCCCAACTGCGAGCCCGGCGCAGCAGGCCGCAGTTGGCAAGGAGGAGCAAGGGAGCGGGCGGATGGCCTCTTTTTTGCCGCGGGCATAAAAAGACGCCGGAGCAAAGCGGACTTTGCTCCGGCTTGGTTCCAGTGTTCTTGCAGCATTTGAGCCTATAAATGAGAAAAAACAAAATTGAAGCCCGGCGAAGCGGGTTCAATTTTGAAAGGAGGAGCAGCGGAGTGAGCGCGAGACGACGATTGTTCTGAAAGAAAAATCGCCGTCTCAAGCGATATGCAGCTTGCGACGGCGTGGAGCGGGTGAAGGGAATCGAACCCTCGTATTCAGCTTGGGAAGCTGATGTTCTGCCATTGAACTACACCCGCGAGCCAGAACAGTATAACATATATGTCCCGGCAATGCAAGTAAAATTTACTTCCCCATCTGAGCTATCAATGCGTCGGCAAATTCGCTGGTCCCCAGTCCGCCGCCGAGGTCATAGGTCACCTGTACCCCGCCCTCCAGCAGGGACAAAACGGCGGTCTCAATCCTCCCGGCGGCCTCTCCCTCTCCCAGATGCCTGAGCATCATGGCGGCGGAGAGTATGAGCGCCGTGGGGTTCGCGTCGTTCTTTCCCGCGTGTTTGGGCGCGCTGCCGTGTACGGCCTCGAAGATGGCGCAGCCCTCGCCTATATTCGCGCTCGGCGCGAGTCCTATCCCGCCCACGAGTCCGGCGCACAGGTCGGACATGATATCCCCATAGAGGTTCGGAAGCACCAGCACGTCGTAGTTCTCCGGCCGCTGCACAACGTGCATGCATGCGGCGTCCACGATCTCATCCGTGAACTCTATCTGCGGATACTGCGCCGCAACTGCCCTCACCGTGTCCAGAAACAGGCCGTCCGTGCACTTCATGATGTTCGCCTTGTGTATGGCCGTGACTTTTTTCCGCCCGTTCGCCGCGGCGTAGTCAAAGGCGTAGCGCGCTATGCGCTCCGAGCCGGCGCGGGTTATGAGCTTTATGCTCTCCGCCGCGTAGTCCCCTATCATGTGCTCGATACCGGCGTACAAATCCTCCGTGTTCTCGCGCACGACGACCAGGTCCACGCCCTCGTAGCGGCTCTTCACTCCCGGGAAGTTCCTCACCGGCCTGACGTTGGCGTAGAGGTCAAATTCCTTCCTCAGGGCCACATTGACGCTGCGGAAGCCGGTGCCCACCGGCGTGGTTATCGGGCCCTTCAGAGCCACACGGTCGCGCCTTATGGACTCCAGCGTCGCCTCCGGCAGAGGCGTGCCGCAGACGTCCATCTGGGCCTCGCCGGCCTCCGCCACGTGCCACTCTATCTCCGCGCCCGAGGCGTCAACCACCCGGCGCGCGGCCAGGGCGACTTCCGGCCCTATCCCGTCTCCCGGTATGAGCGTAACTTTATGCATAATTTCATCCCCTGTCAGTTCCTTCCGGCCAGCATGCGGCCGCCGGGTTTATTTTGCCTCCCGCTCCCTGGTGTAGTTCAGCAGTCCTCCCGCGAGCAGGATGTCCCTCTGCCGCTCAGTGATGTCCAGCCTCAGTTTTACTTCCCTGCCTCCGATGCAGGCAGTTACCTCGGCTCCTTCGGCCGCGGCCCGGATTTGTTCCGGCGCCGAGGATATCTCCAGCTCCTCTCCCTCGGCCGCGGCGTCGTAATCCGCCTCCGAGACGAATTCCAGCGGCAGAATGCCGTTGTTGATAAGATTTGCGCGGTGTATCCTGGCAAAGCTCTTGGCCAGCACGGCTTTTATGCCCAGATACAGCGGCACCAGCGCCGCGTGTTCGCGGCTTGAGCCCTGTCCGTAATTGGCCCCGCCCAGTATGAAGCCGCCCCCGGCGGCCTTCGCCCTCTCCGGGAAGAGCGGGTCACAGGGCGTCATGCAGTAGTCCGCGAGATACGGTATGTTGGAGCGGTACGGCAGCAGCCTGGCGTTGGACGGCATGATGTGGTCCGTGGTTATGTTGTCCCCCACCTTTATCAGCACCGGCCCCGAGAGGGTCTCTGCCGGCGGGGAAGCCTTGGGGAAGGGCTTTATATTGGGTCCGCGCACGACCTCTATGCGCGAGGTGTCCGCAACCGGGCGTATCAGCATCCCGTCGTCTATGTCGAAGAGCTCAGGCACGCTGTACGGCGGTTCCCCGCCGTCCCAGGTCTCCGGGTCCGTCAGCACTCCCGTCACGGCGGAGACGGCTGCCGTCTCCGGGCTCACCAGATACACCTTGGCCGAAGCCGTGCCGCTCCGCCCGTAAAAATTCCTGTTGAAGGTCCTCAGGCTCACCGCGTCCGAAGCCGGGGCCTGCCCCATGCCTATGCACGGCCCGCAGGCGCACTCCAGTATTCTCGCCCCGGCGGTCACCATCTTGGCCAGGGCGCCGTTTGAGGCGAGCGCCCTCAGCACCTGCCTGGAGCCGGGCGAGATTGTCAGGCTCACATTGGGCGCCACATGCTTTCCCGCGAGTATACCGGCCACGCGCATCATATCACAGAAAGACGAGTTCGTGCAGCTGCCGATGCACACCTGGTCCACTTTTATCCCCGCGATGGACGAGATCTCCGTCACATTGTCCGGGCTGTGCGGCTGCGCGGCCATTGGGTGGAGCGCCGAGAGGTCAATGGTTATCTCCTCGTCGTACTCCGCGTCCGGGTCGGCCCTGAGCTCCCTCCAGTCCCCCGCCCTGCCGCGCGCGGCGAAGAATTCCCTCGTCCTGTTGTCGCTCGGGAAAATGGATGTCGTTGCCCCCAGCTCTGCCCCCATATTTGCTATGGTGGCCCTCTCCGGCACGCTCAGAGAGGCCAGTCCGTCTCCGGCGTACTCCATGACCTTGCCCACTCCGCCTTTGACTCCCAGTCTCCTGAGTATCTCGAGTATGACGTCCTTGGCCGCCACCATTGGCTTCAGCTCTCCCGTGAGCACCACGCGGCAGACGCGCGGCATGGTCAGGTAATAGGCCCCGCCGCCCATGGCCACCGCGACGTCCAGCCCCCCTGCTCCTGTGGCCAGCATGCCTGCGGCCCCGCAGGTGGGGGTGTGGCTGTCCGAGCCGAGCAGCGTCTCCCCGGGGATTGAGAACCTCTCGAGCTGCACCTGATGGCAGATTCCGTTTCCCGGCCGGGAGAACCATATGCCGTGCTTTGCCGCCACCGTCTGGATATATTTGTGGTCGTCCGCGTTCTCAAAGCCGGACTGGAGCATGTTGTGATCTATGTACGCCACGGAACGCTTTGTCCGCACCCTGTCTATGCCCATCGCCTCAAACTGCAGGTAGGCCATTGTCCCGGTGGAGTCCTGGGTCAGGGTCTGGTCAATCCGTATGGCTATCTCCTCCCCGGCCCTCATCTCACCGGCCTCCAGATGCGCGCTGATTATCTTCTCCGTAATGTTCATGCCACACTGCCTCCCCTTATTTTCTCGTACTCCTCTGCCAGTTCTCCTGGCCCGATGTTTGTCACGCGTCCGCTCTCATACTGCCCGTCGACCCAGGCCTTCAGCGCCAGCACATCCCTGTCGTTCTTTTCCACCTCACGCCCCAGATAATGGGATAACCAGACGGCTATTCCGGCAGCGCCTGAATTCTTGGAAATAGTGACGCGCGGCGGGCTGTTCAGTATCTTCTCCGTGTCAAATATGTTGTATATCTCCTCGTCCTTGAGCAGTCCGTCCGCGTGTATGCCCGCCTGCGTGGTGTTGAAGTTCCGCCCCACAAAGGGCGTGTTCTCCGGAATGTGATAGCCTATCTCCCTCTCGAAATAGTCCGCGATCTCCCTTATCACGGTGGGGTCCATGCCGTCCATCGTGCCCTTGAGCTGTGCGTACTCAATCACCATGGCCTCCAGAGGCGTGTTTCCCGTCCTCTCGCCTATGCCGAGCAGCGAGCAGTTGACGCTCGAGGCCCCGTAGAGCCACGCCGTGGCCGAATTTGCCACAGCCTTATAGAAGTCGTTGTGGCCATGCCACTCCAGCAGCTCGGACGGAAAGCCCCCATAGTTTCTCAGCCCGTATATGATCCCCGCCACGCTCCTCGGCAGGGACGCGCCGGCGTAGGGCACGCCGTAGCCCATTGTGTCGCAGGCCCTTATCTTTATAGGCAGCCCGCTCTCGCCCATGAGGTCGCTTATCGCGTGCGCAAAGGGCACTACGAAGCCGTAGAAATCCGCCCTTGTGATGTCCTCAAAGTGGCAGCGCGGATATATGCCCGCGTCCAGAGCCTCCTTTATGACCGCCAGGTATCCGTCCATGGCCTGCCGCCTGGTCTTTTTCAGCTTCTTGTATATATGGTAATCCGAACAGCTCACCAGTATGCCGCACTCCCTGAGCCCCAGCCCCTTTGCGAGCTTGAAATCCTCCTTTGTGGCCCTTATCCAGCCCGTTATCTCTGGAAACTCGTAGCCGAGCTCCTGGCAGCGCCTCAGCGCCTCCCTGTCACGTTCGCTGTAGAGGAAGAACTCCGACTGCCTTATTATGCCCCTCGGTCCGCCCAGCCTGTGCAGCAGCTTGAATATATCCACTATCTGCCCCGGCTCATAAGGCGCGCGGCTCTGCTGTCCGTCCCGGAAGGTCGTGTCGGTTATCCATATGTGCTCCGGCATATTGGATGGCGTCAGCCGGAAATTGAAGGTACATTTCGGCACCTCCTCATATGGGAACATATCCCGGTACAGGTTGCCCTCTTCCCTGTCCTGAAGGCTGTACTTGTACTCGCACTCCATCAGCACGTTTTTTTCCCTGTTCAACTCAATCATCATACAGCCTCCCAATAGCACTTTAGTGCATTATAACATATAAAATGAATTTTGCAATATCTTATTTTGCATTTTACTGTAATATATGCGTATATTGTGGATTTGTTACAGCGCATTTTGCAATTTCAGTCTTGATATCTTGCATTTGCCCCAATGAAATGTCTCTTTTCATCCGCCCTTGCTAAAAGGCCCGCCCGGGTGGTATGATATTTATAAAGGAGGTGAGCCGCTTGGCTGACAGCGCGACGCCCTGGTACCGCATGGACAACGCCAGCGTCATGTACTCCGCTATCCAGCGGGAGGACTACTCGGCGATATACCGCTTCTCCGCCTTCATGGACCGAGATGTGGACCCGGAGGCGCTGCAGCGGGCAGTTGAGCGCGCCATGCCCCGTTTCCCGGGTTTTGCCGTGCGCATACGCCGCGGCTTCTTCTGGTACTATTTTGAGCCCAACCCCTCTCCCGGCCCCTTCGTGCGCGAGGACGCGGCGGATTTCTGCCGCCCGGTGCGCTTCGGGGAGGACAACGGCTGGCTGGTCCGCTTTCTCTATTACGGCCGCAGGATCTCGATAGAGGTGTTCCACGCGCTGGCGGACGGCGCCGGCTCCCTGGTTTTCTTCAGGGCCCTGCTCGCCGAATACCTCCGGCAGCTTGGGGAGGACATCCCGGCGGACTGCGCCGTCGACCTCGACGCCCCGCCACAGCGGGAAGAGCTGGAGGACGCCTACCGCCGCCACGCCGGGCGCGTCTCCCGCCGTCCGGCGCAGGTCAGGCGCGCGTATCAGGATATCGGGACGCCCGAACCCTTCTACACTTTCAATGTCACCATGGGCTTTGTCTCAATCGCCTCGCTCAAGGCTCGCGCCGCGGCCCTTGGCGGCACCATAACCGAGTACCTGGCCGCCGTACTCATACATCTTCTGCTCGAAAAGCAGCGCCAGGAGCGCCACCACCGCCAGAGGCCCGTGACTTTGGGGATACCCGTCAACCTCCGTGCATATTTCCCCACCGAGACGCTCAGAAACTTCATCATGACCGTCCAGGTCACGGCAGACCCCGGTCTGGGGGACTACGGCCTCGCCGAGCTGGTCAACCTGGTCCGCTGTCAGATGCGCCTGTACGCCACGCGGCAGAACCTGCAGGCCGTCATGACGCGGGGAGTGAGGCTGCAGTACAATCCCCTGCTGCAGATAATTCCCCGCGTGGTCAAAAACCTGATAATGCTGAGGAGCTACCGCTCCAGCGGAGTGCGTCCCTACACCGCCACCTTCACCAATCCCGGCTATTTTTCCGTGCCCGAGCAGATGTCCGCCCACATAGAGCACATGGAGGTCGTCCTGGGTCAGGCTGCCGTCGCCCGCCCCCACATCTCCGCCATAGGCTACGGCGACACGATGGAGATAACCTTTTCGGGCACCCAACAGGAAAACGACCTCGAGCGCGAGTTTTTCCGCTTTCTCGTCCGCGAGGGCCTGCATGTCCATGTCGAGAGCACACGCCCTTAGAGTAAGGAGGATGCCATGTCATACTGTGTAAATTGCGGCGTCGAGCTGGGCGCCGGGGTCGGGAAGTGCCCCCTGTGTTCCACACCCGTGCTGAATCCCCGGGCCCCCATAGACAGGGACGCACCCCCCTTCTTTCCCACCCGCCACGAGGAGGTCGAGCCCGTCTCCCGCCGCATGGCCGGACTGCTCCTGAGCGCCATGTTCGCCTCGGTCACAGTCTGCTGCGGGGTGCTGAACCTGATATTTTACCGCGAGCTCTGGTGGTCCTTCTTCCCCGGCGGCGCGGCGGTCATGTTCTGGGTCTGGTTTGCGGTTCCTCTCCTCTTCAGGAAAATCAACGCCTGGTACAGGCTGACGCTCGACACGCTGGCGATAGGCGTCTACGTCCTGCTGATAGCCCTGGCCGTGCACGGCCTGGACTGGTATCTTCACCTAGCCGTGCCGATACTGCTCTGCGCGGTCTGCGTCTGCCCCACTGTCATCTGGGTGGTGAAGTACCGGCGTCTGTCCATACTCTCCTCGGCGATACTCGTGCTGCTCTCCGCCGGCTTCCTGGCCGTCGCCGTGGAGCTGATATGCGACCTCTATCTCCATGACGCCTGGCTCCCCGGCTGGTCGCTGATAGTGCTCATCTCCTGTGTGGGCCTCTGCATCCCCCTCATTGTTATCCGCCGGGTCCCCTCCCTCCGCGAGGAGGCCCGCCGGCGCTTTCACATCTGAACCGCCCGGCGAGGAGCGAACCTCCGCTCCGGCGGCAGGTGCCCCAGCGCCGCGCCCCGGCTCTGTCCGGCGGCCTCCTCCCAAGGGCACGAGGGCCGGGAACACTTAAATCCGGCGCCCAACGCACAATGCCTCCCGGGCCCATTGGGCCCGGGAGGCATTGTGCGTTTATCAGCTTTTCCAGACCGGGTCCTCACCTGTCCGCCGGCGCGCCCTCGTGCCTGAGCAGCCAGCTCTTGCGCTCCACTCCTCCGGCATATCCGGTGAGGGAGCCGTCCGCCCCCAGAACCCTGTGGCAGGGGATGATTATGGAGATGGGGTTGTGGCCGACCGCTCCCCCCACGGCCCTGGCCGTTACGGTCCTGCCTGTGCGCTCGGCGAGACGCGCCGCCAGCTCCCCATAGCTCGTCACCTCACCGTAGGGTATCTCGAGCAGCAGCTCCCAGACCTCGCGCCGGAACGGCGTCCCCTCCGGGGAGAGCGTCAGCCCCTCCATTCCCGGCCTCTCGCCTCTGAAATAGCTGTCAAGCCATCTCCCGGCCGCCCGAAAGGCGGGGTCATCTCCCGGCTCCAGAGCCAGTCCCGCCCCGAAGTACTTCTGCCCCTCCATCCACAGGCCCTTCAGTTCTCCGTTCTCCGCCGCCAGCGTCAGCACGCCCAGCGGCGAACTGTATTCCGTCCTGAACACTCTCTTGCCTCCTCTTATTCCTCAGGATACGCAAAAAGCCGCCTGACGGCGGCCTTTTGCGCTCACACAAGCCTATCGCTCATATCACACCCGGCCAGGATGTGGAAATGCAGATGCGGGACGGTCTGGCCCGCCGCGGCGCCCGAGTTCGTGATAACCCGGAAGCCGTCTTTCAGGCCCTCGGCCTCCGCCACTTTGGCTATGGCCTCGAAACACCTGGCCACCACGGCGCTGTTCCCGGCCGTGATTTGCGCGGCGGAATCCGCGGCGTGCGCCTTGGGGATGACCAGGATGTGCACCGGAGCCTGGGGGTTTATGTCCCGGAACGCCAGGACATCCGCATCCTCATATACCTTGTTCGAGGGTATCTCGCCGGCGGCTATCTTGCAGAAAAGGCAGTCGTTCATGTAATTTCCTCCTCAGTCCTGTTTTACCAGCCCGAGCTTTATGGCCACGAAATTGTCCACCATAGCCAGGGCGTTGTCGAGCATATATACGTCCTTGCCGCCGCCCATCGCGGAGTCTGGCTTTCCGCCGCCCTTGCCGCCGGTCAGGGCCGTCACCTGGCGTATCAGATCTCCCGCCTTGACGCCTCTGGCCACCGCCTCTTTGCCGCAGACGGCGAGGAAGGTTATCTTGTCCTCCCCCGACACCGAGGCCAGCACAGCCACGACGTTCGCGGCCCTGTCGCGCAGGAAGTCGCCCATCCGCCTCATGTCGTCCGCCCCGGCGTCCGGCAGGGTGGCGGTGACTATCCTCAGATCCCCCACCGACTTTGCGGAGGCCAGGAAGCCGTCTATCTCTCCGGAGCGGAGCCTGTCCTGCAGGGCCTCCACCCTCTTGTGGAGCTCCCTGAGGTCGTTCATTGCGCTCTTCGCCTTCTCCACCACATCGAAGGGCGAGGTCCTGAGCACATTGGCCATCTCGAGCAGCCGCCTGTTGTTCTCCTCGTTCTCGCGGAAGAACTCCACGCCGGTGACGGCCTCTATGCGCCTCACGCCGCTGGCGACAGAAAACTCGCTCTCTATCCTGAACGGCCCGACTTTGGCCGTGTTGTCCACATGGGTTCCGCCGCAGAGCTCGCTCGAGAAGCCGCCCATGGTGACGACACGGACGCGCTCGCCGTATTTCTCGCCGAAGAGGGCCTGTGCCCCCTTTTCACGCGCTGCGTCGAGGCTCATCTCCTCGGTGCTGATGCCGTCCCCTTCGAGTATCTCCATGTTCACCAGGCGCGCTACCTCCAGCAGCTCCTCACCGGTCATGGCCGAAAAGTGGGTGAAATCAAAACGCAGCTTGTCCGGCTCCACCAGCGAGCCCGCCTGATGGACGTGGTCCCCGAGTACCCTGCGAAGCGCGGCGTGCAGCAGGTGCGTCGCGGAGTGCGCGCGCATTATGGCGCGCCGCCGCCCGCTGTCCACAACGGCAGTCACGCGCTCGCCCAGCCGGAGGGAGCCGCGCTCCATGCGTCCGGTGTGCAGGTATTTGCCGCCCTTGGTCCTCTGGACATCCGTGACCGTGAACAGCGCCCCGCCGGCGGTGGTGATAACTCCGTGGTCGGCCACCTGTCCGCCCATCTCCGCGTAGAAGGGTGTCTTGTCGAGGACAACGCTGCCCTCGGCGCCCTCGCCCAGCTCGCCGGAGAGCTCACCGGCGGCAATCAGGGCCTCCACCGTGCCGCTGTCCTCGAGCGTGTCATACCCGGTGAACGCCGTGGGCACATTGTCGAGCCCCAGGTCGAGCCCGCTCCAACCGCTTATCTCGCCTCTGGCCGCTCTGGCCCTCTCGCGCTGCTCATTCATCAGCGCGTCAAAGCCCTCCGTGTCGGCGGTCATGCCCGCGTCGGCCAGAATGTCCTCGGTCAGATCCAGAGGGAAGCCATAGGTGTCGTACAGCCTGAAGGCGTCCGCCCCCGGCAGCACGCTCTCGCCCTTTTCGCGCAGGCCGTCCATCAGCTCGGAGAGTATCCTCATTCCGGCGTCTATCGTCCGCCCGAAGCTCTCCTCCTCGGTCCTTATCACGCGGGTTATGAATGCCTGCTTGTCCGCCAGATCGGGGTACGCGCCTCTGTTCTCGTGAATTACGGTCTCGCAGACCTTGTAGAGGAAGGGCTCGTTGACGCCCAGCAGCTTGCCGTGCCGCGCGGCGCGGCGCAGCAGGCGGCGCAGGACATAGCCGCGGCCCTCGTTTGATGGCAGCACGCCGTCGCCTATCAGGAACGTGGCGCTGCGGATGTGGTCCGTTATCACGCGCAGGCTGACATCCGTCTTGTGGGCCTCGCCGTAGTGCGCGCCGGTTATCTCGCTCACCCTGTGCGTGATGTTCATGACGGTGTCCACGTCGAAGAGGCTCGGCACGTCCTGGCAGACGCAGGCCAGGCGCTCGAGGCCCATGCCCGTGTCTATATTCTTGCTCGCCAGCTCCGTATAGTGCCCCTGCCCGTCGCTGTTGAACTGTGAAAACACGTTGTTCCAGACCTCGATATAGCGGTCGCAGTCGCAGCCGACGGTGCAGGTGGGCTTGCCGCAGCCGTACTTCTCCCCGCGGTCGTAATACACCTCGCTGCACGGCCCGCAGGCTCCGCTGCCGTGCTCCCAGAAGTTGTCCTCCCGGCCGAAGCGGAAGATACGCTCCGGGGCGATGCCTATCTCGTCTCTCCAGATGTTGAAGGCCTCGTCGTCGTCCACATAGACACTCGGATAGAGCCTGTCCGGGTCCATGCCGACCCAGTCGGGGCTGGTGAGGAACTCCCAGCACCAGGCTATGGCCTCGTGCTTGAAGTAGTCCCCAAATGAGAAGTTGCCCAGCATCTCAAAGAAGGTGCCGTGCCTGGCCGTTTTGCCGATGTTGTCGATGTCTCCGGTGCGGACGCACTTCTGGCAGGTGCAGATGCGCCTGCGCGGCGGGATCTGCTCACCCGTAAAATACGGCTTCATCGGCGCCATGCCCGAGTTTATGAGCAGCAATGACGGGTCGTTCTGCGGCACGAGCGAAAAGCTCGGCAGGCGCAGGTGGCCCTTTGTCTCAAAAAAACTCAGAAACATCTCCCTAAGCTCATTAAGTCCGAATGCCTTCATATTCTTGCCTCCAAAGCAACTTTCAACTTTATTTGCGTTTAATAATAATGTCTGCCGAATAAACCGCGCTGCGGTTTATTCGCGCGGCGGCAGCCGCGCAATTTCATCAAAACGGCATTTTGAGCGTTTTGATGAAATTCGGTCATTGCTTCAATGCGTATATCCCTTGATGCGGCACACCACATCAAGGGATGGTGCAGGGCTTTTGAGCGATTTCGCTCAAAAGCCCTGCACTTGAACAAAGCAACTTGGCCTTGAAAGCCCTGTTTTTCAAGGCTTGGGCTTTGTTCAGTACGCGTTATAAATAATATACGTTTAGGGCCCTCAAGTAAAGAGCCAGAGCTCCCCGGCGCCCAATATGTCCCTCTTTCTCCGGACACGCCGGCGTGTCCGGAGCCCCTCTCCATGGAGAATTCGAACTTTTCCACCCGCTGGAGGCCCAAATTCACCCTCCCGGGTATGGATATCAACGCCGTTTTGTGGTATGATTTGCAGGAGGTGAGAGCCATGGAACTGCGCGTACTCCGCTATTTTCTCACAGTTGTGCGTGAGGAAAACATAACCCGCGCGGCCGAAGTGCTGCACATGACGCAGCCCACGCTCAGCCGCCAGCTCTCACAGCTGGAGGACGAGCTGGGCGTGCGGCTGTTCCAGCGCGGCACGCGCCACATAACCCTGACCAACGAGGGCCTGCTGCTCAGGCGCCGGGCGGAGGAGATCGTCTCCCTCGCCGACAAGGCCGAACGCGAACTGATTGAGCAGTCCGAGCTTCTGGAGGGCGAGATAAGCCTGGGCTGCGGCGAACTTGAGTCCGTAAAGCTGCTGGCCAGCCTCCTGGAGGGCTTCACTGCGCGCCATAGCGGCGTGCGCTTTGAGCTCTTTACCGGCACCGCGGACATCATACGGGACCGCATGGACCGAGGGCTCACCGATATCGGCCTGCTGCTTGAGCCGGTGAGCATAGAGAAATATGAATTCATACGCCTCGACGTCCTCGAGCGTTGGGTGGCGGTCATGCGCCCGGACGACCCTCTGGCCTCCAGGGAGAGCGTCACGGCCGCCGACCTGGCGCGCCGCCCCCTGATAATGGTCATGCGGGAGGCCATTCGAAACGAGGTGGCCAGCTGGTTTGGGGAGCACTTTTCCCGGCTGGATATCCGCTGCACCATAAACCTGAGCACCAACGCCTCCGTCCTCGCCAGATGCGGCTACGGCATCTGCGTGGTCGTCGAGGGCTCCCTCCCGTACCTGGACCGCAGCGAGCTCGTCTGTGTGCCCCTCTCCCCCGCTCTCAGCTCCACCTCCGTGCTCGCCTGGAAGCGCGGCGCCCCTCAGAGCCCTGCCGCCGCCCGTTTCATCGAATACGCCCGCAGGATGCTTTCCGAGCATCGGCAGGCATGAAAACTAGGTATTAGACAAAGACGCTCCCCGGCCGTAAAATATATTCTGCCGCAGGGCTTACCGCGGCCGACTATGTTTTCCGGAGCGTGAGGCAAAATGAAGCTCAGCGAAGCCTGCGGGCAGTACCACATAGACAGCAGAAAACTCCGGCTGTATGCGCGCTGCGGGCTCATCGACCCCGAATCCCCCTGCAGCAGTGAGGAGCTGGAGCGCCTCTGCCTGATAAGCCGCCTGTACGAGGCCGGCGTGGAGCCCGAGCGGATAAAGGCGCTGCTAGCCAGTTCCGGCCCGGACCGCCTCCGGCTGCTGCGCCTGGAACGCTGCCGCCTGCTCGAAGAGATACACGCCAAACAGTGCCTGCTCGACAGCCTGGACTACATGATACACGAACAGCGCGAGTCCGAACCCGCCGCGCCGGCCGATGCGTCTGTCTGAGCCCGGGAATCACATAATCACATAATTTCATTGCGAGGTGTATTGAGATGGACAGAATCAAAGCCTGTGAAGAAAAATTTGCCGTTCTCTTCGGCGGCAAGCCCAACTCCGGCGAGGGCAGCGACCCCGAGCTCATGCAGATACTCCAGCGCCTTATCTTCGGCGAGATAAGCTATACCGGCCCCCTCGACGACCGGATGCGCGAACTCATAACCTGCGTCGTCCTCTCCGCATATCAGTGCCTCCCCCAGCTGAGGTCGCACACCGCCGCCGCGCTGCATGTGGGCGTCACCCCTCTGGAGCTGCGCGAGGCCATATACTCCTGCATGCCCTTCATCGGCTGCCCCAGGACGCTGAACGCCGTCTCCACCCTGAACGAGACCTTTGCCGCGCAGGGTATCTCCCTCCCGCTGGAGGGCGCCAGGCGCGTCTCGGAGGACGAGCGCATGGAGGAGGGCCGGCGTATCCAGGAGAGCATATACGGCACCGAGATACGCGACGAGTTTGCCTCCCTCCCCGAGCCCTTCAACCGCGAGGTGCCGGATGTCCTCACCGGCTGGTTCTTCGGCGACTTCTACACCCGCGGGGTCCTGGACGGCAAGACCCGCGAGCTGCTCTCGCTCGTCCTGCTCGCTGCCCTCGGGGCCGAAAAACAGCTCCCCTCCCATGTCTCCGGCTGCCTGAAGTCCGGCTGCACTGCGGCCGAGATATACACCGCCCTGCTGCACGCCCTCCCCTATATGGGCTTCCCGCTCGGCATAAACGCAATACGCGCCGCCCGGTCCGTCATATCCCCGGACGCCTGAACGGAGGAATACAGTGGAAAAATATCTCGGTGAGTCCATACCCAAGCTCGGTTTTGGCCTGATGCGCCTGCCCCGGGACGGGGACAGGATAGACGTCCCGCAGGTCGCCGAAATGGCGGATCTCTTCCTGGAGAGCGGGTTCCGCTACTTCGACAGCTCCTGGGCCTACCCCGGCTCTGAGGAGGCCTTCCGTGAAGCCGTGGCCAGCCGCCATCCCCGCGAGAGCTATCTCTTCGCCACAAAATGTCCTGTCTGGATGGCGAAGGACCGCGCCGAGGCGCGGGACATGCTGAACGTCTCCCTCGAGCGCAGCGGCGCCGGCTATTTCGACTTCTACCTCCTGCACAACCTGGGTGAGAACCGCACCAGGTACTTCGACGACTACGACATCTGGTCCCTCGCCCTCGAGCAGAAGGAGCGCGGCCTGATACGCCATCTCGGCTTCTCCTTCCATGACAAGGCCAGCGTGCTCGACGGCATATTGAACGAACACCCTGAAGTAGAGTTCGTCCAGCTGCAGATAAACTACGCCGACTGGGAGAACAGCGCCGTCGAGTCGCGCAAATGCTACGAGACAGCCAGGCGCCACGGCAAGAGCGTAGTGGTAATGGAGCCCGTGAAGGGCGGCCTGCTCGCCAACCTGCCGCGGGACGCCGCGGACATTCTCAAGTCCGTGCGCCCGGATATGTCCATCCCCTCTTGGGGCATCCGCTTTGCCGCCTCGCTGGACGGCATAGTCACGGTCCTCTCCGGCATGTCCAGTCTGGAGCAGATGCGCGACAACATCTCCTACATGAAATCTTTTGAGCCCCTCGGCCCGGCCGAGCTGGAGGCCCTGGAGAAGGTCCGTACCATCCTGGCCGGGCTGCGTTCCATCCCCTGCACCTCCTGCCGGTACTGCATGGAGGTCTGCCCGCAGGAGATTCCCGTCCCCAATATACTGGAGGCCCTCAATATCAACGACATGTACGGCGACCCCGCCACCGCCCGCAGGCGCTACAGCGTCGCCATAATGGGCAGGCACTCGGCCTCCGACTGCCTGAAATGCGGCCGCTGCGAGGAGGCGTGCCCCCAGCACATAAAAATACGCGCGCACCTTGAGCGCGCTGCCGGCGAGCTGGCTTGAACGCAGGCATAAAAGCAAGGCGGGCCCTTTGGCCCGCCTTCAGGCTGTCGAAAAGCCTCCCCACCGCCGGGAAGCTTCGCCTAAGTTCCGTTATCCGCGGATGACACAATGAAATCAAAATTCGTCATTTCCGTGGACATGTGCCTCGGAAATGACACTTCTCATGGCGGAAGGGACGGTTTTTTAGCAAGAAATCGAGTTCCTTCCGCCATGCGGCGCTTCTCGAAAAAGTGGCAAAGCCACTTTTTTCGAGAAGCTCAAGGCGGGCCTTTTGGCCCGCCTTTTTGTTTACTTCATGTCTCTGTATGTCTCTGTCAGAGGGCCCTGGCCCTTTCCGCCTGCGCGGTCTCGATGCCGGCCTTCTCGGCCAGATACTTTATGACCGCGCGCCGGGTCAGGATTCCGCAGAGTATGCCGCGTACGTCCACAATAGGCACAAAGTTCTGGCTCATTATTGCGGATATGACCTCGGACTCATCCGCGTCAATGCCCAGAGGCGGGCAGAAATCGTGGCGCACAATGTCCTTTATCTGCCTGAGTTCATAGTCTTTGGGGTCCGTTGAGCCAACCGAGACCAGCAGCCTCAAAAAGTCGCCCTCCGTCACCGTGCCTATGTATGTCCCGCCGGCGTCAAGCACGGGTATAGCCGTATAGCCCTGGCGCCTGATGAGTTCCATCCCTCTGCGTATCGAGCTCTCCTCGTGCACAAAGGCCGTGAGTACCTTGGGAATCATGATTTTAGCAATGTTCATTTTTCACCGGCCGCCGCGGGAGTGGAAATCGCTTTCCCGGCGGTCATGCCTAAAGACCTCCAGTCTGCCGTTGTGGTAATACTATATCACGCTGCGGCCCTGAGCGCAAGCACCGCGGCATTCTTCGAGCATATTCGACAAAACCATGTTGCAAACGCTGTCAATAATGTCAATAACTCGCCCGCGCGCAAATATCGGGAGAAGCTCCCAAGTGGAGCTTGTTTTTATGCGCCTCATATGCGATAATGGATAGGCCGAAAAATAGAAATTGGAGGACCTACCATGGATTTTACAAGCGAGTACCGGAGCAAACTGGGTACCCCCGCGCAGGCCGCAGCCCTTGTAAAAAGCGGCGACTGGGTTGAATACGGCAACGGCACCACTTTCGCCGCGCTCTGCGACGAGGCTCTCGCCTCCCGGAGAGACGAACTCACCGATGTAAAAATACGCGCCCAGATAATGTACGGCCCCATAAAGGCCATAGAGAGCGACCCCGACGGCGAACACTTCACTTATAATTCCTGGCACTGCTCAGCCTATGAGCGCAAGCTCCTCGACAGGGGCATGGGCTACTTCTCCCCAATGATATTCCGCAACCTCGCCTGGTATTACCGCGAGAACATCCCCTCCGACGTCGCCTTCGTGCAGGCCACGCCCATGGACAGGCACGGCTACTTCAACTTCTCCCTCTCCTCCGGCACGGCGCTGGACATGATAGGCCGCTGCCGCAGCATAGTCGTGGAGGTCAACGAGCGCCTGCCGAAAATATACGGCGCGTGGAATGAGAGCATACATATCTCCGACGTAACTATGGTCGTGGAGGGAAATAACCACCCCGCTCCCCAGGTCCCCTCGCGCGCCCCCTCCCCGGAGGACATTGCCATAGCCGAGCACGTCATCCCCTATATCGTGGACGGGGCCACGCTCCAGCTCGGCATAGGCGGCACGCCGGACGCCCTCGGCTCCATAATTGCCAAAAGCGACCTGAAGGACCTGGGCATGCACACGGAGCTCTGCACCGACGGCTTTCTGGACCTCTACAACGCGGGTAAGCTCACCAACAGGCGCAAAAACATCTTCCCCAACAAGGGAGTCCTGGGCCTTGCCACCGGCACACAGGCCCTCTACGACTGGCTGGACGAGAACCCCGGCGTGATTGCCCTCCCCATAGCCTATGTCAACGACCCCTCCGTGATTGCGCAGATGGACAACTTCATCAGCCTCAACAGCTGTGTCTCCGTCGACCTGTATGGGCAGATCAGCTCGGAGAGTGCCGGCCTCCGCCATATCAGCGGCACGGGCGGCCAGGTGGACTTCCTCACCGGGGCGGCGATGAGCCGCGGCGGCAAGGCCTTTATCTGCCTGGCCTCCTCCAGAGTGGGGAAGGACGGCGTCCGCCGTAGCAATATCGTCCCCCATTTCAACGGCGAGATAGTCACCTCCCCCAGGGCGCAGGCCTACTATATCGCCACCGAAAACGGCGTATTTAACCTCGCCGGCCGCTCCTCCTGGGAGCGGGCCGAGGGCCTTATCGGCCTTGCCCATCCCCAGTTCCGCGACGAGCTTATCAGGGCTGCCGAGGAGCAGCGCATCTGGCGCCGCTCCAACCGGCGCTGAGCCCCTGATATAAATCGGCCTACAAGAGAGACGCATCCGGCGGGCTTTGCCCGTCGGATGTGTCTTTTTCGCTATATGGCGGCATAGAAGCCCCAGGAATACGGCTGCAGCTCCAGCCCTCCTGCCGCCTCAACCACCCGGCCGCCGGCCAGCTCCCGCATTTTCCCGCCGCCTGTATCAAAGCGGGCAAAATACGGCTCCTCCCCGGCGTTCACGGCCACAAACACCCTCTCGCCCTCCGCCTCGCGGCGAAAGACGCACTGGCGGTTTGTGAGCACGATGTCCTGGAAATCGCCTCTCCTGAGCGCCCGGCTTGCATTCCACGCCTCAGCCATGGACGCTATGGCGTCCGTGAGGCCGTTCCACTCCGGCGCCGCAAACTCCGGCCTCAGCGCGCGGTCCCCGTCCCGCTTGTCGCCCTTTGCCCCCCACTCGCTGCCGTAGTAGACGCAGGGTATGCCCGGCATCCCGAACATCAGCGCATATATCAGCGGCAGATGGCGCGGCTCGCCCAGTATGCTGGCGGCGCGCGTCACGTCGTGGTTGTCCACGAAGGAGAAGAGGTGTTTCCCCTTGTAGAGCGTCCAGTACTCCGGCCCGAACTGCCGCTTCAGGCTGTGGACTATCTCAAAGAGATTCATAGAATTTAAGCTGGAGTACAGCCCCTTGTAGCACTCGTAATTGGTGCAGCTGTGGAGCATCCCGTCGTTTACCCACTGGTTATAGTCCCCATGCAGGGTCTCGCCCAGCAGGAAGAATTCCGGCGACAGCTCCCCGGCCAGGTCCCTAAGCCGTCTCAGGAAGTCCCTGTCCAGGCAGTAGGCCACGTCGAGCCTCAGCCCGTCTATGCCGAACTCCTCCCGCCACTGCCGCACGCGGGAGAATATGTAGTCAACCACCTCGGGGTTCCGCAGATTCAGCTTCACCAGCTCGTAGTGGCCCTCCCAGCCTTCATACCAGAAGCCGTCGCCGTAGCACGAGTTGCCGTTAAAATCTATGTGGAACCAGTCGCGGTACGGCGACTCCCATCTCCGCTCCTGAACGTCCCTGAACGCCCAGAAGCCCCTCCCCACGTGGTTGAATACGCCGTCAAATATCACGCGCAGCCCCTTAGCCCTCAGCGCGGCGCAGACCTGCGCCAGGTCCGCGTTGGTGCCCAGCCGGCAGTCCACGCGCGTATAATCGCGCGTGTCGTAGCCGTGCGCGTCGCTCTCGAACACCGGGCCCAGATATACTCCCCCCGCCCCCAGGCGCGCTATGTGCTCCGCCCAGTCCGCTATTTTGAGTATGCGGTGCGAGAGCTGTCCGTCGTTCTGTGCCGGCGCGCCGCACAGCCCCAGAGGATATATGTGATAGAAAACGCTGTCAAAAGCCCACATGGCCAACCTCCCGAAAACAGCTCCCCCGCCCGCGGCGGGGGAGCCTGATGCTGTCCCAATTATATCCCAATTACTTAACACAATCAACCCGAACTTCTGCCGCTCTCTTACAGAAGGCCCGATACCCAGAGCACCAGCCCGTATATCACGCTGGCCGTCACCCCGTAGACTATCACGGGCCCGGCTATCAGGAACATCTTGGCGGCCATCCCGGTTATCATCCCCTCGCTCTTGAACTCGAGGGCCGGGCTGGCCACGGCGTTTGCAAAGCCCGTTATGGGGACGAGCGACCCCGCCCCGCCCACCTTTGCAATCTTGTCGTAAACTCCCAGGCCGGTGAGCAGTGCGCCCAGGAACACCAGAGTCATGGAACAGGCCGTGGCCGCGTCCTGCTCGTCCAGTCCCACCGAACCCCAAAACGCCGTTATGAGCTGCCCCAGCACGCATATGGCCCCTCCCACGGCAAATGCCTTCGCCATATCCGCCCAGAGATTTGAATCCGGCGACTTCTTTTTCACGTACTCGGCGTATTGCTCCTTGGACATTTTCATAAAAATCAGCTCCCACGCCTATCATGCGCGGGAGCCGGTGTTTTATGCACTCATATGTCTATTGTCAGGTTATCTATGCCGTTTGCCTCGAATTCCGTGATATATTCATCCATCCTGTTGGTCAGCTCCGTCATGTCCTCCGGGTCAGTATCCTCCAGATGCATGTCTCTCCTGGCCAGCTCTTCGGCCAGGATTTCAAAAAACACCGCGTCCTCATAGTCGGCTATCGCCTCATGTATCCCCCCGTCCTCGTAGGCCTTGGACGGGAACGTGTGCCCATACCAGGTAGTATACAGCTCTTTCATCCCCAGTTTGGCGCACTGGGCAAACATCTTCTCCTGGAGGTCGTCATAGTCCTCGAAGCGGTCGTTGCCGCGCGTGGAATTGAGCACCCAGTTGCCAATATAAACCATATCCAGCAAGCGCCGGAATTCTTTCTCGGTGAGCTCTATATTCATCCTTCCAGCCTCCTGTCTGCGAGTGCCTTCATTATAGCAGTATATGCTGAAAAATCCAAGCTGCCAAATGTAAAAATTCCCCCGCCCTCTGAGGGCGGGGGTTGCCATGGCGTCAAAATCAATAATAGCGTTTGTTCTTGTTCTTGCGCGCAGCCTCGGACTTTTTGCGGCGCTTGACGCTGGGGCTCTGGTAATACTCCTTCTTCCTCAGGTCAGCCATGACGCCTGCCTTGGCACAGCTCCTCTTGAAACGCTTTAGAGCGTTATCAAGCGATTCGTTTTCCTTGACGTAGATCTCCGACATTTTATTCCCTCCCTCCAAAGACGCCTTTGTAGGGGCTGATTAACCCTATAAAGCGGCGGCTCATCGCTGCCGCCTTTAAGCATTATAAGTTTTCTTTAGCCCGATGTCAAGTAAAACTCACTTGGCCGGCTTCACGATTATATTTACCAGCTTGTTTTTCACGACGATGGTCTTTACGACCTGCATCCCGTCCGTGAACTTCTTCACCTTGGGATCGGCCAGCGCGGCCTCCACGGCGACGCCGTCCTCGCAGTCCGCCGGCACGACGGCGGTGCCGCGCAGCTTGCCGTTCACCTGCACGGCGATCTCCTTCTCGTCGTCCAGCGTCTTGGCGAGGTCGTATTCCGGCCAGGCGGCGGTTGAGGCTATGCCCTCGAAGCCCTGTATCTCCCAGAGCTCCTCCGCCATGTGCGGCGCGAAGGGGCTCAGCAGCGCGAGCAGCGCCTTTATGTCCCCGCGTGAGGGGGCGGACTCGTAGAACTTGTTCACCAGCGTCATCATGCAGGCGATGGCCGTGTTGAACTTCATGCTCTCTATGTCCTCGCCCACCTTCTTTATCGTCCGGTGGACCTCCTTCTCGTTCGCCGCGGAATAGGCCTCATCCCCGTCGATGCGCTTCTCGGCCAGGGCCCAGATGCGGTCCAGGAAGCGTTTGCAGCCCTTTACCGCGCTGGGATTCCAGGGCGCCGCCTTCTCAAAGTCGCCGATGAACATGATATACAGCCGGAGAGTGTCCGCGCCGAACTCCTTGACGACGCTGTCCGGGTTGACGACGTTGCCCAGGCTCTTGCTCATCTTGACAATCGGGTGCTCGGCCATCTCGCCGTACTTGTGGACAAGGTACTTTTTGACCTCCTCCTCGCTGCCGTACTCGGCCAGCAGTCTGTTGCGCTCCTCGTCGCTCAGGTTCGCATAGTTGTGCGGGTTCAGCCCCAGTATCATGCCGTGGCTCGTGCGCTTGGCGTAGGGCTCCTTGGTCGGCACGACGCCGATATCGTAGAGGAACTTGTGCCAGAAGCGGCTGTAGAGCAGGTGCAGCGTCGTGTGCTCCATGCCGCCGTTGTACCAGTCCACCGGGCTCCAGTAGTCCAAGGCCTCCTTACCGGCGAGGGCCTGGTCGTTATCGGGGTCGATATAGCGCAGGAAATACCAGCAGCTGCCCGCCCACTGGGGCATGGTGTCCGTCTCTCGCCTGGCCGGGCCGCCGCATTTCGGGCAGGTGGTGTTGACCCAGCCGGTCATCTTGCTCAGGGGGCTCTCGCCGTTGTCCGTGGGCTCATAGCTGTCCACGTCCGGCAAAAGCAGGGGCAGCTCGCTCTCGTCTATCGGCTGCCAGCCGCACTTCTCACAGTATACCAGCGGGATCGGCTCGCCCCAGTACCTCTGGCGCGAAAAGACCCAGTCGCGGAGCTTGTAGTTCACCTGGCTGTGGCCCAGCCCCTTCTCCTCCAGCCACTTTGTCATGGTGGGGATGGCGTCCTTGACGCTCATGCCGTTGAGGAAGCCGGAGTTGACCATTATCGCGCTGTCGTCCTTAGCGATAAAGGCCTCTTTTTCGATGTCGCCGCCCTTGACGACCTCGATTATCGGCAGGTTGAACTCCCTGGCGAACTCCCAGTCGCGCTGGTCGTGGCCCGGGACAGCCATGATGGCGCCCGTGCCGTAGCTGGCCAGGACGTAGTCGGAGATAAAAATGGGTATCGTCTCGCCGTTGACCGGGTTCACGGCGTCAACTCCCATGGTGCGCACGCCCGTCTTGTCCTTGTTGAGCTCTGTGCGCTCCAGATCGGACTTCGCCGCGGCCTGGGCCTGGTATTTCCTGACCTCGTCCGGGTTCGCTATCGCCCCAGCATCCAGCCACTGCTTCACCAGGGCGTGCTCGGGGGAGAGGACCATATAGGTCGCCCCGAAGAGCGTGTCCGGCCTCGTGGTGTAGACCTCGATGTCGTCCCCTGTCGTGGCCCTGAAAACCACCTGCGCGCCGGTGGAGCGCCCTATCCAGTTGCGCTGCTGTATCTTGACGCGCTCGATGTAGTCCACGTCGTCCAGGTCGTCTATTAGCCTCTGCGCATAGGCGGTTATACGCAGCATCCACTGGCTCTTCTCCTTGCGTATCACCGGGGAGCCGCACCGCTCGCAGACTCCCTCCACGACCTCCTCATTGGCCAGGACGCACTTGCAGCTCGTGCACCAGTTGACGGGCATGCTAGCCTTATAGGCCAGCCCGTGCTTGTACATCTGCAGGAATATCCACTGAGTCCACTTGTAGTACTTGGGGTCCGTGGTGTCCACCATGCGGTCCCAGTCAAAGCTGTAGCCCAGCATCTGCAGCTGTTTTGTGAAACGCTCTATGTTCCGCCTGGTGACGTCGTGCGGGTGCATGTGGTTCGCTATGGCGTAGTTCTCGGTCGGCAGTCCGAAGGCGTCAAAACCTATGGGGAACAGGACGTTCTCGCCCTGCATGCGCCGCTTGCGGGCGACGATGTCCATCGCCGTGTACGGCCTGGGGTGTCCGACGTGCAGCCCGTCTCCGGAGGGATAGGGGAACTCTATCAGAGGATAGAATTTCTTTCTGGTGCTGTCTCCCGTAACGGCTGCGAAGGTCTTGTGCTCAAGCCAGTAATTCTGCCATTTTTTCTCAATACGCGAAAACTCATAAGCCATTTTGCTTTTCCTCTCCCTTTAAATCAATTGCTGTCCAACTGCCCCTTTGACCCGAGCCCCGCTCAGGCCGTAGGGCCCGGAAGGGATGAGATGTCCACCACCTCGGCGTCGCTCCAGAGGTGTTCGAGGTTGTAGAACTCGCGCGCCTCCTTCTGAAATACGTGCACTATGACGCAGCCGAAGTCCAGCAGTATCCAGTCGCCTCCCCGGTAGCCCTCGCGCCTCAGCGGGGGTTCCCCCAGCTCGGAGAGGGCCTTGTCGCACTCGTCCGTGAGCGTTTTGACGTGCGTCGAGCTCGTGGCCGTGCATATAACGAAATAGTCCGCCAGCACGGTCAGCGCGGTGGTGTGCAGCAGCTTTATATCCTTCGCCATCTTGGCGTCCAGCGCCCTTACGGCAGCCGCGGCAATCTCCAGCGGTGTCAGCATCTGTATCTCCCCTTCTCTCATCAGTAGTAATATCCGTAAAAATGGGTCTCCCCGCCGGCGACATAGCCCTGGGTCGTATCGAAGGTCGCGCCGTTGTCGAATGTGGCGATCATGTCCACGTTGTCGCGGGTTATTTCAACCGTGAACGGGTTGAAATACTCGTTAACCATCACGAGCCACTCGTCGATATACGGTATGACATAGCTCTCGTCGTACACCGAGCCGTCCGGCTTGCCGGGCATGGTCATGAAGCTGATGCCCTCGGAGGACAGCTTGAGGAACTCCGTGGCGAAGTAGGCTATGTTCCCCAGCGAGAGGTCGGTATCCACGCTGTTCATGACTATTTCGTAGATTCTCGGCAGGTTGGTGATGTTCCCCAGCGTCAGCGTCTGCGAGGCCAGGGCCATCAGGAGCTGCTGCTGGAACTCAATGCGCTCTATATCCCCGCGCGCATAGGTCTGGGAGCCGTCGTTGGATATGCGGAAGCGCATGGCATTTACGAAGTTCTCGCCGTCCAGCAGCTGATACCCGGCCTTTATGTGTATGCTCACCGGCGGGTTCTGGTCCGGGGCGTCCCAGTCCATGTCGAAAGGTATGTCGTAGTACACGCCGCCCAGCGCGTCCACTATCTCCTCAACCACCTGTATCTCGACTATGGCATAGCAGTCAACGGGGTAGCCCAACAGGTCCTCAACCGTGTCGAGCAGGGCCGACACCCCGTCCCCCCCGTTGTTGATGCTCGAGGGATATGGCTGGTTCATCTTCTTGTGCAGGTTGTCTATATTGACCAGGGTGTCACGCGGGATGTTGACGAGGTTCAGCTTTCCGGCCGCGATGTCGAACATTCCGATGATATTCGTGTCCGTGTGCAGGCCCTCGCGGTCCAGGCCGCTTATTACGAAGGTGTAGACGTCGTTTCTCCTGTTCTCGGTGTCAATGACGTCGGGCTCGACCCCCTCGACTCCGTTGTCCGTGGGGGCGGCCGTCTCCGTGGCGTCGTCCCCGCCCGGGCCCGGTATGTCGGGCGGCCTTATCCAGCTCCTCACGCCCGCGTATACACCTACGGCGAGCACCGCAAGCACGGCAAGGGTTATCCCCAGGCGCTTCACCCATTTGCGCGAGGACTTCCTCTCCTCCCTGGAGACGTAGTCGTCTGCGGAAAACCTCTGCTGGGGTTCGGCGCCGTAGCTCGTGCCGTTCCCGCTGTCGTAGCCGGAGCTGCTCTCGGCCCTTCTGGCCTGTCTCTCCCGGCGCTCCGCTCTCTCGCGCCGCTCCTCCTCGTAATAGTCAAGGTCCGGGCTGGCCGAACGCCCGTCCTGCTCATAATTCTCGCTGCTCGCGGGACGGCTGTCCCGCCTGTTCTTGTTGTTGGCCGAGTGCCGGCCCTTTTTGCCGTTACCGCCGTAGAGATGCATTATCGCGTTTCGTCCTTTCTGAAAGAGAGAAGTGCGTTCACTGACGCCGTGTGCGGCTCTGTTCCCTTTTCGCGCAGCTCTTCAAGGCTCATCTCCAGCCCGAGTACCATCGCCGCGTCCAGATTCTCATATGCCCAATGTCTCAGATTGTCCACGCCCGGGAAATCCCGGGTGGGCTCGATATAGTCCGCCAGGTAGATTATTTTTTCGAGCAGGGACATGCCCGGCCTGGCCGTGGTGTGCCAGCGTATCGCGCCGTAGACCTTCTCGTCCACCCCGAACAGGTCCCTGGCCACGGCGGCGCCCGTCACCGCGTGCGTGAGCTTCAGGTTCCTGCGCTCGAATTTGTCGAATACTATACCATATTTCTCCGCCAATAGCAACTGCTCCGGCATGCTCAGCTTCTTGGTAATGTCATGCAGGATGCCGGCTTCGGCGGCCTCGTCCGGGTCCTCTCCCCAGCGCCGGGCCAGCTTCACGGCCTCCTGCTCACAGCCGAGCACATGAGGCACCCTCGACGGCTTCAGCCACGGCTCCACCTGTTCCCTGAGCCAGGACAGCGAAGGCCTGGCCCCGTAGTCGCGCCTGCGGATTATCCTCGCGTAGACCGCCCCGTCGAGCACGTCCTCGCCACGCCTGCCGCGGAGCAGTTCCCTCAGCTCGGAGCTGGACATCGGCATCGGGGAGGCGTCGAGTATTTCAATCCTGGCGCCGTACTCCTCCGAGAACCGCTCAGACACCCTTATCAGCTCCCCGAGGTCCCCGTCCTCGCGGCGCACGACGTCGAGCCGGCAGTTTTTGAGCAGCCAGGCGGACTCGTGCCACTGCTCAAAGCTCAATAGCATGTCCGAGCCCATCACCAGAGCCAGCTCCGCGCCCGGATAGATGCCCATGAGCTGTCTGACCGTGTCCGAAGTATAGCTGGCGCCGCCGCGCTCGAGCTCCAGGGGCGACACTTCGGCCCAGTCGCAGTCCTGAAATGCCAGCCTTGTCAGCTCAAGCCTCTCCGCGGCGTCCGGACTGCCCTCCGCCATGGCCTTGTGCGGCGGCTCGGCCGCCGGGATGACCAGGAACCTGTCCGGCCTCAACGCCTCAAAGGCAATCTTCGCGGCCCTTACATGGGCCGGATGCGGCGGGTTGAAGCTGCCGCCGTACACCGCGACGGTCATCTCTTCTTCGCCGCGCGGGGCAGCTCTATTCTGGGGTTGGTCTCGTTGCGCTTATAGAGGACGAACCTGCTGCCGATAACCTGCACCTGCTCGGCCCTGCACCGCTCCGAGAGCACTTCACAGGCCTCGCGCGCCGTCAGCATGGAGTTTTCCAGCACCCGGCCCTTCACCAGCTCGCGGGCCCTCAGCGCGTCGGACATGGCGGCCGCCGTATTCTCGGTGATGCCGTCCTTGCCTATCTGCAATATGGTGTCCTCCTTCGCGGCCAGGCCGCGCAGATACGCCCTCTGCTTACTTGTCAGCATCGCAATACTCCTTCAGTACCCGGGCAAATTCGCGCAGCGCGCGCCCGCGGTGGGATATCAGGTTCTTCTCCTCATGGCTCATCTCGGCCATTGTGCGGCTCTCGCCCTCCGGGATGAACATGGCGTCGTAGCCGAAGCCGTTTTCACCCCGCATATACGTGGCTATGGAGCCCTCGCAGGTGCCTCGGGCCCTGAGCACGTCGCCATTGGGGAACACACAGCATATGGCTGAGACGAAACGGGCGTCACGATGTTCCACGCCCTCCAGATTTTTCATCAAAAACAGCCGCCTGTCGAGGTCGCTGTCCTCGTGGTTGCCGGTGTAACGCGCGCTGTGGACGCCCGGCGCGCCGCCGAGGGCGTCCACCTCCAGGCCGGAGTCGTCGCTCACGGCCGGCAGCCCGGTGGCCCTCATCGCTGCCTCCGCCTTGAGGTAGGCGTTTTCCTCAAAGGTCTCGCCCGTCTCGTCCACTTCAAAATGGCAGCCGGCCTCGCTCTGCGGCACCACCTCTATCCCCGTCCCGGCGAGTATCTCCGAGAACTCTGTCACCTTGTTTTTGTTGTTCGATGCCAGTATGAGTTTCATGAGAGCAGCGCCTCCGCAAATGATTTGGGCTCAAAGGCCATCAGGTCGTCCATTCCCTCTCCGACTCCGACGAATTTCACCGGCAGGCCCATCTCCTCTGCGATGGCAAAGACTATCCCGCCCTTTGCCGTCCCGTCCAGCTTGGTCAGCACTATGCCCGTGATGTCGGCGGACTCCGCGAACTGCTTGGCCTGTATAAGCCCGTTCTGCCCCGTGGTCGCATCCACCACCATGAGGGTCTCGATGTCCGCCTCCGGCAGCTCCCTGGAGATTATCCTCCGCATTTTCGAGAGCTCATTCATCAGGTTGGCCTTGTTGTGCAGCCTCCCCGCGGTGTCAATTATCAGCAGATCAACCCCTCTGGCCTTTGCCGCGGCTATCCCGTCAAACACCACCGAGGCCGGGTCCGATCCCTCCTCGTGCCTGACTATGCCGCAGCCGGCCCTCTCGGCCCAGACGTTCAGCTGCTCCGCCGCCGCCGCGCGGAAGGTATCCGCCGCCGCCAGCAGCACCTTTTTCCCGCCGGCCGTGTACTTTGCGGCCAGCTTGCCGATGGTCGTTGTCTTGCCCACGCCGTTGACGCCCACCATGAGAATCACGGAGGGCCTGGTCTCCAGCCTGAGCCCGAAGCTGCCCACCTCGAGCGCCTCGGCCAGTATATCCACCAGCGCCGCGCGGACCTCCTCCTGGCCGCGCAGCGATTCCTCCCTCACCTTTGCGCGCAGCTTCTCCACGGCCTTCTCCGCCGTGGCGGCGCCCGCGTCCGCCATTATAAGGGACTCCTCCAGCTCGTCGTAGAACTCCTCGTTCTCGCCGGTAAACTCGGCGAAGAGCCCGCCCATCTGCCGCCTGGTCTTCTCCAGGCCCTGTTTGATCTTATCGAAGAACCCCATTCAAGAATCCACCTCGTCTATATGTTTCCCGGCCTCTTCGAGGTCGAGCTCTATCACCTTGGAGACGCCCTTCTCCTGCATCGTCACTCCGTAGAGCTCGTCCGCCTCCTCCATCGTCCCCCGCCTGTGCGTTATGACGATGAACTGCGTCTTTCCTGAGATACGCCTCATGTGCGCCGCAAAGCGGTTGACGTTCGCCTCGTCCAGCGCGGCCTCTATCTCGTCCATGACACAGAACGGCGTCGGCCTGATCTTTATAATGGCAAAATACAGTGCTATCGCCACAAAGGCCATCTCCCCGCCCGAGAGCAGGGTGAGCGTGGTCAGGGCCTTCCCCGGCGGCTGGACCTTTATGTCTATGTCGCAGGTGAGGACGTCCCCGTCCCCCTCCATTACGAGCTCCGCCTTTCCCCCGCCGAAGAGCTCGGTAAAAGTCTGGGCAAAGCTCTCGTTTATCGCGGCGAATTCTCTGGTGAATATGGCCTTCATCTGACCCGTCACCTCGGAGATTATACCCAAAAGCTCGGACTTTGCACCCTCCACGTCGTCCCTCTGTGAGGCCAAAAACTCATATCTCTCGCTCACCCGGGCGTATTCGTCTATGGCCCCTAGGTTGGGGTTGCCGAGCGAGCTCATCTCCCTGCGCAGCTCGGCTATGCGCCTGTTGGCCTTTGCCGTGCTCTCGATGGGCTTTCTTATCGCCCCGGCCGCGCTGTGGCTCAGGCCATAGCCGTCCCAGAGCTTGTCGATGAGCTGCTTCTCCTCCATCTCCGCCGAGAGCTTTTTCTGCTCCAGGCGGGCGGCATTCCGCTCGGCGTCGAGTATGGCGCTGTTTTTCTCCTGCACGGCCCTGTCCGTGCGCGTGCGCTCACCCTCGACTTCCAGCCGCTTGTCCACGGCCTCCGCGATTGCGGCCCGGAGGTTATCTATCTCTTCGGAGGCCTCTTTAAGCCTGGCCTCGCGGCTCTCCAGCTCGCGCCTGTAGCTCTCCCGCCCCGCCTCGATGTCGGCCAGGGCGCGCTCCCGGGTCTCCCGGTCGCCCGATATTCCCCGCCGCAGCAGCTCCAGCTGCTCCGCCGCGCTCACCGTGGCGCGCCTCTCTGCGTTCAGCGAGGCCTGCTCGCTCCTTATCTCCTGCAGCTCGCCGGAGGCCACGTCGAGCTCGTATCTGGCCGAGGCCAGCTCCCTTTTCAGCTCCTCCGCCCTCGCCGACAGCCTGTCCCGCTCCCGGGCCAAGCCGCCCCTGGCCGCCTGCAGCCGCTCCAGCTCCGAGCGCCGCGAGAGAATACCGGCCTTTTTGGCCGTGCTGCCGCCCGTCATCGAGCCGCCGGAGTGTATAAGCTGGCCGTCCAGCGTCACTATGCGCGCCCTGGCCCTGGAGCTCCGCGAAATCGCTATCGCCTCGGAGAGCGTCTCCGCCACCAGCGTGCGGCCGAGCAGGTTCTCGACTATATCCCTGTACCGGCTGTCATAGCTCACCAGGTCCGAGGCCAGCCCCAGGCAGCCCATGTCCTCCCCGGGCACCTCGTCGAGCCGCCCTCCGCGTATCACGTCCAGAGGGAGGAAGGTCGCCCGGCCGGCGTCGCGGCGCTTCAGCAGCTCTATGGCCCTTCTGGCGTCGTCCTGCGTGTCCACGACTATGTTCTGGATGGCTGCGCCCAGCGCCGTCTCAATCGCCAGGGCATAATCCCCATCGGTCCTCACCAGGTCCGCCACCGCGCCGTGCACGCCTCTCAGCGCGCCGTGCCTGGCCTCGCGCATCACGGTCCGCACCGCGTTCCCGAAGCCCTCGTACTCCTTCTCCATCTCCGTGAGCATGGAGATGCGCGAGTCCGCGCTGCGCAGCTCCACTATCTGCCTCGTCAGGGCCTCATTGGCCTCTGCCGACTCGCGCTCGCGGTTTTCTATGCGCAGCCTGTGGCCCTCTATGACATTCCCCGCCGAGGACGCGCTGCCCTCGAGCTCAGCGAGCCGGGCGTCTATCTCAGCCACCCTGCCGTGCTTCTCCTCAATCTGGGCGGCAAGCGCACGGCTTCGCTCCTCCTGCTCGCTCATCTCGCCCGCCATGCGCTCCGCGCTCTTACGGCTGTTTTCTATGTTGGTCCGCAGCACCGCCGCCTCCGCCTCGAGCGTTGCGGCCCTGGCCTCCGCGTCGGAGAGCTTCTTTCTCTCCGCCTCCGCCTCAAGGTCCTTCTGGCGCATGCGCTCACTCAGCGCCTCGCTCCTGCCGTAGAGGGCTTTGAGCTCCCTCTTCGCGGTGGAGACCGCGTCCCTCGCCGCGGCATAGTCGCTCTCCAGCGCGTCCGACTGCGCTCTCAGCGAGTCGAGCGTATCCATCCACAGGCTGACCTCCGCCTCACGCAGCTCGTCGCGCAGCGACAGATACCTCTTCGCGACCTCGGCCTGCTCCCTGAGCGGGCCCACCTGCAGCTCCAGCTCGCCTATTTTATCGTTTATCCTCAGCAGATTCTCGTCCGTCTTTGCCAGGCGGCGTTCCGCCTCCTCCTTGCGGTAGCGGAAACGGGATATCCCGGCCGCCTCCTCGAGGACCTCTCTCCTCTCGGCGCTCTTGCCGCTGATTATCTCCGAGATGCGCCCCTGCCCGATTATCGAATAGCCGTCGCGGCCGAGGCCCGTGTCCATGAGCAGCTCGTTCACGTCGCGCAGCCGCACCTGCTCACGGTTGATGTAGTACTCGCTCTCGCCGCTCCTGTAATAGCGGCGGGTTATCGTGACCTCCTCCGAGTCGTTGTCCAGTATCCCGTCGGAGTTGTCGATGACCAGCGATACCTGGGCAAAGCCCATGGCCGGCCGTTTGGCGGTTCCCCCAAAGATGACGTCCTGCATCTTGCCGCCCCTGAGCGTCTTGGAGCTCTGCTCCCCCATGACCCAGAGGATGGCGTCGGAAATATTCGATTTTCCCGAGCCGTTAGGCCCCACGATGGCGGTTATGTCCTTCCTGAACGACAACCTGGTCTTGTCCGGGAACGACTTGAACCCCTGTATTTCCAGCGCCTTCAGATACGTAGGTATCCCTCTCTCTTCATGTGGTCTCATGCGTCCGTGTCCCGGGCCGGCCCCGGAGCTACGGCTCCTGGCATAGCGTTTAATTGTACCACACCATATATCGTTTTTCAAGCGTCAAAGCCGCTCTGCGGCACGAAACTTGCACTCTTTTGCCGCGTTTTCGCCGGGACTCCGCGCGCACAAAAACCGCCCGGGCGCTCAAAGCTCCCGGGCGGCCTTCTCATCTTATAAAAGCGTTGGGTTTTTCTCTCAACAAAGCGCATGAGCATGGCCGCGGCCTGGGCACGAGTCGCCGTGCCCTGCGGGGAGAGCGTGCCATCGCCCATTCCCGTTATGATGCCCTGCTCCAGCGCCCAGTTCATCGCGTCCACCGCCCAGCTCGATACGCTGGCTGCGTCCGTGAAGGCGCTGATGCCATTGCCCGTCACCGCAGGTGACCCCGCATAGCGGTACAGCATCGTAGCCAGCTGCTCGCGAGTTATCAGGCTGTTCGGGTCAGTGCCGTCGCTGACGCCCTCAGACATGGCCCAGCTGCGCGCGGTCTCCATCCAGCTCGCGCCGGAGACGCTCTGTCCGTCCATGCGCGCCAGCACGGCCCAGACCATCGCCCTCGTCATGCCCGTGTCGGGCTCGAACGTCGTCGCGGACGTCCCCTCCATCAGGCCGTTGGACCAGACGTAGCTCACCGCGTCGTAGTACCACGCGCCGGCCGCCACGTCCACGAAGGGCATCGCCGCGCCGATTTCCTTAAAGTACACGCGCACGGTGACGTCGTGGCCCGGCATCGTGAAGCTAGTGCCGTCAATCCGCTCGCCGTCCACGGTGATGTAATCCAGCTCGTAGCCCTCGTCCGGCGTCACGCTGACCGTCACGGTGCTGCCCGCCGAAGCGTTCGTCAGGCTCGTCGAGGCCTCTCCGCCCTCGCCGGCGATAAGCTCTATGTCGTAAGTGTCCGGTATGTTGATGAGTTGCTCGTATCCGCACACGGTGCAGACGCCGTTTTCAAAAGTGTGCTCCGCCTCGGAGACAGCAGCTCCGCAGCAGTCATAATAACCGCTGTGCGTGGTTGATGTCTTCGTCCAGACTACGGTCCCGGTGTGGTTTGAGGAGTCAAATTCTCCGTATTCCCGTCCGCAGTCGGAGCAGACGGCCAGTGAAATGCACGTGGCCCCGCTGCCGGTATGTGTGTGCGGCTTAATGTGGGCATATGTATACCCGCCAAGTTCGTTTTCACCGCTGAAAGTAACCTGCTCGCTATACGGGGAGCCTTCAAAATGCCTGGCGCCCTCTTCACCGTTTTCCTTGGTTCCGATTTTCACCTCAACCAGTGTTCCGGCCGGCGGATCCACCGTCACGCCATAATTGCTCGCCCCAATACCTCCGTCCGCTGTTATATCCGAGCTGCCGGAAATATAAATACCCGATTCGGTATGAATTCCATTAGCTGTAACGCTGCCGTTGGTCACCGCATTTACCGTGCTGTTCTCAAAGTAAATGTTGCCATATGTTTTTATTGCGAACTTGGGGTGATAAATTTGTCCATCTTCGGTGAACCCATTGTATTCCCCCATAGCCTCAACCGTAGAATCTCTCACAGTCAATGTTGACTGCGAAAAAATACCATCAAATTTTCCTTCTACGTCAACCAAACTGTTGCCAGAAATCTCTATCGCATTGCTCCAAATGGCCGCATCATAGTCATTCCGCAAATGACTTTCATCGTATGAGGTTTCATTTGCCTTGACTGTAACGTCTGCGCCATTCCTAATAGTCAGCTTTCCAATGCCTTCACGAGAATCCATGGCAACAATTCCCCTGGCACCTGCCGTCACTTTCAGGGTGCAGTCATCAATTACAATATTAGACATGCTTGCATAAATTCCCTCGGTGCCTGAGTTTATCTCGAGTGACCCGGTTCCCGTAAAAGCAAGCGTATTTTCCGCACCAGCTTGCGCGCTAAAGTTAACCGCGCGTTCGTTGCAGTTTATGCTGTTCTCCCCAGCCAATGCAATGTTAAGCTCACCACTTGCACTGATGGCATTGCCTGTTTGTTGATACGAAATTGACGCATTGTTCAGCGTCAATGTGTTTGAAGATTCATCCCAACTAATGTTGTAATCCTCGGCGGTCGCGATTTCCACATTGCCGTTCTCGTCGGCCTTGGCGTAAGGCGACGCGCCGCTGAGCATCAGACCTGCGACCGTGACCGTGTCACCGGTTGCCGCCCATGCGCCAATGCACAGCAGGCCGGCACACAGGATGAATGCAAACAGCATACTCAGCCGTTTCTTCATGAATTAATCCTCGCTTTCTAGGTCTCTTTATTCTTCCCTGTGGGAAGAATAAAGGGCATATGCCCTTTCACCCATATTCGCAATTATTATACCACTCCGCCTTTAAATATGCAATATCAAACCGGCCTGTTAGGCGCGGAGCCGGTTCCCCAAAATCCAGGCGCGCCTTGCGGCGCGCCCGGACTTTTATTTCTTCCGTTTACCGCTCCACGAAGCGCATGAGCATGGCCGCGGCCTGGGCGCGTGTCGCCGTCCCCTGCGGGGAGAGCGTGCCATCGCCCATTCCCGTTATGATGCCCTGCTCCAGCGCCCAGT
>CALWYN010000160.1 GCA_944385755.1 uncultured Oscillospiraceae bacterium
TCCACCCCGCGCACCTGCTCCACATAGGCGCGGGTAACGGGCTGGAAATAGGCCACTATGGCCAGCGCCTCCAGCGCCCCGGCGGAGAGCCGCGGCGGCGAGCGGTGCTCTATCGCCTTTGCCGCCAGCTTGGCGTATTCCGGGGCGGAGCACAGCTGCAGGGCGTCCTCCAGCCTCAGCAGCCTTATGCCCCGGCCGCCCCGCTCATATTCCGCGGCCAGCTCTTCGGCACAGGAGAATATGTCCTCCTCCGGCACCCCAAGGGCGAGCGAAAGCCTCGCCGCCGGCAGGGGTTCGCCGGAGGCGAAGAGTATGGCCTCTATGGCCGGCCTGAGCTTTTCGTCAGTCATGTTCACTCCCGATTGCCTCGATTATCTTTTCCACATCGCCGCCGGCAAAGGAGACCTCTATCTCCCCGTCCGCGCGGTCCGTCAATACTATACTGCCCATTGAACACAGCTCCAAAACAGAGAGGAAGGAGGCGACCAGCTCCGAGCGGCTCCCGGCGGAGGCGTAAATCTCCCTCAGCGTGCTGTTTCCGCGGCTCAGGAGGCCGATTATCTCCCGGCTCTTGTCCCCCACGCTGTAGACTATCCTGCCCGGCGCTATGTTCTCGATGGCCGGGGGTCCCGGCAGTCTGGCGTCCGCCCGGGAGAATACGGCCAGCAGGGCGGACAGCAAATCCGCGCCCTCGTGCCTGTAGGCGTACTCCCGCGCGCTCCCCGGCAGGGGCTCCTGCGACCTCGTTAACAGCCTGAGTCCCAGCTCGGCCCGCTCTGAGAGCTGAGGCAGCACCGCCCTGACCGATTCCAGCGTGTCCCTGCATTTGAGCTGTTCCAGCGAGCTCATGAGCTGCTCCAGCTCTGATATCTCCTCCGGCTCCGGCGTGAGCAGCATCCTCGTCTTTATGTACAGGAGATATGAGGCCATCTGTATGAATTCGCTGGCTATCTCCAGGTCCAGCTCCTCCATGCGGGCCAGATACTCCAGATACTGGTCAAGTATGTCGGAGATGCGTATGTCGCGTATCTCTATCTTGTCTTTTGAGAGCAGCATCAGGATTAGGCTCAGCGGGCCCTCGAAGTCCGCGAGGCTGTCGCGCTCCCTGACAACTCCCTCGAGATGAAAAGTAGGATTCTCCATACCCCGGCCTCACATCAGCGCGCTCCCCAGCCGGGCGCCCAGCTCGGCAAACAGGAGCAGTCGGTCGAAAACCCAGCCCGTAACGCGTCCCAACGGGTTCAGCCCCGTCCAGTTGCCCAATATGATGATTGCCATGAGGACAATCATGCCGTAGCGTTCATAGCGCATGAGGCGCATGTACGAGCGGTCCGACAGGAAGGAATAGAGCACCTTGGAGCCGTCCAGGGGCGGTATGGGGATTATGTTGAAGAGCGCCAGGGCCAGGCTCAGGTAGGCCGTTATCTGGAACATGTCCAGCAGGTAGCTCAGCCAGCCCCCTCTGAGGACAACCGCCGGCAGCAGCAGGCCGAACAGGAAGAGCGCCGCTATGGAAACAAGCAGGTTCATGAGCGGGCCGGCTGCGGCGGTTATCGCCATGTCCCTTTTGGGGTTTTTGAACTTCCTCATGTCCACCGGCACCGGCTTGGCCCAGCCGAAGCGGAAGAGCACCATCATGGCGAGGCCGATGAAATCTATATGTTTGAGCGGGTTGAGCGTCAGGCGTCCCATGCGCTTGGCCGTATCGTCGCCCAGCCTGTACGCCGCCCAGCCGTGGGCGCACTCGTGCAGCGTGATGCATATTAGCGCCGGGACCACCGAGAGGGCCAGGTCAATGAGGTACGACCAGTCCAGCCCCCTCCATATTGTTTGCAAAGTGTGCATCGTCTCACCCCATATCAGTGATTATAGCAATTTCTGCGCCCGAATACAAGCCCGCCCGCAAAAAGCGTCGAAAAATGGAGCCGCCCCGCGTCAGGTACGCGGGGCGGCCCTTTACAGCACGGATGTTATTATTCCCAGCAGTTCCTCCCGGCCGCTGCCCTTTTCCGCCGAAAACGGCACGACCGGCACCGCCTCATCCAGGCCGAGGGTCTCACGTATGACGCCGGCCGACGCCGGGACGGCCGTTTTGGCCAGCTTGTCGGTCTTGTTGGCCGCCACCGCGAACGGGCGCCCCGTGCTTTTGAACCATTCGGCCATGGTCACGTCGTCCGCGGTGGGGGCGTGGCGGGCGTCCACTATCAGGACCCCCAGCGTGATGAGCTCCGGCTCCGAGAAGAAGCTCTCCATCAGCCGCGCCCAGCGGTCACGCTCGCCCTTTGCCACGGCCGCGTAGCCGTAGCCCGGCAGGTCCACGAACCAGCACTTCCCGTCGATGAGGAAATAGTTCACGTGTACCGTCTTGCCCGGCGTGGCGCCGACCCGGGCGAAATTCTTGCGGTTCAGCAGCCTGTTCAGGACGGAGCTCTTGCCCACGTTCGACTTCCCGGCGAATACTATCCTCGGCAGGCCGTCCCTCACGAAACCCGAGGGCAAGGCGGCGGATTTGACGAATTCGGCCCTGTTTACGTTCAGCCTGGCCATGTCACTGACCTATCCTCGTCCCGGCGTCCGTCACCGGCTGTGCCGGCACGGCCGGGGGCGCGGCCCTGTGCACCTGTTCGCTCTCAGCGTGCTCATCGGAGACTGCAAGCCTGTTCAGGGCGACATCCAGTATCGCGTCCACGTGGTCCGCCGTCAAAAAGCGCAGGCTGCGGCGCACGCTCTGGTCTATCTCGTCCAGGTCCGCCTCGTTGTCGGCCGGGATTATCACTGTCGACACCCCGGCCCTGAGCGCGGCCATCGTCTTTTCCTTCAGCCCGCCTATGGGGAGGATGCGCCCGCGGAGGGTTATCTCTCCCGTCATGGCCAGATCCCGGCGCACGGGTATGCCTGTCAGCGCGGAGATTACCCCGATGCATATCGTAATGCCGGCCGAGGGGCCGTCCTTGGGCACGGCGCCCTCAGGAAAATGGATGTGGATGTCCCTGTTCTTATAGAAATCCGGGTCTATCCCCAGTTTGCCCGCGCGGCTCCTGATATAGCTTATCGCCGCCTTGCAGCTCTCCTTCATCACGTCGCCGAGGTTGCCGGTGAGCTCCAGTCTCCCGGAGCCGTCCAGGACATTGACCTCCACGTCCAGGACCTCCCCGCCTACCGCGGTCCAGGCCAGGCCGCGCACCAGTCCCACCTCGTCTCGGGGGTATACGGCCTCGGGCTTATATTTGGGCACGCCCAGCAGCGGCTCCAGCGAGCCCGCCCGCACGGTCAGGCTCTTATACTCCCCCTGGGCTATGCCGGCCGCGCACTTGCGGCACACGGCCGCCAGCTCGCGCTCCAGCAGCCTGACGCCGCTCTCGCGCGTGTAGAGGGAGATGATCTCCCTTATAGCGTCGTCGCTCACGCGCAGCGTGCGCCCGTTCAGGCCGTGCTTCGCGCGCTGCTTGGGCAGCAGGTGCCGTTTTGCAATCTGCAGCTTCTCCTCGTCGGTATAGCTGGTCAGCTCTATGACCTCCATGCGGTCGAGCAGCGGCCGGGGTATGGTGTCCGTCGTGTTTGCCGTCGTGATGAACAGCACATCCGAGAGATCCACGGGAATCTCCATATAGTTGTCCCTGAAGTGGCAGTTCTGCTCAAAATCCAGGGCCTCGAGGAGCGCGGCCGAGGGGTCCCCGCGGTAGTCCGAGCCCAGCTTGTCGATTTCGTCGAGCACCATAAGCGGGTTCATGCTCCCTGCCTGTATCAGGCCCGAGACGAGCCGGCCCGGCATCGCGCCTATATAGGTCTTTCTGTGGCCGCGGATTTCAGCCTCGTCGTGCACGCCGCCCAGGGCCACCCGCGAGAGCTTGCGGTTGGTCGCCCTGGCGATGCTCATGGCGATGCTGGTCTTGCCGGTGCCCGGGGGGCCCACAAGGCAGATGACCCCGCCCTTCACGTCCGGGGCGAGCTTGCGCACGGAGAGGAACTCGATTATTCTCTCCTTGACCTTATCGAGCCCGAAATGGTCCTCGTCGAGCATCTTCCTCGCCCTGGCGATGTCCAGGGTCTCGCGCGTGCGCCTGTTCCAGGGCACGTCAAGGCAGGTGTCGAGGTAGCTCCTTATCACGGACGACTCCGCCGAGCCGAACGGCTGGCGGCCCAGGCGGCTGACCTCTTTGAGCAGCTTTTCCTCGGTCTCGTCGTCAAAGCCCACGGCGAGTATCCTGTTCCTGTAGTCGTCGAGCTCCTGAGGGGTGTCGTCCTCTCCCAGCTCGGACTGGATTATCTTCATCTGCTCGCGCAGGAAGTACTCCCGCTGGTTGCGGTTCATCGCCTCCTGGGTGCTCTCGTTCAGGTCCCGCTCTATGCTCAGCAGCGTCAGCTCGCGCGTCAGCATGCGGCAGAGCGCGGCCAGGCGGCGCGAGGGCCGCAGCTCCTCCAGCAGCCTCTGCTTCTCCTGCGGCTTGAGATAGATGTTCTGCGCTATGAAGTCCGCCACATAGGCCGCGTCCGTGCTCGTCATGATATTGATGACGCTCTCCGGCGCCACGCTGCCCGATATCTCCGCGTACTCCCCGTACAGAGCCGTGCAGCGGCGGCAGAGGGCCTCCGTCTTTACAGTGGGCTTCTCCGTCACGTCCGGCATCGGCTCCACCTCCGCGAACATGCAGGGGGAGTCCATCGTCACGCTCTCGATACGGCCCCGGGCCGCGCCCTCTACCATGACCCTTATAGTCTTTCCGCCCGGCTGGCGCAGAAGCTGCCGGACCCGGCAGACCGTGCCCACGCGGTAGATGTCCTCGAGGAAGGGCACATCCTTGGCTATGTCCTTCTGCGCCGTGAGGAAGATCACCTGGTCCGCCCCCATGGCAAAGTTCAGAGCCGCGACGGACATGGGCCGCTCCACGTCAAAGTTGAGCAGCATCCCCGGGAACACAGACAGCCCCCTCAGGGGGAGCACGGGCATTGTTCGCCTGCTTGTAAATTCAAAATCGCTCATGGAATACTCCTTTCCGTTGGAGTAAGGTGTCTCTGCTATTATATGCCGTATTGCCTTAGAGGCGGGTGCGCGAAACACCCGCCTCTAAAAATTTTTTCAGGAAACGCTCTCTCCGGGCTCGCTCCTGTGTATGACGAGCGGCTCCGTTCCGTTCCGCACGCAGTCCGCGGTGACGACCACCTTCTCTATGCTGGGGTCCGAGGGTACGGTGTACATGATGTCCGTCATCAGCTTTTCCATGACGCTGCGCAGGCCGCGCGCGCCTATCTGCATGTCTATCGCCCTGTCGGCGATGGCGCCGAGGGCCTCGCTCTCAAATTCCAGCTCGACGCCGTCATAGGCGAGCAGCGTCTTGTACTGCTTTGTCATGGCGTTCTTGGGCTCGGTGAGTATGCGGACCAAGTCGTCACGCTTGAGCGACTCCAGCGAGGTGAGCACCGGCAACCTGCCTATCAGCTCTGGTATTATGCCGAACTTGAGCAGGTCGTGCGACTGCACTTCGCCCAGGAGCTCGCCCACGTCGCGCTCCTTTGAGGATTTTATCTCCGCGCCGAAGCCCATCGACTTGCGGTCGGTGCGCTTCTCTATTATCTTGTCCAGCCCGTCGAAGGCGCCCCCGCAGATGAACAGGATGTGCGTCGTGTCCACATGTATGAACTCCTGGTGGGGGTGCTTGCGCCCGCCCTGGGGCGGCACGCTGGCCACGGTGCCCTCGAGCAGTTTGAGCAGGGCCTGCTGCACGCCCTCGCCGGAGACATCCCTTGTTATGGAGGTGTTTTCGCTCTTGCGAGCTATCTTGTCGAGCTCATCGACATATATGATGCCCCGCTGGGCCCGCTCCACGTCAAAGTCCGCCGCCTGGAGCAGCTTGAGCAGGATGTTCTCCACATCCTCGCCCACATATCCCGCCTCGGTGAGCGTGGTGGCGTCCGCAATGGCGAAGGGCACGTTCAACATCCTGGCCAGGGTCTGCGCAAAGAGCGTCTTGCCGCTGCCGGTGGGGCCAATCAGCAGTATGTTGCTCTTTTGCAGCTCCACATCGTTGCGCCCGCCGTGCAGTATGCGCTTATAGTGGTTGTACACCGCCACGGAGAGGACTATCTTCGCCCTCTCCTGCCCGATGACATAGTCGTCGAGGTTCTTCCTGATTTCCGCGGGCTTGGGCAGGCGCTCCATGCTCAGCTCGCTGTCCGCCGGGTGCTCCTGCCCGCCCTGGGGCAGGCTCTCCTCTATTATGCTCATGCACAGCCTGACGCACTCATCGCAGATATACGCCCCGTTGCCCGCTATGAGCCTGTTCACAAGGGACTGCGGCTTGCCGCAAAAGGAGCACCTTATGCTCCTGCGGTCGTCTGTCTTAGCCATGTTGCTCCTCTCGGCGTAAAACTACGCCCGTTAACGATGATATATGACCTTGTCGATGATGCCGTATTTCACGGCCTCCTCCGCGGGCATGAAATTGTCGCGCTCCGTGTCCGCGGCGACCTTCTCTATGCTCTGTCCGGTGCAGTCCGCCAGTATCTGATTCAGCTTCTCGCGCGTGCGGAGCATCCACTCCGCCTGGATCTTGATGTCCGAGGCCTGGCCCTTCGTGCCGCCGGAGGGCTGGTGGATCATGATCTCCGCGTTGGGCAGCGCGAGGCGCTTGCCCTTGGTGCCGGCGGCCAGGAGCACCGCTCCCATGGAGGCCGCCATGCCGACGCAGATTGTGCTGACGTCGCACTTGATATACTGCATCGTGTCATAGATGGCCATGCCGTCCGTGACCGAGCCCCCGGGGCTGTTTATATAGAACTGGATGTCCTTGTCGGGGTCCTGGCTCTCCAGATACAGCAGCTGGGCCACGACCAGGCTGGCCGTGGTGGCGTTTACCTCCTCGCCCAGCATGACTATCCTGTCATTCAGCAGCCTGGAAAAAATATCATAGCTTCTCTCGCCGCGCGAGGTCTGCTCCACAACATACGGTACTAAACTCATTTATAAAACTCTCCTTTCGGGTTTATGCATAGAGAGCATAACCGGCTGTATACCCGGTTAGTCCTTTACCTCTTCCGCGGCGGCTTCGCCGCCGTCTTTGGGCTCTTCGGCCGCTGTCTTCTCCGCCCGGGGCTCGGTCTTGACCGCGGTGTCGTAGATGACGGAGGCCGCCTTGCGGCGCACGAGGTCGCGCGTCATGAGCGTCTCGTCTATCATCCCCTTGACCTTCTCGGCGTTTTCGCCGTAGTCGGCCTCTATCTGCTTGTAGAACTCGTCCTTGTCCTCCTGGCTGGCCTCGAGGCCCTCGGCCTTCACTATGGCGTCGAGCAGCAGGTCGGCCTGCACCTGGCGGATGGCCGCGGGGCGCATCATCTGCATGAATGTGTCCTCGGTCATGCCGAGCATCTTTATGAGGTCCTCGCGGGAGACATTGCCGCCTATGCCCATGCTCTCCGCGTAATTGCGCAGGAACTCGTCGGTCTTTTCGCTGACCATGCCCTCGGGCACCACGGCGGTCATGTTCTCGATGGCCTGGTTCATGAGCTGGGACTTGAAGTCGCTCTCCGCGCGCTCGGTGGCCATGGTGAGCAGCTTTGCGCGCACGTCGTTCCTGTACTCCTCAAAGGTGTCGAACTCGGAGACGTCCTTGGCGAACTCGTCGTCCAGCTCGGGGAGCTGGGGCTCACGCACGGCGTGGACCTTGACCTTGAAAGTGGCGTCCTTGCCGGCCAGGCTCTCCTCATACTGCTCGGGGAAGGTGACGTGCACCTCGCCGTCCTGCCCGGCCTCCATGCCCACGAGCTGGTCCTCGAAACCGGGGATGAAAGAGCCGGAGCCCACCTCGAGGTTGTAGTCCTCCGCCTTGCCGCCGGCGAAAGCCACTCCGTCCACAAAGCCCTCGAAGTCGAGCACTATCGTGTCGCCCTTCTGCACCGGGCGGTCCACGTCCACATAGCGCGCGCTGTTCTTGCGCTCGCGCTCTATAGTGGCGTCAATCTCCTCGTCGCTCACACTGGGCTCGGTCCAGGGCGCCTCGAGGCCCCGATACTGCCCAAGCGTCACCTCAGGATACACCTCGGTGCTGAAAGTAATTGTGAGGTTCTTGTCGTCGTCCACGCTGAAGTCCGCTATGGACGGCATGCCCACTGTGTCAAGCTGCGCCTCCCCGGCCGCCTGCTCAAAGGCTTCGGGCGCGAGTATCTGCACGGCCTCCTCATGGAAGATATCCGAGCCGTACATGCCCTCGATGACCACGCGGGGGGCCTTGCCCTTGCGGAATCCGGCGACATATATCTGGCCCTTCAGGCGCCTGTAGGCGCTGTTGATGGCGTTTTCAAAGGCGTCCTTGTCTATCTCTACCTGGAAAATCACCGTGCTGTTCTCTTTCTTTTCGACGTTCTTGACTGTCATGGGGCTCAAACTCCTCCTAAATATATTCAGCTGTTATAAGCGAGCTCAGGTATTATAGCAGATTGCGTTGGCAAAAGCAACGTTTATCTCAAGTTTTATGCCGTTCAGGCGAGTATTTTCACCGGCCGGAAATCCACCGCGTCCGCCGACACCAGGCGGTAACGCACACCCCGCAGAGTGCCCTCGAATGCGGAGGCTATCCCCCTGCCGTGTATGTGCCCGTACCAGCAGCCGCTCACCCCGTACTTTTCCAGCAGCCCGATTATCTCCGGGCACTCGTAGGACATGTACTTCGGCGGGTAGTGGAGAAACACGAACTTCTCCCTCTCCCCGGCGCATTTCAGCGAGGTCTCCAGCCGTCCCACCTCGCGCAGCATGATCTTCCTGTCGTGCTCGCCGCCGCGCTCCTCCTCATAGAACCAGCCCCGAGTACCGCACAGCGCGGCCTCACCGTAGAGGAGGCAGTTGTTGTTCAGTATCTCGATATTGCCTATGCCGTTCTCCTCAAAGAACTTATAGGCCTTCGAGGCGGTGGACCACCAGTAGTCGTGGTTGCCTTTGATTATCACTTTCCTCCCGGGCAGGCGGGATATGAAGAGGAAATCCTCCCTTGCCGCCTCAAGAGACATGCCCCAGGAGAGATCTCCGCAGAGGACGGTCACATCGTCCTCATTCAGTTCCGAAAAGCCCTTTTCCAGCTTTTCAACATATCCCTGCCATCTCCCCCCGAAGACATCCATCGGTTTGTCGCCGCCCAGCGAGAGGTGCAGGTCTCCTATTGCGTAAAGTGCCAAATTCCAAGGTACCCCCGAATATATTCGCGGCCCGTGCAGATAATAGCAGCGGGTCAACACCCAATCTGTACAGGGAGGCTTAGGCCATGAGCGACACCAAGCGTTACAACGGCAAAAACGCGACCATAGGCTGCGACGCCGCCAACTGCAGCTACCACGGCGAGCTCGACAGCTGCACCGCCGACCACATCAAAGTGGACGGGAAGCGCGCCAAGAGCACCGGCGAGACCTGCTGCTCCACCTTCAGGCCCAAAAACGGCTGAGGCCGCGGGCGGGCGCGGCCACGGAGGCCGTCCCCCGCCCGGTACATATCCGTCAGCTCAAAAAGGCGTCCACTACTTCCGGCATCTTCTCCGGCGATGTGCACTCCGAGAACCTCTCCTCCAGCCCGGCCAGCGAGGCCAGGGGGAGCGGCGCCTTCGTGCCCGTGAGGGCCTCCAGCCGGCCTATCAGCTCCACCCCCGGGGCGTCCGTGTCCTCGCCGAGGGCGGAGAGCACCGCGGCGCAGAACTTGTACGGGCTGGCGGTGGAGACCACACAGCAGGGCCCGCTCTGCCCGCCCGCGGCCCTGGCGGCCGCCAGGACATGCGAGGCCACGGCGGTGTGCGTGTCTATCAGGTAGCCGTGCTCCCGCCAGACGCGCGCTATCTCCCCGGCGGTCTCCGCGTCGGTGCAGAAGCCGGCGCCGAAGTCCCGGCGTATCCGCTCCAGGAGCCCGCCGCCCACATCGTAGCGCCCGGTGCTGCCGAGCTCGCCCATCCAGTGCGAGACCAGGGCCGTATCACCCGAGAGGAAGTAGAGCAGCCTCTCCAGATTGCTCGACACCAGTATGTCCATGGAGGGGGAGGAGGTCACGTGGAAGGGCCTGCGCCTGTCATACACGCCCGTATTTATGAAGTCCGTCAGGACATTGTTCGCGTTTGAGGCGCAGAGGAAGCGCCCCACGGGCAGGCCCATCCCGCGCGCCATCCACCCGGCGAGTATATTTCCGAAATTCCCGGTCGGCACACAGAAGTCGAGCGTATCGCCCAGGGCTATCCTCCCCGAATTCACGAAATCGCAGTAGGCGGAGAAATAGTAGACTATCTGCGGCAGGAGCCTCCCCCAGTTGATGGAGTTGGCCGAGGACAGGAACCAGCCCCGCCCGTCCAGTTCCCGGGCGAAGTCCGCGTCCGAGAATATGCGCTTCACGCCCGTCTGTG
>CALWYN010000161.1 GCA_944385755.1 uncultured Oscillospiraceae bacterium
CAGGCAGCCCAGCGCACAGATTATCAGTGCCAGGAAAAACTCCGTCGCCAGGGCCTCCGGCGTACAGCCCAGCGCGTATATCAGGGCGTCAGCGAAACTCTGCGAATCCACAAGCTCCGCTGCAAAAGCGAGCACTACTGAAAACAAAAAGCTCGCCGCGGCGGAGAGCAGCGGGAGATATCCGCGCCGCCGCACCGCCGCATCGCGTGGTTTAGCCATTTTTGTCAATATGCGAGCTTTTCGGACAGGTAGTCCCTCAACCCGGATATCGGCAGGCGCACCTGCTGCATACTGTCGCGCTCGCGGACGGTCACACAGTGGTCGGCCTCGGTCTTGTCGTCGCCCACGGTGGTGAAATCCACCGTGACGCAGTACGGGGTGCCTATCTCATCCTGCCTGCGGTATCGCTTGCCTATGGAGCCCGTGTCGTCGTAATCGCACATGAAATATTTGGAGAGCTCGCCGTAGAGCTCCCTCGCCGGGCCGGCCAGCACTTCCTTCTTGCTCAGAGGCAGCACCGCCACCTTCATGGGGGCCAGAGCGGGGTGCAGGCGCAGCACGACGCGGGTGTCGCCCTTCGCCTCGTCAACTACCTCCTCGTCGTAGGCGTCGGCCAGGAAAGCCAGTGTCACGCGGTCCGCCCCCAGGGAGGGCTCCACGACGTACGGTATATAGCGTTCGCCCTTCTCCTGATCGAAGTAGCTGAGGTCCTGCCCGGAATGCTCCTGGTGCTGCGTCAGGTCGTAATCCGTCCTGTCGGCTATTCCCCAGAGTTCTCCCCAGCCGAACGGGAACAAATATTCAAAGTCCGTCGTCGCTTTGGAATAGAAACTCAGCTCCTCGGGCTCGTGGTCGCGCAGCCGGAGGTTTTCCTCCCTCATGCCCAGGCCGGTCAGCCAGTCGCGGCAGAAGCTGCGCCAGTACGCGAACCACTCGAGGTCCGTGCCAGGCTCACAGAAGAATTCGAGCTCCATCTGCTCAAACTCGCGTATTCTGAATATGAAGTTGCCCGGGGTTATCTCATTGCGGAAGCTCTTGCCCACCTGGCAGACCCCAAAAGGTATTTTCCGGCGAGTGGTGCGCTGTATATTCTTGAAATTGACGAAGATGCCCTGCGCCGTCTCCGGGCGGAGATACACCTCGCTGGCCGTGTCCTCTGTCACGCCCTGGTGCGTCTTAAACATCAGGTTGAACTTGCGTATATCGGTAAAATCGCTCTTTCCACAGCCCGGGCAGGGTATGGCGTGCTCCCGGATGAAGGCGACCATCTCCTCGTTCGTCATGGCCTCGACGTTCACGCCCTCCACGGGGTTCTCGGCCAGCCAGTCCTCGATGAGCTTGTCGGCCCTGTGGCGCATCTTGCAGGATTTGCAGTCTATCAGCGGGTCGTTGAAGGTCGTGACATGGCCGGATGCCACCCAGACCTGCGGGTTCATGAGTATGGCGGAGTCCAGGCCCACGTTGTACGGGTTCTCCTGCACAAATTTCTTCCACCAGGCCCGCTTGATGTTGTTCTTGAGCTCCACGCCGAGCGGCCCGTAGTCCCAGCTGTTGGCCAGTCCGCCGTAAATTTCGCTGCCGGAGTAGACAAAGCCGCGGTTTTTGCAGAGTGCGACGAGTTTTTCCATCGTCTTTTCGCTGTTCTTCATGTTATACTTCCTTTCCCGCAGATGGCTTCTGCGGAGATTTACATGTGCCGGAAAGTGTGGTATCATATCTGATACAGCGCCACCCCGGCGTGATGAATATATTATCACAAAAACCGAGCCATATCAACATAGTTAAACTTTAGATTAAATTGAAGGTGACAAATATGAAAAAGACAATACTCAGGAACTACGCGAAGCTCATCGTCCGCACCGGCGCCAACGTGCAGAAGGGCCAGAGCGTCATGGTGTATGCCGGCCTGGACCAGCCGGAGTTTGTGGAGATGGTGGTGGACGAGGCCTACAGGGCCGGGGCGTCCGAGGTGGAGGTCGAGTGGCGCCACCAGCCGTTGACGCGCCTCAATGTCCGGCACAAGAGCGTAAAAAAGCTCGGCGAGGTCAAGGCCTGGGAGGAGGAGAAACAGCGTTGGCAGGTCGACACCCTGCCCGCCCGCATCCACATAATAAGCGACGACCCCGACGGCCTCGCCGGGGTAAACCAGGCCAAGTACGCCAGGGGGATGCAGGCGCGCTATGCGAAGCTCAAGCCCTATATAGACGCGCGCGAAAACCGCGAGCAGTGGTGCATCGCCGCCGTGCCGGGCGTCAAGTGGGCGAAGAAGGTCTTCCCCTCCCTGCCGAAGGGCCGCGCCGTCGAGAAGCTCTGGGAGGCCATCCTCTCCTGCTCCCGCGCGCTCGAGGGCGACCCCATAAGCAACTGGATCGAGCACGACGCCTACCTGGCCTCGCGCTGCGAGCATTTGAACTCCCTCGGCCTGGTGGCCCTCGAGTACAAGTCCTCGAACGGCACCGACCTGCGCGTGGGCCTCATCCCCGAGGCCCAGTTCATCGGCGGCGGGGAGCGCATCCGGATAAACGGGGTCCTCACCAACCCCAACATCCCCAGCGAGGAGGTCTTTATCACGCCCAGGGCCGGGGAGGCCGAGGGCATAGTCTACGCCACGCGCCCGCTCTCCTTCCAGGGCGTGCTGATTGAGGACTTCAGCGTCCGCTTTGAAAACGGCCGCGCCGTTGAGGTCCACGCGGGCAAGAACGAGGCCGCCCTGAAGCAGCTCATCAGCATGGACGAGGGCTCGGCCATGCTGGGCGAGTGCGCGCTGGTGCCCTACGACAGCCCCATAAGGAACAGCGGGATAATGTTCTATAACACGCTCTTTGACGAGAACGCCGCCTGCCACCTGGCCCTGGGCCGCGGCTACAGCAGCAACATCCGCAACTATGAGAAATACAGCCTTGAGGAGCTGCGCGCCCTGGGCGTGAACGACTCCATGGTGCATGAGGACTTCATGATAGGCTCCGCCGACCTCAGCGTCGTGGGCGTCACCGCCTCCGGCGAGCGCGTACAGCTGTTCATTGACGGCGGCTGGGCGTTTTGACGCCCGGCATGGAGGACAAGATGGAGAACAACACCAACAACGGCTCGTTCAATGAGTTTGAGGACCTCGGCGCCGAGACCAGACGCTATATGGCCGAGCACATGGGGGAATTCAGGCAAAACGAGCAGCCCGCCTCCTCCCCCGAACCCGGGCGGCCGGACTTCGACAGCCTGGCCGATGAGCTGCGGCGCTTCATCGAGCGGGACTCCGGAGGCAGAAACACGGCCGACATGCCCGCGGTGGAGCCCGTCCCGGACGGCGCCGGGGAGGAGACCCGCCGGTTCATGGCCGCAGGGGAGCCTGCGGACCGCCCCGTATACAAAGACGCCGAGCCACTGCCCCGCAGGAGCGCGCAGTATCAGCCGCAGCGCCCGGGCGACCAGGCCCACAGGCGGCCCGTGCAGAACCCCTCCCCGGCCGGGCAGCAGCCCCGGCGGGACGCGGAGGCCCGGCGCCCCGCCGAAGCGCAGGGGGGCGCCCCCCGCAGGGCGGCGCAGCAGCCCTCTGACGCCAGATACGCGCAGCAGGGCCGGCAGCAGGGCGGCACGGGCGGGCAGTACGCCCGCCCCGCTCAGCCCCCCCAACGGCAGGGCGGCTCGCCCCCGCCCCAGAGGCCCCAGCAGCAGCGCCCGCAGGAGCCCGAGCGGCCCGACAGGCGGAAGTATATCTACATAGCCGTGGCCGCGCTGGCCGCCGTGGCGATAATCGCCATCGCCCTCGTCGTGCTTCTTGGGGGAGGCGGCGGCGCCGGCTACGAGGAGAATTTCAACAGCGCCATGGAGCTCTATATAGCCGGGGACTACCGCGGGGCCATCAGCGCCCTGGAGGAGGCCAGGCGCGCGGAGGACACGGAGGAGGCGGCCGTACTGCTCGCCCGATGCCACTCCGCCCTCGGGGACACGGACTCCGCCATAGGCGTGCTCGAGGCCTGGCTGCTCACCCACAGCGGCGAGCAGGCGGAGACGCTGCTCTCGCAGTACCGCTCCGCCCAGGAAGCCGGCGAGGCCCTCACCATCGGCGGCCAGAGCGTGGATCCCGAGGCCGACAGCCTGGCCATATCCGGCACGGCCCTCACACATGCTGACCTGGAGGCGATAGCCTCCCTCCCCAATCTGCGCATACTCAGCCTGACCGACTGCGCGATATCCGATATCTCGCCGCTCTCGGCCCTCACCGGCCTCACCTCTCTCACACTGAGCGACAACAACATCAGCTCCGTCTCGGCGCTCTCCGGCATGAGCTCCCTGCGCACGCTCTATCTCAGCGGAAACAGCGTTGAGGACTATACGCCGCTCCACTCCCTCCGCAGCCTGACCACTCTGGACATATCCGGCATGGAGATAAGCGATGTGGAGTTCGAAGAGCTGCAGGAGGCCCTGCCCGGCTGCGCCATAATCTCCGACGAGCCCGTCGTCGAGGTGCGCGAAATCACGCTGGGAGGGGTCACCTTCCAGTCCGATGTGACCGAACTCGACCTCTCCGGCCGCGGGATAAACGACATCTCGGACCTGGCCTACTGCGAGGGGCTCGAGACGCTCGACCTCTCCGGAAACGAGATTGAGGACCTCTCCCCTCTCGTGGGTCTGAGCGCCCTGACCGGCCTGGACATATCCGAAAACAATATCTCCAGCCTCTCTCCCCTCATGGGCCTCACGGCCCTTGAGCGGCTTGACGCCTCGTCCAACTCCGTCACCAGCATAGCCGCCCTGACTGAGCTCAGCTCCCTCAGGAGCCTCAGCCTCGCCGGGAACGAGCTCGGGAGCGTCAGCCCCCTGCTGGGCCTCAGCTCCCTGGAGGAACTGAACCTCGACGGCACGGGTCTGGACGACACGGGGCTCTCTTCCCTCTCGGCTCTCAGCGCGCTGCGCACGCTGAATGTGGAGAACAATCCAGACATCAGCGCCTCCGCGTACGAGTCGCTCGTTGCCGCCCTGCCCGGCTGCGAGATTCTCGCCAGCGAGGAGCTGTTCAGCGTGCGGCTCGGCGACGCCGAATTCGACACGGACACCGCCATAGCGGACGCCTCCGGCCGGAACGTGCGCAATCTCGACGGCATAGAGCGCCTGACGCAGCTTGAGAGGCTGGACCTCTCCCGCAACCCCGGCATAGATATAACCGGCCTCGGCCAGATGACTGGCCTGATTGAGCTCATTATCTCGGACTGCGGCCTGACGGATGTGGATGAGCTCGGCGGCCTCGGCCGGCTGGTCTCCCTCGACCTCTCCGACAACCCGGATTTGAGCGACATCGGCGCTGTGGGCCTGCTCAGCTCGCTGGAGTCCCTCAACCTGAGCGGCACGGCCGTGACCGACATTGCCGACCTCGCCGCCCTCCCCAGGCTCACGACGCTCAATCTGTCCGACTGCGAGATAGAGGATTTCTCCGCCCTTGCCGTGCTGCAGTCGCTGGAGTACCTTGACCTCTCCGATACGGGGATTTCACGTTCGGAGCTCAGAGAGCTCAGTTCCGCCCTGCCGGGATGCACGATTTATACATAAAGTTTACGAAAAACACTTCTTTTTTCATCCGGACTGTGTTATTATGTAATTGGCAATACTGACTATATGCCGGAAGGAGCTGAAACCAATGAAGTTCACGTTCACGGAAAAGAAGATGGACGCCTCTGAGGACCTGCGCGCCTATGCCGAGAAGAAGATCGGCAAAATCGACAGGCTCTTCCGCTCGGAGAGCGACGCCTATGTGACGTTCAGCACCGAGCGCGGCCGCTTCCGCGCCGAGGTCACCATCAAGAACAGCGGGATGTTCTACCGTGTCAGCGAGCTTACCAGCGACAAGTACGCCTCCATAGACTCCGCCGTGGCGAGTATCGAGAGGCAAATTCGCAAGAACAAGACGCGCCTTGAAAAACGGCTGCGCGACGGTGCGATAGAGCGTGAGATCAAACCTTTCAATGTCCCCGCCGAGGATGCCGGGGAAGAGGAGTTCAAAGTCATCCGCAACAAGAAGTTCTACATTGCGCCCATGAGCGTGGAGGAGGCCATTTTGCAGATGAACCTCCTCGAGCATGAGTTCTTCGTGTTCCGCAACGCCGAGGAGCGCGACGCTTTCAGCGTCGTCTACCGCCGCAAAAACGGCGGCTACGGCCTGATAATCGACAGCAAGGACTGAAAAACGCCCCAATAGCCCAAGCACTCCCGCGTCAGGGCAAGCGTCACATCGCTTGCCCTGACTTTTATTCATTCTGAAAAAGTCAGGCCGCGCTCGTTTTGCTGCCCTTCCTTCCAGAACCGATCCCGCTTCGCTGGGCTTCGGTTTCGTTCATTTATACGCTCAAATGCTGTAAGAACTCGCACCGGTTGTCCGGGAGGGCTTTTGAGGTGCCGCCGCTCACTCCTCCTGTCCGGGCCGCTTCTTTTTGTCCTTCCCGCGCCCGAAGCGGAGACTGCCCAGGTTGATAGTGAAGCTGCGCCCTCCCCTCAGGAACGGCCCGAGCCCTATCATTTCAGAGATATCCCCTCCGTCTTTGATGTAGTCGCGCACCAGCGCGCCGAGGTCTTCGCTGTCCATGAAAGGCGCCAGCGCCGCCAGGTCCGACGGCGCGCCGCCCCGCCGGAGGAACTCCCTGGCCAGATCGCCCACATCGTCCTCATCCATGAACGGGGCCAGCTCCACCAGGTCCCCGGGCACTCCCCCGGCCATGAGCACGGCCCTGGCCGCCTCGCCCACGCCGTCTGAGTCCATGAACGGGGCCAGGTTTGCCAATCCTCCGGGGTCCGCCCCCAGTTTCAGCAGCTTCAGCACCGCGGCGGCTATGACGTCCCCGTCCAGGAAGGGCGCGAACTCCGTCAGTTCCTCCAGCTCGCATTCCCCGTCCAGCGCGTCCAGCACCAGTTCCCCCAGGTCGTCCTCGTCCAGGAAGGGCGCCAGCTCAGAGAGCTCGGAGAGCCGTATCCTGCGCCCGCGCTGCCTGCTCTCCTCTCTCGTGCGCTCAAAATTTCGCCTTGCCTCCTCGGGAGGCAGTATCGGCGCGATATCGGCAAACTCCTCCACCGTGAGCGGCTCCTCGCTCTCGTCCAGAGCGCGCTCTACCACCTGCGCCTCATCTCCGCCGAGAAGTCCGTCCACGGTGACTCCGAGAATGGCCGCCAGCTCCGGCAATTTGGATATGTCCGGCATCGTCCGCCCGCGTTCCCAATTACTGACCGCCTGGAAGCTGATGCCCATGGCATCCGCAAGCCCCATCTGCGTGAGTCCGGCCTTTTTCCTGAGCTCCGCAATATTTCTCCCAATCTTAGACATATCGAACATAAGAAACAACTCTCCTTTTCAAGCATTATAGCTCAGCTCCTTTCGGCTTACAAGCCAAGCATAGGCCGTCCGGGGCGCAAAATACAGCAAGCGGCGGTTGAATCGTGGCAATTCAACCGCCGCTTTAGTCCGCTCCGGGCATATTGGGGCCGAAAAATGGCGGGCCAACAGCCCGCCCGAGCGTTTCGAAAAAGCGGCAAAGCCGCTTTTCGTGAGAGGCCGCATGGCATAAGTGACCCGTTTTTCTGCGAAAACGCCGTCCCTTCCGCCATGAGAAGCGTCATTTCCCGGGGCCTGTTTGAAAAACGGAAATGACGGATTTTGATTTTATTCCGCAATCCGCGTATGGCGGAACCTGTGCGGGGTTTCCCCACGGGAAAGCTTTTCGGCAGGCCGGGGCGGGCCAACGGCCCGCCCCATACCGCAGTTTAAGATGCCGCGCACGCGGTTCTCTCCATATTGGCTTTTCCGGCCTGCAAAAATCGCTCCCGGGCCGGGCGGCCTGCCGTCCAGGGCTCACCAGCTCACGCGGTACAGCCGGAAGGGATGCAGGAAGTTCCCGCGCTCGTCCAGCGTGCTGTAGAGCACAATCTCCGGGACGTTCTCCATACCGAAGCCGGTCTCATCGGGCGTGTCGTGCCACTGTATAAAGCTGAGCACGCGGCTGTGCCCGTTCTCGTCGGCGGGCGAGACCTCGCAGCGGAGGCAGCCTCCGCGCTTGTACCAGTCGCGCTCGGCCCGGCTCTCCCAGGAGCCCTCCTCCCAGCCGGGATAGTCCACAAAACAGAACTCCCTGAGCAGGGGCCGGCGTATGCCCAGCTCTCCGTTGACGAAGTCGATTTTATGCTCCCTGGCCCAGGCGATCCGCCTGTCCACATACAGCTTTCCCACGGCGCGCCTCCGCTCTCATATTCCGAACCTTGCCATGTCCACCCGCCCGTCGGGCAGGAACTCCACTCCCTCGGCCTCGAGCATGGCGCGCTGCACACCCTCTCCGCCGAAGGCAAAGGCGCTTGCAAGCCGCCCGTCGGCGAACACGACCCTGTGGCAGGGTATGACGCCCGGCTCCGGGTTGCGGTGCAGGGCGAAGCCCACGGCCCTGGCCGCTCCCGGGTTTCCCGCGAGGGCGGCCACCTGGCCGTAGGACATCACGCTCCCGGCAGGTATCTGGCGCACCGCCTCATATATTCTCCTGGAGAGCTCCGTCATTGGGCGACGGAGACGGCGTACTGCTTTATCGCGCCGGCGCCCGCGAACTTCTCGAACTCCCCGCCGTGCGTGACGACCAGTGTCGGGGCCTGCTTGACCCCATACTGCCTGGCGAGGTCGGCGTCGTCCTCGGCGTTCAGCTTCTCATAGGCCACGCCCTGCTTGTCGAGCATGGACACAGCCAGCCGGCAGTTGGGGCAAGTGGGCGTGGTGAAGAGCAGGGCCCTGTCCCCCGGGACGACCGAGGCCGCCTCCGCCGCGGCCGCGCTCCCGGCGGCCTTTGCGGGCTCTGCGCCTATGTGCCTGTCGAGATCCGGCTCCTCCCCGCAGCCGCACGCGGCATTCTGCGGGTGCTTCACGGGGTCGAGGTGGCTGTGCGCCACGTCGTAGGTCTTGCGCTCCTTATACTCCTGGGTCTTGCCGGCGTTCCAGTTCTGAACCGGGCGGTAGTAGCCGGTAATGCGGCTGTACACCTCCGCGTTTTCTCCGCAGTGCGGGCAGGTGAACTGCTCGCCGGTGAGAT
>CALWYN010000162.1 GCA_944385755.1 uncultured Oscillospiraceae bacterium
AGATTATGGCGTCCGAGAGCCGCTCTATCTCCCCCATGGCGTAGGGCCGGCCCTGCACGAGCACGGTCACCACCGGCCTGCCCGCCCTCTTCAGCGCGGCCAGGAGCCCGAGCTGTTCGCCCGGCAGGCGCAGGCCGCGGGCGTCCACACCCTCGCCGCAGTCCATCGTCGGCCGCTTCTGGGCCAGGAGGGCCCCGTTCGAGTCGAATTCCCCGCCGGAAAAGCGGCTGGAGCTCCCCCCGAGCACCGCCACCACCAGGTCGGACTCGCCGGCGGCGCGCTCCGCCGCGGCGATCTCGCCCTCCTCCGCCCCGCCGAACATGGGGCAGCCGCGCAGGAAGGTCAGGCTGTCCCCCCGCCCGGCCGCGAGGCGCTCCATGGCCCTGCGCACGGTTGTCCCGCTGCCGGGCCGCTGCGGGGGCGTGTAGTCGCCGAGCTGGGCATAGAGGTCGTCCGCCGCCGGGCCCACGAGCAGTATCCTCCGGCCGGCGCCGCCGAGCGGGAGCACCCCTCCCTCATTTTTCAGCAGCACCGGCGTCTCCTCGGCCAGGCGCGCTGGCTCCGGGAAGAGCTCCGGGGAGGAGTACACCTGCCAGTGCGTCCCCTCCGGTATGAAGGGCTCGTCGAAGAGCCCCCGGCGGAATTTCAGCTCCAGGACCCTCCCCGCAGCCTCGTCTATCCGCTCTTCGCTCACCAATCCCTCTGCAACCGCCTCTTCCAGCAGGGAGAAGGCGGTGTCCCATAGCCCGATGTCCACGCCGGCGTTCAGTCCCAGGGCGCCGGAGAGCAGCCGTGAGCCCGTCACGGCGTCCAGCTGGTCGAGCGCCACGCCGTCGGACATCACTATGCCCTCAAAGCCCAGTTCGCCCCTCAGGTATTCCGTCAGCAGCCGCCTGTTCGCGTGGCAGTATACCCCGTCTATCTCGTTATAGGCCGCCATGACGCCCGCGGCCCCTGCCCTGACTGCGGCCTCTGCCGGAGGCAGGTGTATCTCCCGCAGCTCGCGCGGGCCTATGCGCGCCGCGCTGGCGTTCACACCCCCGGTGGTCTCGCCCTGGGCGCAGAGGTGCTTGGCCACCACGTCCACCCCCTCAGCCCTCAGAGCGCGCACGGCGGCCGAGGCCATCCGGGAGCAGAGCAGCGGGTCCTCGCCGAAGCACTCCTCGCTCCGCCCCCAGCGCGGGTCGCGCAGTACGTCCAGGCAGGAGAGCAGGGCCAGGTCCACGCCCAGCTCCCTCAGCTGCCGGCCGCAAACGGCGGCCGCTGAGGCCAGGAGCTCAGGGTTGAAGGAGGCGGCCGAGGCCAGGTTCACCGGCAGCAGGCAGCCGTCCAGCGCCTGGTGCCCGTGCGGGCACTCCGTGACCATGAGCACCGGTATGCCCAGGCGCGAGTGCTCCATAACATAGCTCTGCACGGCGTTGCGCGCTCTCGGGGCCAGGATCCCGTCCAGCCCGTTGGAGAAGTCCCTGGCAGACCAGGGGTCCGCCCTGTACAGCCCGTAGAGCGCGCCCATTCCGGAATAACGCTCCACCTCCTCCGCGAATTCGCCGCCGAGCACCACTTCTCCGCCGCGGCGCTCATATATGGCAAAGCCGTAGAGCCGCTGGTTGAGCTGCCCCACCTTCTCGCGCAGCGTCATGCGCCCGAGCAGATCCCTCGCCCGCTCGGCGGGGGTAAGCTTCCTGTCCCGGTAGGCCTCCATGTCATATCCTCCCATCTCAGTCAAAAGCCGGGGGGACGCGCCGTGGCGCTCCCCCCGGGCCGCGCGGCCTTGCCCGCGCCCTTATTCACAGCGTATCGTCACTATCTCGTACGGCTTTACGCGCAGTTCCACGCAGCCGTCCGCGCCGACGGGCAGCTCCTGTTCCCGCTCCTCCAGCAGGTTGCAGCTCCAGGCCCGGCGCGTGCCCTCGGGCAGGCGCACGCGGGCGCGCGTCAGGGCGTTGTCACTCTCATAGAGCCTCAGCACGGTGCCCTCGCCGTCCTCAGCCCGCTTTACGGTCTCCAGGACTATGTTGGCGGGCTCTGCGGAGGCGTAGGAGAAGCACTGTCCCTCACGTCCGCCCGGCACGGCGTACATGGGCTGGTTGAGCTGATAGCCCTCGCGCACCACTCCGCCCTCGCGCCAGCCGCCGCCGTGCGGCAGTATGGCGTAGGTGAACACATGCTTTTCCACATCCGCCATGGGGTTGGGCTCGATGCCGGATTTTATCAGGGTGAGGCTCAGTACGCCGTCGCTCACCGAGTGGCCGTACTTGCAGTCGTTCAGCAGGGCGAAGCCGTAGTGCCCCTCGGAGAAGTCCATCCACTTCTGGCCGCAGACCTCGAACCTGGCCTGGTCCCAGCTGGTGTTCTTGTGCACCTTCCGCTTGAGGTTGCCGAACTGTATGTCGAACGTGGCCTCGTCGCTGTGTATCTGCACAGGGAACTCCACCTTGAGCAGGTGCTGGTGCAGTGTCCAGTCCACCTCCGTCTCAAAGTCTATCCGGCGGCTGTCGGCATAGAAGTAGACCGTCTGGCCTATGGTCACGCCGCTTATCTCATACTCGAGCCTCAGCGCCGCGCGCACCTCGCCCAGTTCCGTCCACTCCAGCCTGGTCAGGTTGTCCACGTCCCAGGACTTCTCGGTGTAGTACATGTCGATGTCCCAGTTGTCGTAGTATATCGGCTTGTCCTCGAACATGCGCATCAGGTTGGCCCGGCGGCCCGGCTGTACCAGCTCCCGGTCGAACTCCCTGTCGTAGATGGAGGCAAAGTGCCCGGCGCCGTCCAGCTTTATCACATAGAACGGGGTCTCGAGCGTGTCGCCCTCCAGCCTGAATGGCCCCGGCGCGCTCTCGCGCCCGATGGGCATGAGAGACTTGAAGCCCTTGGGCGGGATGCCCCTGACATAGGCCACCGCGCCCCTCTCCGTGCGCTGCACGGGGAACACGCGCCCCTCGGCGTCGGCCAGGGCGCCGGCCTCCGTCCCCTCGAGCTCCACGATGCCGTCCCGCTCAAAGCCCAGGGTGTTGAACACCGTGACCGCGCCGCCCTCGCCCGCCAGGAGGCGGAGCCTCTCGCGGAGCAGGCCATCCGCCTTCCCGGCCAGCTCGGCATACTCCCGGCGCGTGACCTCGTACACCTCGTGTATCGCACTGCCAGGCAAAATGTCGTGGAACTGGTTGAGAAGCATGGTCTTCCACATCCCGTCCAGCTCCTCCGCCGGATACGGCAGCTTTTCCGCGGCGATGGAACTCAGCAGTTCGAGGTCCATGAGCAGCAGCTCGTTCTTGCGGTTGGCCCTCTTGTTGCGGGCCATGGAGGTGTAGGTCCCGCGGTGGTACTCGAAATAGAACTCGCCCTCCCAGGTCTCAAGGCGCGGGTTGTCCCTGACGCGCTTATCGAGCTCCCTGAAATACTCCCCGGCGAACTCCTGCCTCACCCTCGGGATGCCCTTTACGCCGCGCTCCATGCGCCTGGACACCTCGAGCATCTCCCTCGTGGGGCCGCCGCCGCCGTCGCCGTAGCCGAAGGCCACGAGGATGTCGTTGTTTATCTCCTTGTTCTGATAACGCTCCCAGTCGCCCATCACGGCGTCCGGGTGCAGCAGGCCGTTGTAGGTGGTGAAGAAGCTCTTCTTCACGTCCTGGCCCACGCCGGCCGTGGTTATCAGGTGGGCCAGCACCTCGCTGCCGTCGATGCCGCGCCAGATCATCGTGTCATTGGGCACCTTGTCTGTCTGATTCCAGGCCAGCTTGGTGGTCATGAAATAGTCGATGCCGCTGCGCTTCATTATCTGGGGCAGGGCTCCGGAATAGCCGAACACGTCCGGCAGCCAGAGCACCCGGCAGTCTATACCGAACTCCTCGCGGAAGAAGCGTTTGCCGTGTACGAACTGCCTCACCAAGGACTCGCCGGAGGTGAGGTTCGTGTCCGCCTCCAGCCACATGCCGCCCTCTCCCTCCCAGCGGCCCTCGGCCACGCGGCGCTTTATGCGCTCGTAGACCTCCGGGTACCGCTCTTTGAGGAACACATACAGCACCGGCTGGCTGGACATGAACTTGTAGCCGGGATACTCCTCCATCAGCTTCAGCACGGTCGCGAAGCTCCTGGCCACCTTCTCCCGCGTCTGGGCGACGGTCCACCACCAGGCCACGTCGATGTGCGTGTGCCCGATGCAGGTGGCTATCACGTCGGAGAAGCCGCCCATATCCCTGTACAGCCTGTGCTCGAGCAGCTCGCGGGCTGCGAGCACCGAGGCCTCAAACCCGCTCGAATACGGCCTGCGCAGGTCTATCAGGTTCACGGCGTCGTTGAGCACAGTCTGTATGTCCAGCCGCGTCTTGTCGTCCTCATCCATGCGCGTGAAGGCCCAGAGCGGGACCTGCAGGTCATAGTACAGCCCGTCCACCTGCTCATCCAGCCAGTAGAGCTCCGCGATGAACTTGAATTCACTGTAGAGCGTGCCCGTATAGGCCTGCAAATCGAGGCGGAGCTTCTCCCCGCCCTCCGCGCGCTCCAGCAGCCGAACCTCCCTGTGGTTCATGTCGAGGCCCTGGGTGACCTCCCCGTTCACAAAGAGCAGGAACTGCGGGTTTTTGCCGTCGTCGTACTCGTCTATCTGCGTGCGCACGTTCAGCCACACGGATTTGCCCGCGAACTCCGGCGGGACCGTCACGTCGCCGCGGAACCAGTAGTGCTCGTCCGGCCCGTACCAGTGCATCGTATCGCAGTCGAAGCTCTCCCAGGGCCCGGCGGCCGAATCCGCCTCTTCAGGGCGGAAAAACAGCCCCTTTTTGCAGCTCCAGCCGGAGGTGGCGGAGCAGTCGCGTATGCGGAGCCGGCGCAGCTCGTCGCATATCACCTGAATGCGTTTATCCAGAAAGTACATTTGGCCCTCCTCAAAGGCTGTTTTCTCTTATGTACGAGAGCAGATCGTCGGCCGTTGTAAAGGCGAGACCCGTCACGGTGTCGGCGCAGCCGTAATAGATGGCTATGCGGCCGGTGTCCGCGTCCGCGAGCGCGGCGCAGGGGAAGGTGACATTGGGCACGTCGCCCACGCACTCGTAGAGCTCGTACGGAGCCAGGATATAGTCGGCGCCGCGGCATATCACCTTCCACGGCTCGTCCAGGTCCAGCAGGGCCGCGCCCATGCGGTAGACATATCCGTTGCAGGTGGTTATGACGCCGTGGTAGATGAGCAGCCAGCCCTCGTCGGTCTCTATGGGGATGGGCCCCGCGCCTATCTTCGTGCTCTGCCAGGCGGAGCGGTCACCCTTTACCGTACTCATGACATGGCGGTGCATGCCCCAGAAGGTCAGGTCCGGGCTGCGGCTGATGAAGATGTCCCCGAAGGGCGTATGCCCCGTGTCGCTGGGGCGGCTGAGCATGGCGTACATGCCGCCTATCTTCCTGGGGAACAGTACGCCGTTGCGGTTATAGGGCAGGAAAGCGTTCTCGAGCTGGCGGAAGCTGCGGAAATCCTCCGTCCAGCCCAGGCCGATGGTGGGCCCATGGTAGCCGTTGCACCAGGTTATGTAGTATTTGCCGTCGAGCAGGCAGACGCGCGGATCATAGCGGTACTCACGGGCGAGTATCTCCTCGTCCGCGCCGGTAAACGATATGGGGTCGTCGTCTATCTTCCAGTGTATGCCGTCGCCGCTGAACCCGGCGAACAGGTCCATGCTGACGGAGCGGCTGTCACAGCGGAAAAGGCCGGCATAGCCGTCCCCGAACGGCACGACCGCGCTGTTGAACACGCTGTTGGAGCGCCTGTTGCCGTCGCGGCCGATTATGGGGTTGCCGCTGAAGCGCCACACCGGCATTTTGTAGCCGGCCGGCCTGTCCTCCCAGGGCATATTGGGCAGGG
>CALWYN010000163.1 GCA_944385755.1 uncultured Oscillospiraceae bacterium
CGGGTAAGCAATGGGAGAAGATAACTATTTCTATCCACGCTCCCCGTGAGAGGAGCGACATCGGACGCAGTATGACACATACATGATGCTCGAATTTCTATCCACGCTCCCCGTGAGAGGAGCGACCGCAGTGAACGGCAAAGGCAAGGCGCAGCGTGGTATTTCTATCCACGCTCCCCGTGAGAGGAGCGACGCAAGGGCGCTGTATCAGGCGGCACGCTGGATTAATTTCTATCCACGCTCCCCGTGAGAGGAGCGACAGCAAATAGTGACAAATTATCGCCACACATCTGCAAACAAATTATCAGCAATGGACAACAGACTTCGACATAGAGCCAGCAATTGGATAAAATTGGCAATAACAAGCGGCATGAGCCGGTGCGAAGGAGGCGGGGCCGGTCTGGCAGCTTGACACTCGCACTAGAGCAGCAGGATGTCATCCTGTGACCACTGCGGGCTTACGCCCATATGCTCGACCTTGTTTTTATAATTGTTGCCTAACTGATAAAATCTGAGACTGTCGTGCGACGGGTCTATAAGTGAAGCCAATTTGTTCCTGAACACCGCGTATTGCGCCGCATCAAGCATACATTCAAACACCGAATTCTGAACACGCTGGCCGTGGTTCACACAGGCCTTTGCGACTTTTCTCAGTCTGCGCTGGCCCTCCGCAGTCTCGGTGTTTACGTCGTAAGTTACCAATACGAGCATCTCGGCCTCACTTCCAGAAAAACGGAGGATAACGCTCCAGATCCCCACGCAATGTTCTGGCGAGAAGCAGGGCCTGCACATATGGCACAAGCCCCCACTGGACTTTTTCACCCAGGAAGGGGTGCGTTATAAACTCCTGACGGCGCTTTTGCCATGCGCCAAGAAACACCCGGCGGCCCTCGTCCGTGAGGAGTACGGCGCCGTTTTCCTGCCTGCGGCAATGCGATGCGGTGAGTATTTTCCGGTTAATGCAAGACAGGACAAATCTGTCCGCATATACGCTCCTCAGCTCTTCCATGAGGTCCAGCGCGAGACTCGTCCTGCCGGGCCTGGGCCTGTGCAGCAGGCCGACATACGGGTCAAGCCCTACGCCCTCGAGCGCGGAGGCGCAGTCGCGCCCGAGCAGGGAATAGGCGAAGCCGAGCAGGGCGTTTACGGGGTCGAGGGGCGGGCGGCGGCTCCTCCCACTGAATGAAAACACATCGCGCTGCTGCAGAATCAGGCTGTCAAAGCCGGAAAAATATTTCTGCGCCGCCTCGCCCTCAATGCCCATCAGCTCTTCCGCCGTTTCGCAGTCCTCAATGCGGACTAGGGCTGCCGCCAGCTGCGATGACAGCTCTTTCAGGCGCTCAACCGGTACGCGCATCGGGTGGTCCCGCGTGGCGCGCTCGAGCACCCAGCGGGCATTATAGACTTTGCCAAGTATGAATCCCCTGCCAAGCCGCACGCTTTCGGATGGAGAGTCCGACACGCGGTACTGCGTCTGCCGCAGCAGGACGTTGCCGCGCTCTTCGCCTACGGTGCGCGCCAGAAATCTGCCTCTTGGGGTGAAAAAGACCAGATCGACGCCCCTCTTTGCGCACTCGCCCATTAATGCCGGAGACGCCCCGGGGTAGGTGAAGGCCAGTATCCCTTCAAGCGTGTGCAGCGGAAAGCGGGCCGTCTCCTGCCGCTCGCGACTGACGACAACGTTTTCACCGTCCAGGCTCAGGTAACTGTCCTCGGTGAGGACAAAGAGCGTATTCAGCAGCTTCCTCATGCGCCGCCTCCCATGGCTTCCTCTATGTGTTCGCGCACATATTTTCCGCTGTCTGTGCGCCTGTACAGCGCCGGCAGGCAGAGCTCCTTGAGCGAGCATGCATTGCAATGCCTGCCGGGCTTCACTTTCGGCGTGTGGCCGCGGCGGAAATATTCGTTCATCTCACGGGCCATCGCCATGGCCGTTGCCCTGAGCTCCGGGGATATGTCGACATACTCGCGGCGGCGGGATGAGGCGTAGAATATCGCCCCGCGGGGCACCTTGCAGGAGAGCATCTCCTCCAGCGCCATGGCCTGGGCGCAGAGCTGCAGCCTGTCGGCATCGCTTTCCTTGCTGGCGCCGTGTTTGTACTCGACGGGCATCGGGAGCCATCTGCCGCTGCGGCCGTACAGCTCCACGCCGTTCTCATCGGCGCGGAACTCCACCACGTCGCACTCGCCGCTGAGCCGCAGCCGGTGAGAAGTCACGCGCATGCCGCGGATTATCAGAAGATCGCCCCGTTTTTCGTTCAGCGTATCATCGTGGGCGCGCTCGTGCTCAAGCCGTCGCTCGGCGGTGCGGAGGTTTTCGCTCCACTGCTGCTCCATATACGCGAGCGCCCACTGCCTCCGGCAAAAGCTGAAGTGCTGTATGCCGGACATCTGCAGATAGTCCTCACTCTCCGTCATAGGCTTCCACCGCGAGGCCGGGGAGTTCACCGCAGGTTATGGAGTAATCGTCAATGCCACGGGGATCGTCGGTCCTGGGTTCAACTTTGAGCAGGCGGTGCACCCTGGCGGAGGAGTACTGGCCGCTCTTGCAGTTGTGGCGCCACCAGTAGAGGCGGACGACCTCCATGCTGCCGTCCGGGCGGGCGGAGGAGACGTCGTTTTCAAAGAGCGAGATCAGGGCCCGCTTTATGACCTCGGCGTCCCCGTCGGAGAAGCCGGTCTTTTCGGCCAGCTGGCAGTTGATGCTGCCGAAGGTCGTGTAGAGGCCGAAGTTTACGCGGTGCTTCATACCCATGGTGTCGCTGGACTTTTTGGCCGCCGGCTCGCTGTTGACGCTCTTTGTTATCTGTACGCTGTCAATTTCGACAGGATCTACGCTGAAGGCGGGGTGGATGGACACCGGGCCGCGCACTCCGACGGACACGCCGTCGTCCTTGCCGCCCTTGAAGGCGAATACCTGCCCGAAGCTGCGCACGTCGAGCCAGGTCTCACAGGCGATGCGCGCGTATTCGTCCCTGTCCTTGCCCTTGAGCTCCTTTACGGCCTCGGCGCGCTCCCTGAGCGAGTGGAAGCCGTCCGCCGCGCGGTCGTCGGACTGGACAAAGACGCATTCTCCCATGTCCATCATGCGGTTGCGAATCTTGCGCTTGAGGCAGACGTCGGAGATTTCGCCGTGTCCGTCGTAGGTCTCGCGCGGGCGGTTACCGTTGAGGGGGTCGCCATTGGGATTGGCGTGATTGACGGCTATGACGAGGGCAAAATCTATCTTGTTCTGAAGAGCTGACATTTTCATTATCCTCCTTGTTTTCAATCTTCGCTGCCGTCATCCCCGGCGGCCTTGTCGTTTTGGGGGGTGAAGAACGCCTGCCTCTGGCTGGCGTAGCCGAGCAGGTACAGTTCGTCCAGGGGCCTGTTGTTGAAGTCCTCGGCCGGGATATCCGCTATGAGTCTCAGCATCATGTCGTGGGCGCAGGTGCTCTGCCCGTTTTTTATGAGGCGCGCCACGTAGGGCGCGAGCTTCTTTTCCAGCAGCATGCAGGATTTTGCCGGGTGCTGGGTGAAGGCAACCTCCATGCGCTGCGCGTTCGTCGGGCGGCGGTCGGCGGACCTGACCGCGCCGCCATTCTCGGCGCAGAACTCCGTATAATCTGCGCAGGCGAGTATCCGCCCAAACACATAGCTGCGGCCGGGATAACCCTCTTTCAACGCCATTGTGTAATCCTCCTTCAAATTCCGGTTATGATAGCCGTGCACCAGCGCGCAGGCGATGCTTTTGACCTTTCGGGCCTCGTAATATTCACAGGCCGCCGCGTTCGAGGCTCTGCGCGCGGCGGAGAGCATGATATCGCGCGGCAGGCTCTTGCCCTCGGTGATACAGGGCAGCAGCCGCTCAACCGTCTGGTTCACCAGCTTCTCGTCCACGTTTTCGCCGTAAGCGGCCCTGGCTATGTCAGCGGGAGAGGGGGCGCCATAGAACGACACGGGTATGCTCTTGCGTTTGCCGTCCTTTTCGGTTTTTATCAGGCGGTAATCGTGCCGCCAGGCGAAAGTCTCGTGCCAGTCAAGCACGCTGGCGATCAGCCGGGAGCCGCTCAGCTCGCGGTAATACCTGACGGACAGGCGCCCGGGTGTGGCGGCGTCGAGTATTATGACGCTTATTTGGGAGTGAGCGCCGAGCTCCGCCCGGTAACCGAGGGCCTTGCGGTTGAAGAGCTGTGCGAAGGCGGTCCTCGTCGTGTCCACGGCGACCGCGCCTGCACCCGACAGCTCTTCGGCGAGGTCGTCCTCGCCGGCGAAGGCGACGGAGTCACCGGTGGGAGGGGGCACGTCCTCGTTTTCGGTCCCCCAGACGAGTATCGTCTGACTGCCGTTGGATATGCCCTGCTTCCCTATCAGCCAGCGCAGCGCGCTGTGCGCCTTCTGCGTGGTCTCATAGCCTATGTGCAGCGCCTGCTTTGAACTGTCAAAGCGTTCGCCGCGATAGGTAAAGTTCACGGAATCGTTGCTGGAGATGAGCTTTGCCCGGTCACCCGCGTTGCGTATTTTGTACGGGTTCAACTGGGACAGCGGCATCCTTCTGCCGGTTACAAAGCAGGTGCCGATGTCGCTGAACTGAGAGGTGTAGTAGCGGATCCAGCTCCGTATCGTCTGTTCGTCCTCGTGCAGCGCCGTCCCGCCGGCACGCCAGCGGACGAAGCACTCGGTCTCGTCGGCGAGCAGCGACGCGATCGCCGGAGCTTCGCCTTTGTAATCCTTCCAGTTGGAAACGAGATTGCCGTCATCGCCGGTTACAAGCACGCCGTAGTTCACAAGGTCGGAAACAAGCGTACCTTTCCGGGCGTATTCAAGCACTGCACGCAGCTTGTCGGTTCCATAGTCCGAAGCGCACCACGCCTCCAGCTGACATATGTAATCGTCAAATTTTCCCGGCTTTGCACCGCCGTACTGCGCATAGTCACCCGTGGTGTACTGCAGCTTGTCCGCCAGCGGGTGAGGGACAAAACCCGAGGTGCGCGAGCCGGACTCCTCCGTGCAGGGTATGACGGTCGTGGCCTCGTCCGGCCTGAGCACGCGCGCCGAGAGGAACTCTCCCGCATCCGACAGGCTCACTTCGACCTGCGCTTTCTGCGTCGTGTGTGCGACGGGGAGGAGGACGGGAGCTTCACGCTCACCCCGGTAAGACGGCCTGCCCACCTCGCCGAGGTTCTTTTCATACGCCTCATAGCAGCGGTCAAGCCAGCCCATCGAGCCCAACCTCCTTCTCAAGCTCGCCCACCGGCGAGAAATTCCTGCCCGCGACGAAAGTTTTGCGGCTGCGGTGCGCTATCGGCTCGACGACGGGGCAGTCCTCCGGGCGGCAGAAGTCTATGGCGCCGCCGCGCATCACAGGCCGCCACAGCCGCATTTTCAGTACGCCGTCATCTCCCTCATCGGGATAGGTGAAGCCGTGCAGCATGAGCCCGAGCGGCATGTCAGGCGCGCCCTGATAGGCGCTTTCCCCCTCGTCAAAGGCACATGGTTCTACATAGCCCTGGCACTCGCGCACGCCCAGATAGATGTCGCGCCGCCCTCCGCGCTCAATCATGCGCCTGGCTATGAAGAAGTGCTTGTTTTCGTCGCGGTCATCCGCCAAATCCGGTCGGTGTTCATTCCACTCGAAGTGCGCCCGCAGCCTGTACTCCACGTTCACGAGGTATGTGTAGTACGAGAGGTCGTTTTTCCCGTCGTTGTACCGGATGGGCCGTATGCCCTTGCTCTCCGTCTCTATCGCGTTCATGATACGCACGGAGTCCGGATACCAGATAAAGGTCGGTTTCCAGTAGCAGCTCTCGAGTATGCCCTTGAGCGCCTCATATGTGGGGACGGGATAGCTGCACTTCTCGCCTCCGACCCGGGTTATAGGCTCACTGAAGAGGGCGTAACGTCCCCAGATTCGCAGCTCAACAGAGTTTTTAAACCGCAAGTTACCTCCTCCTTTCTCACGAAAACTTCGGCTCCAGAGGCAGGGGGTCAAACACCACACCCGGCCCCCCGGCGTCGTAGTAATTGTCCAGCAGTATCCTCACCGCGCCGTCGAGGCCGCTGACGACGGCGCCGCCGAGCAGGCGCAGCTCGCCGTTGCCGAGTTGTACGGTGCAGGTCTCGAGCCGCCGGAACAGCTCCGGGGAATGATTGCCGGAGAGCAGCTCCCCTATGTATCCTTTGCCGTCGCCGTATGGCACGAGCACGCCTGATTTTTCGTCCGATATGGCCTCAAATGCCCCCTCGGCGGTGCCGAAGGCCTGGTGCATTGTGAAGGACGGCGGCTGCCTTCCGGCTGAACCCGCCATCGCTTTCACGCCCTGTTCGTTTACAGTCAGCAGGTCGACCAGGCTGACGGAGACGCCATTGCAGCTGCGGAAGTACTCCATCTCATCTTTGACGGCGCGGGCCGAATAGAGAAGCTCATAGTATCTGTCAACGGCATCCACCCCGAGCCAGTCCGTGTCCACGGGCATGGACTCGAGCAGCCGCCGCATGGCGTTCTTTGCCTCGTCAATCTCTTTTAGATGGGACAGATTTTCACCGCAGTCTGCTATGTACAGCGCGCCCAGCTCGCCGTCCCCGTGGCGGTTGCTGCGGCCTCCGACCTGAATCGCGTTGACCAGCCCGGCCATGGAGCGCACGGCGCAGTCAAAGCTCAAATCCACGCCGGCCTCTATCAGCTGGGTGCTCACGCACACGACGCGCTCTCCGCGGTTCAGCAGGGCCTCCAGCTTTGTAATTACGTCCCTGCGGTGCGCAGAGCACATCCGCGTTGTCAGGCAGAACAGGTGTACGCCTGCCTCGAGCCTGCCGCGGAGTTCGTTGTACAGCCCCACGGCGGCGGATTTCGTGTTCATGACCACCAGCGTGCTCCGGTATCCGCCGCTGAGCCCGCTCACGAACCCGGCCAGCTCGGGTATGGACAAGGCCCCGCGGCGGCAGAGGCTGACGTCGCAGTTCACCCGCCTGAGCTTTGTGAATATCTCCCGGTAATTGGGGACGATGTCGCAGTTTTCGGAGAGCGCCAGCGGGTGTTTGAGGCCGGCCAGCGCGGGTTGGGTGGCCGTGCAGAGGACGACCACGCAGCCGAAAAGAGAGGCGAGTGTGTTGACCGCGAGGTTGAAGAGGTATGTATGCCTCAGCGGCAGGGCCTGGACCTCGTCGAACAGCAGCACGGAGCCCGCGAGCGAGGCCATGCGCCTGACATTGCGCCGCGGCGCGGCGAATAGACTGTCAAGCAGCTGTACGGTCGTGCTGCAAATCACGGGTCTGCCCTCCCAGCGGCTGGAGTACATCTGATAGTCCTCCTCCCCGCCGGCTTCGGCTATGAAATCCGAGTGGTGTTCGAGCACGTTCTCGTGGCCTATCACCTCGCGTATACGCGCGGCGTTCTGGCCCGTTATGGACTTGAAGGGGGCGAAGTAGAAGATGTGCCGGGCGTTTATGCTCCTCGCCGCGTTGAGGCAGAAGCGGAGCCCGGCGTAGGTCTTGCCCGCGCCGGTCGGCAGGCAGAGGCGGTAGATCCCCGACCCGACACAGGAGCCCGCGTCGCGGCAGCGCCCGGACAGCTCGCGGCGGAGGCCGTCTATGGGGTGCCTGTTCGGCAGCGCGCCGATGCGGCTCTCGCCGAGCGCAAACAGCTCTTCCCACACAGCGGCCCGCTCCTCTCCGCCCGCGCGCCCGGGAAGTTCCCTGCCGTCCATGAAGCCGGCCGTGTCCGCCCAGTCGGCGTCAACGAGCGCGGAGAACAGCAGGCGCTGCGTGAGGCCCAGGGCGAAGCTGCGCTGCGCCTCCGCCGTGAAAAGGCGGTTGAGCTTCAGACGGAGCTCCCTGACCTCCCCGCCCGCCTCCGCCAGCAATGCGTCCGCCCCGGCCTCCGGGACAACTTCGCCAAAAAAGCGCCACACGCTCTCGTCATAGTTTCCATCCGCGCTTTCGGAGTGAATTCTGTCCAGCCAGTCCTCGTGCCCGAGAGGGGAGACCATGTCGCACCGGGCTCCGTGGTGGCAGCCGATGGCTGCCGCGGCCATCTGGGCGGCCAGATATGTGCTGGCGGACATCCCCGCCGCCCTCTCCATTATCCAGCGCATGCCGGCGGAGGAGTGGTTTACGCGCCCGCCGGAGAGTCCCATTATGCGCTGCTGGAAATCCTCAGACGATTTCCCCATGTCGTGGAGCAGGCCGGTGAGATATCCCAGTTTTTCCAGGCCCAGCGGCGCGCAGGCCTCGCCGCACAGCCGCGCCGCGTTGAGGCAGTGCACCGTCAAAGGCTGAATTCCGCCGGTTTCAGGATTTCTGTGAGCGACAAGCATTGGGTCACATCCTATTTGTGTATGTTCTGGTATAATTTAAGTATATGTCATCCGCCATATAATGTAAAGATCTTATTGCAATTATTGTCGAAATTTACTTGACCGGTTTCCTGTTTGGTCGGCCTGTAATCATACAATAACAAAGCGCCTTCAGTGCGGCCGCTCCCCCTGGGAGCGCGGATAGAAATGTTTTTATGTCTTTGTGCGGCAAAAAACGGCAGCCTGCTGGCTGCCGTTTTCGCTTATATATAGCGTGAAATGGACGACATGTGGAAATAGGCGGCATCTGCTGCTTGCCCGATGCGTGTAGAGGGACTGGGGCTTTAAAAGATGAGCCGGATTTATCTGCACTCGTGGCGCACGTACGCGCGTTTTGCCAGCAGAGCGAACACGGGCGTTTCAATCACCGGCGCGGCGAGCATGACGAACGGCGTCCAGATTGCGAGGGAGCCGAGGGTGAGGAATTCGCCGATTTGTATGTCGACAAACATGCCCGTGCCGAGGCCGAGTCCGCCGCTGGGCAGCAGGAGCCGCAGCCAGTCGCCGAGGGCGCCCTCGCGCAGGAGAATGACCAGAAATGTCGGCGTCATGGCGACGGCGAGGGCTATAGCCAGCACGGCGACGGAGCTTTTCATGCGCGCGGAGAGCCAGAGGGTGAAAACCGGCATGGCCAGCACGCTCAGGAAGCCCGCAAGCAGCGTGAGCACGAGCACGCCGGTCATGTCTATGTCAATCAGCACCAGCGCGTCGAGCGCGAGCTGCGCCGAGGTCTTGTCGTCGCCGTACACCGCGAGCGTCAACGCCACGAACACGGCGGAGCAGACGATGTAGAGCGCCGAGCTCAGCGTCATGGCCGCGAGCAGCTTTGCCTTGCCGAGCCGTTTGCAGCCGTAGCGCGCGCAGCGCTGGATGTCGTCAGCGCCCGTCGAGTAGTCGGAGGCGAACACCGGCGCGCAGATGATAGAACACACGATGGCGACGGCGAAGAGGCTGACCGGGAGCGTGGATGCTATGTCGCTGCCCGTGCCGAAACCGAACTCGTAGTAGAACGGCTCGGCCGTGTTCTCGTCGAGCTTGAGCGCGGCTGCGGTCACCTCAGGGCCGTAGTTGAACGTCATGATTTCCTCAATGTGCGCCTTGCGCAGTGTGTAATACTGCGCGGCCATTTCCGGCGTTATCTCGTTTGAATACTGGACGTCGCATACCTGAAGCAGACTGCGCATGAACGTGAGGGTGTAGTCGGCGACGGATGAGGTAGTATTGTTACCCGAGCCGTAATTATCGTTTGCCGCCCCATCTGCCGCTGCGCCGTAGTTGGCGTTTGCCTCGGCAATCTGTGTGAAGACATCGCGCAGGCGCTCGGGCGTCCATTCGCCCTCGGCGGACTCTGCGATAATTCTGCGCATTTCCATGGCGTCGAGCCCGTGGTAGGACTTCCCGTCGTTGGAATAGTAATACGCGTCAAATACGTTGATGCACCAGAATATCAGCGTGACAAGCATTGCCGCGGCCATAAGTATCCACGTCGAGCGGGTCTTAAGCAGCCGCTTCATTTCCAGTTTATACATCGTCCTGCCTCCTCTCGTCCTTGAAGAGCCAGAGGTACAAATCCTCCAGCCGCGGCTCGGCCATCTCGCTGCCGCCGAGGAGCGGCGCGTCGGCGACGTAGCGCACGAGCACCTGCCCGCCGCCCTCGTTTTTGAGCGACACGACGCGCACCTCGCGCTCCACCCGGTCGAGCAATCCGTCCGGCACGAGCGCGGTGAAGACCTTGCCCTCGACCGCGCGCAATAGCTGTTCCGTCGTGCCGGCGTCTATGAGCCTGCCGTCCTTCATGATGGCGTTCTCGGCGGCGATGTACTCGATGTCCGAGACGATGTGCGTCGAGATGAGCACTATGCGCTCGCGCGCAAACTCGCTGAGCAGGTTGCGGAAGCGCACGCGCTCCCCGGGGTCGAGCCCGCTCGTCGGCTCGTCGAGTATGAGCACCTCCGGGTCGTTCAGCATGGCCTGCGCTATGCCGACGCGGCGCTGCGTGCCGCCGGAGAGCTTTTTGATTTTGTTCCTGTATACCCGCGTGAGCGAGAGAATTTCGCACAGTTCTTCTATCTTTTCGCGCGCGAATTTCTTCTCCAGCCCCTTGAGCGCCGCCATGTAGTCGAGGTAGTCGGCGACGGTGAACTCGGGGTAAAACCCGAAGTGCTGCGGCAGATAGCCCAGCATGTCGCGCCAGGCCTCGCCCATAGCGCGCGTGTCCGCGCCGTCGCAGAGGATGCGGCCGCTTGTCGGCGTGAGTATGCCCGCGAGCATGCGCATGAGCGTCGTCTTGCCCGCGCCGTTTGCGCCGATGAGGCCCCAGACGCCGCTCGTGAGCGTGAGGCTCACATCGTCAACGGCGGTCTTTGGCCCAAAGCGCCTTGTGAGGTTTTGTATTTCAAGTTTCATAACCTAACTCCTTTTCGAGTTTCTTCTCCGAGAGCATCGCGCGGCACTCGCACAAGAGCGCGGCGAGCGCGGCGAGGCAGATTATCGCGGCCACCGCCGGCGAGATGCGCAGCAGCCCCTTTGTGAAACGCTCGGCGAGCATCCAGTACGCCGCGGCCAGCACCGCGCCCAGCCCGGCGGCCATCGTCGCTGCCGACTCGCCCGCGTGTTCGAGCACGGTGAGGCTGAGCGCCGCCGTGAGCAGGAAAGGCGTCACCACGAGCACCAGCACCTCATACGCCGCGCCGCCGAGCAGCAGCGCGATCGCCGAGACGCAGACGGCGTCGCCTATGCCCACGGCGACGAGCCGCGCGAGCATGAGCCGCGATGAGTTGAAGCGCGCGGCGGCCTCTATCTCCCGCATGCCGTAGCGCGCGGCGCGGTTGCAAAATGGCAGCAGCGTGAGCGCCGAGAGCTCGGCGGCAATGCTCGCGCAGGCGGGGACAATGTCCCTGTTTGGCGACGCCGCGCCGAACATGAGGCAGATAAATACTAGCAGCGCGCCCTGAAGCGCCCAAACGGGCAGGGCGGTAAACCGCAGCTGGGCGCGCACAAGCTCCCACTTTCCGGCCCGGCTCACACGCGAGTGGGACTTATATTCCTCACGGCAGAGCGCGAGTAGTTTTGCCGGCGTGTCCGCGCGTACAGGCCCTGCCGCGCTCAGGACGGCCTTGATTTCGCGTGTCTTCATGATGTCTCCTTTCAAAGCAGTTTCCGAAGTGTCCTGAGCGCCGCGCGCTCGCGCGACTGCGCTGTCCTGAGCGGTATGCCAAGCGCGTCGGCGCACTCGCGCAGCTTCAGCCCGTGCATATACCTGAGCAGTACGACCTCCCGCTGCGCCTCCGGAAGCGCGGTTAGAGCGGCTTTTATATCCTGGGCCAGCTCTATGCGCTCAAAGCCGGCCTCGACGTAAGCTTCCTCGCCCGGAGGCTCGGTCCGCCTGTTCGCGCGCCAGAGGTCGGCACAGGTGTTGGCGGCTATTTTGTAGAGCCACGCGCGGAATTTCCCGCGCCGGACATAGGCGTCGAGATGGCGCACGGCCTTGCAGAACGTCTCCTGCGCCGCGTCCTCCGCGCTCTGCTCGTCTCCGGTGTGGCGGCGGCAATAGCGCAGGATTTCCGGGTAATATGCGCGCACGAGCTCGTCAAGCGCCGTCAGGTCGCCGCCGTCGAGCCGTTTAAATATCTCGTCCTCCCGCAGCACTGCCGTCACCTCCACTACAAAGTATAACGCCAGAAAGGGCCCAAATGATTTACCGGGCCAGGTTTTATTATAAGCCCCCGCGCGGGGGCTGAAAAGAAAAAGGCAGGAAACCCAGAGGCTTCCTGCCGCGACGGCGCGGGGAGCACGGGCCGGGACGAAGACAGCGGAAAGGCCCGGCGGCTTTCATGGGATCAGGGCTTTGATACCGGCACAGTAATCCAAGAGCGGGTGCAGCTCTCCGCGCCGCAGCATGGCGCCGAGCTCATCCGGATACACCCATTTCGCCCCGGAGACCTCCTCACTCTGGAGGACCAGGGGCGGCATGTCGTCCGGTGCGGGGAAGAGCCAGGCGTCGTAGAAATCGCTCTCCCGGCGGGACTGATAGATGAGCTTGGCGCCGTCGCCGCTCAGGGGCAGACCCAGCTCCTCTCTGATCTCGCGCAGTATTGCGGTGAAGCTGTCCTCGCCCGCCCGCACACAGCCTCCGGTACACTCCCAGAGGTGGGCATGGATTTTCCCGGCGGCGCGCCGGGTGAGCAGCAGCTGCCCCCGGCCGTTTCTTATCCAGCCGCTGGCGGAGAGGTGATACAGCCCCTGCGGCACGGGACTGCCGCGGCGCATGGTGAGGCCGGTTTTTGCGCGGTTTTTGTCGTACAGGTCCCACAGTTCTCCCGGGACGGGCCCGCCATAAAGGCTGTCCAGGCACAGGTCCGCCTCGCGCTCCAGCCAGGCGGCGGGCCCGCTGCAGGGGCTCAGCACGGCGACGGCCCGCATGCCCGCGAGTTTTGCCGCCCGGATGGCGGGCAGCGTGTCGTCGAATACGGCGCAGGCGGACGGCCTTATCCCCAGACGCGCCGCGGCGAGCAGGAAAATGTCCGGATGGGACTTGCCGAGCCCGACCTCGTCCGTGGAGAGCAGCAGCTCGAACAGCTCCAGAGCCCCCAGCCTCTCCAGACAGGGGATAGACAGGCGCTCCGGCAGGCTGGTCGCGACGGCAAGGCGCACATCCGCGCCGCGAAGGGCGCTCAGATAGTCCCGGGCGCCGGGCAAAAAGCGCACATTGCGGGCGTATTCCTCGAGAGCAAGGCCGTCCCACTCCTTCAGCAGCCTGCCGGGGGGCTCATCCAGGCCAAAACGCGAAACGGTATATTCGGCCGCCTCTCGGAAGCTCAGGGCGTTTACAGCCGCGACATAGTCCGGCGGGCAGTCCAGCCCGCGCCTCCCGAGGCAGCTTTTGCAAATGCTCTCCCATGTCCCGGCGGTGTCAAGCAGGGTCCCGTCGAGGTCAAATATGGCCGCGTCAAAATTCATGTGTATCTCCTCCCTTGTTTTCGGCCCCGGCCGCCGCAGCCGAGCCAGAAGCCCAGTTCAAACAGGCTGGCCCTGAGGTATATTTTCAGCAGCAGCTCCAGCTCTCCGCGCGGAAGGCCCCTGGTGAGCCTGTCCATCTCCGCGGCCCAGCGCCGGCAGAGGCGGATATAGCCGGGCGCGGTGCTTTCCCGAATAAGGCCTCCGCAGGGGGAGGCGCGTCCCAAAGGCGGCCGCGCCGCGTGCCTGAAGATATATGGGTAGCTGAACATGCACGGCAGGACGGCGGCGGCGCAGCGTAGGGCCCCGAGGCGTGAGCAGCTCCACACAAATACGGAGTAGTCCAGAGTCTGCCTCTCCATTCGGGCGCGGAGGCCGCGCCGGCGGCAGAGGCGCCGTACCCGGAGCCGGGTCTCCTCCACAGAGGCGAACAGCGACTCGAGCAGCGGCCGGCTGCGCCGTTGCGCCGTTCCGGCCGCCTGCAGGAGGGCCGAGGCGCAGAGAGAGAGGTAGAGCTCGTCCTGAGCGAGATATTTTGCGAAACCCGATCCGTCCGGAGCGCCGGATATCAGCCCGCGTACCAGGGGCGTCTCAGCGCACATGTCCCAGACCGGCCGCGCCAGAGAGAAAGCGGCGGTTGAAAAATCCATGATGGGCCTCCCAAAGAAAAAAGAGCCGCTGCAGCTGTGCAGAAGCCCTTTCAAGCGCAAACCGGCGCGAGAAATTGCTTCCCGCGCCGGCATTAACCGACAGGTCAAGAGGTCAGGTGTCAGCCTTTTTCAGCCTTTCGGCTCCCTCGCAAAGTCAGTTTTATATCCCATTGCCATAACTGTACCACAGAGAGGGCAAAAACACAATGCCCAATATTATCAGCCCCAGAGTGCGGTGAGCATGGGGATGATCTGCTTTTTGCGGCTCATCACGCCCTTTAAAAAGAGGTAGTGATCCCGGGGCTCCTTGCCGAAGGCCTGGCGGATGGTCTCGTCGTTGCCCACATAGAACAGGTGGGAGCCCTCCTGCAGAACGTCGGTTATCATGAGTATGACCATATCGAAATCCTGCTTCTCCTTCAGCCGCGTCATGAGGTCCAGGAACTCTTCCTTCCGGCTGAGCAGGTGGTCCGCGTCGATGCAGGTTATCTGGCTGACGCCGATGTTCTGCTCCGCTATATGGAACTGCTTGTAGTCGGCGTTGAAGAGCTCCTCGGCGGATTTGCCGTCGGTGCTGCCGGCGGCGTACAGCTCCTTGCCTATCTCCTCCAGGGAGACGCCCGCGATGCGCGCGAGGCGCTCGGCCATGGTTATGTCGCGCTTCGTGCAGGTGGGGGACTTGAACATGACCGTGTCCGACAGTATCGCCCCGGCCATCAGGCCGGCTATTTTGGGGGAGGGGACGACCCCGCGCTCCTGGTACATGCCGGTCAGTATGGTGTTCGTACTGCCCACCGGCTCGTTGCGCACCCTTATGGGCTGCGTGGTCTGTATGTCGGCCAGCCGGTGGTGGTCGATAATCTCGAGGATCTCCACCTGGTCCAGCCCGGGGACGGACTGCGCGGCCTCGTTGTGGTCCACCAGCACCACCTGCTTGCGGCGTGGCCGCAGGAGATGGAAGCGCGAGATCGTGCCCATGACCTGGTCGTTCTCGTCCAGAACGGGATAGCTGCGGAAGCGGCTCTTGAGCATGATCTCCCGGACGTCGTCCAGGTAATCGCCCAGGTGGAAGGCCACGATGTCCTTGGGCTCTATTATTCGCTCCACGGGCAGGGCCTGATAGATTATTCTGGATACGCGGCGCGCGGAGAGCGGGGTGGAGATTACGCAGGTATCGCTGCCGGCCTGGGCCCACTCGGGCCGGAGCGTGGCCCGGCAGATGATGAGGCAGCGGACGCCGCTGGCGATGGCCCGGTCGATGATCTCGGGCTGCTCACCGCATATGAGGACGGTATCCGGGTTCGTCAGGGCGGAGTCCTCATAGTTCTGCGGGAGCGCGATGTACAGCTCGCCGGAGACGTCGCTGACGGTGGTGTTCAGCTCGTTTACCAGGTTGCCCTCCAGCACGCTCAGCAGATTGAAGAGCGGTATGTTGTCCACGCGGTTTTGCGCCATTGTCTGCATGTCGTGAGAGGCTATGTCCCCGGCGGACAGCATGCCGAACAGCGTGCCGTCGTCCTGGACTATGGGCACCACGCTGACCTCGCCGTCACGCATCGTGCGCCAGGCCAGGTCCAGCGGGACCGAGCGGTGCAGCGACGGGGTGCGGTCATAGTCGAGATCGCAGACCTGGGTGCGCAGGTTTTTAACAAAGGGCGGGGCCTCCACGCCGAAGCGGGCGAGCAGGCGGGCCGTCTCGTCGTTGATAGAGCCTATGCGGACGGCCTTATACTCCCGGCCGCCCATGGTGGCGTTTTGCAGATTGGCATAGGCTATGGACGCGACGATGGAATCTGTGTCCGGGTTCCGGTGTCCGGTGACATAGATGTCGCCCATATGTTCAGTACCTCCAGATGAGTTTTAAAGCCGGGGCGGATTGCCGTCCGCCCGGCAGCTCAATTATAACAGGCCATATCGCTCTTGTATAGTGGATTTCCGCCGAATTTTTGCATTATTTCGGGCGGAAATTAATCGCGGGCGGATGCAAAAAGGGGAGGGGCTCATGCCCCTCCCCCGCTTTCTTTTGTTGTCCAGGGAGATCAGATGACCTCGATGGTTATGTTGGGCAGCACGCCGTTCAGGCTGTCGGCGTCGTCCATATCGGTGTCGTCGACCGGGTACTCGGCGTCGACAACGAGGGAGCCGTCCTTCATGGCGGCGAGCTGGGCCTCGTATTCCTCGACGGTGTAGTTCTCGAGGCTCCAGGTGTCGGTCGGCAGGCCGACAGCGTCGTCAGCGGCGCCGAGGGTGGTGGTGGTTCCGCCGATCTCGTCCCAGGTGCCGTCATAGAAGTGGGTCAGAGCGACCTGGGCGGCCTGGGCGATGCCCTTCATGGCGGAGGTGATGACGGTGTCGCTGTCGCCGCTCTGGTCGACGTCGACGCCGACGACGAGGCCGTAGTTGGCGGAGGCGGCGGAGGCGATGGACTCAAACATGGAGCCGCCGCAGGCGAACACTACCTCAGTGCCGGTGGTGTACCAGCCGCTGATCATGGTCTGCAGCTCGGGGGAGGCGCCGAAGGAGGCACCGTACTCCCAGCTGTACTTGACGTTGACGTCCACGCCATCCTCAGCGGCGGCCGCGCTGGCGCCCTGGAGGAAGCCGTAGCCGTAACGGCAGCAGGCGGGGTTGGTGCCGCCGCCGCCGCCGGAGAAGCCGAGCTGGGTGTAGCCTTCCTTGACGACGGCGTAGCCGGCGAGGTAACCGGCCTGCTCCTCCTGGAAGTTGATGCCGGCGACGTTGGTCAGCACCGCGGAGTTCTCGTCATCGGGGTCCTCGGTGAGGGTGTAGCCGTCGATGAACACGAACATGACGTCGGGGTTGTTGATTGCGGCGGTGCGCAGGGCGGCCTCCTGCAGGAAGCCGGCGCAGACGACTATCTTGGCCCCGTTGTCAACGGCCTGCTGCATGGCGTCGACGCGGTCGTCGTCGGTGGCCTGGTCGCCGTTGGCGGGCTGGTAGTAGCGGTAGCTGAGGCCGTTGTTGTAGGCATAGAGCTTGACGCCCTCCCAGGTGCCCTGGTTGAAGGAGCGGTCGAGGAGCTGGCCGACGTCGGTGACGAAGGCGATCTCGTAGGTGCCGTCCTCAGAGGTCATATTGTCGGCGATCTCGCTGGGGTCGGTGACGGTGGCGGGCTCTTCCTCGCCGCCGGGCTCGGTGCTCTCGGCGGGCTCTTCGCTCGGGGCGGTGCTCTCGGCGGGCTCTTCGCTCGCGGCGGGGCTCTCGGTAGTCTCGGCCTCACCGCAGGCGGCGAGGGCGAATACCATCACAAGAGCGAGAAGCAGTGCAAGAAACTTCTTCATTCTGTTATGTATCCTCCGTTTCATAATATGATTCGGGT
>CALWYN010000164.1 GCA_944385755.1 uncultured Oscillospiraceae bacterium
CACCCTACACCACGCCGCCCCCGTCGCCTACGCCTCTCGCGGTCCGGGCGCTGGCGTCGGTTATGCTGCTGTCCCACCACTGGCCCTCGCATATCCTCCCGCCGCGGGCGAGCACCTTGCCGCAGCCGGAGACCCACTCGGCCTCCGCCAGCGCGCTGTCGCTGCAGCTGGTGGATATGGTCACGCGGTCGCCCACCGAGAATTTCTCCAGCTCGCTGTCCAGCGCCGCCGCGTCGGAGGCCGTGAGGATGAGATAGCCCTCGCCTATGGACACCGAGTTCTCGCCCTCGACAATCTCCTCGACCTCGCACTCCAGCTCGCCGTCGAGCGTCAGCTCCCCGCTGCCGAGCACGCGCAGCCGCACATACCAGCCCGAGCTGGAAGTGCGCGTGGAGACGGTGGAGAAGTACTCGCTGTAGAGGTACAGCCCGTCGTCCGCGCGGGTCTTGTTCAGGTGCGTGGTCTCGGCCACAAGGCCGTTGGAGCTGTTTTCAAGGGTGATGTACACCTCCGGGCGCTCGGAGGCGAAGGCGTTTCCGCCCGAGAAGGCTATGGCGTGGTTGCCCTCGGGGGAGGACTTGTATATCCCGTCCTCCACCACCATGCCGCAGGGGATGCGGGTGTCCCAGTATCCAAAGTCCGCATTGACGGCCCCGACGACGTTATAGCCGAGGGACTCGGCATAACTTATCATATTGTTTATCGTCATGCCGCCGTATATCGTGTCGCAGGCCAGGACGATGGGATAGATGCTGCTGTCCGGACTCAGCTCAAGCGAGAAGGTCTCCACGCGGCTGCCGCTGCCGTTGAAGGACACGGCGTTTTCATAGGTGAGACCGTCCGCCAGCGCCCACTCGTTCGTGTACACGGCGGAGCCCGTCCCATCGCCATACGCCAGGGCGCAGGTGACAAGCAGGGAGAGGGCGAGCAGGAGAGAGATTGCTTTCTTCATGGATTCTTCCTTTCTCAATGGCAAACAAGGTCTGCGCCAGACTGCGCCTGGGGGCATATCGCGCACACAGTGGCCGGGGAACGGAACGTCTGTGCCCGCGCCGGGAGCGCGCCGTATTCCCGGCATTTTCGGCCAGACTGCGCCAGACTGCGTCTGGGGGCATATCGCGCACACAGTGTCCGGGGAACGGAACGTCTGTGCCCGCGCCGGGAGCGCGCCGTACTCTGGACGCTTCCCGGGCTGCGCAGGCATTGTCCGAGATGATTTCAGGCCATGGCTGAGGGCAATGGCGCTCAAGGGGATGCTCCGGGCAAAAGGTTATACGCCCGCGCTGCCGTGTAAACACCGGAGCAGACGCGCCCGGGTAAAATTTGTTCCCAAGCATTTTAACACACATCTCCCCGCTTGTCCATTGGGCATTTTCTGCCTGAACATGCGGGGTGCTGAGAACGAGACATGCCGGCGGCATCTTGCCGCCGGCATGCATTCATATACATTGAGCGGGCACACCTTCAACGCCGGCGCGCGGATAAACAAAGATATCCGCGCACTCCCGTGCGCGCCGCCCATATGCAGCCGTGGAATACCGGAATACGGCCCGCTCCCGGCGCGGGCAGATGCCTCTGCTTATTCGCGCCCTTGCGTGCGCGAACTGCCTCCAGACGCAGTCTGGCCGAAAATGCCGGGAATACGGCGCGCTTCCGGCGCGGGCAGATGCCTCTGCCTATTTGCGCCCTTAAGTGCGCGCATTGCCTCCAGACGCAGTCTGGCAGACGGACTGGGCGATGTGTACGGTGCTCATGGCGTCCGGCGCGTAGTAGTCCGAGCCTATCTCCTCGGCGTATTCGGCGTTGAGCACCGCGCCGCCGACCACTATCTTTATATCGGGCAGCTCACGGCGGAGCAGGGCGATGGTCTCCGCCATGGCGGCCACCGTGGTGGTCATCAGCGCGGACAGGCCTACGAGGCGCACGCCGGGCCGGCGGGCGGCCGCGAGCACGGCCTCCGGCGGCACATCGCGGCCGAGGTCCTCTACTTCAAAGCCGTAGTTTTCCAGCAGCGTGCGGACGATGTTCTTGCCGATGTCGTGTATGTCGCCCTTGACGGTGGCTATGACGATTTTGCCGTCATAGCTGCTCTTTACGCCGCCCATTGAGCCCTTGAGCACCCCGAACGCGGCGCCGGCCGCCTCCGCGGCCATGAGTAGCTGGGGAAGGTACAGCGTGCCGGACTCGAAGTCCCTTCCGACCCGGTCCAGGGCTGGGATCAGCTCGGAGTTTATCAGATCGAGCGCGTCGGCGCCCGCCGCGAGCTCCCTGCGGGCCGCCTCCGCGGCCGCGGAGGCCCTGCCGCGCTCCACACAGCGCCCGAGGCCCTCGGGGCCGTCAGGCCGGCCGCCGCCGGCCGGGGCGGCCGGAGCGGAGGACTCGGCGGCGATGTAGGCCGCGCAGTGCTCGTCCAGCCCGGAGAGCACGCCGTGCGCCCTCCACGCGCCCATCATGTCCTCCGAGAGCGGGTTCATTATGGCACAGCTGAGCCCGGCCGAGAGGGCGAGGCCCAGGAAGGCGGCGTTCAGCCGGGCGCGGTTCGGCAGGCCGAAGGAGATGTTGGACACCCCGAGTATCGTCTTGCCGCCGCGGGAGGCTATGCGCGAGAGCGCGTCCAGCGTCACGCCGGCGGCGTCCGGCACCGAGGACACGGCCATCGTCAGCGTGTCAATCACTATATCCTCGGGCGCTATGCCGTATCCTGCCGCCGCCTCGTATATCCGGCCGGCGGCCTCCACGCGCCCATCGGCCGTGTCCGGTATCCCGTCCTCGTCCAGGGCGAGCCCCACGAGCACCCCGCCGTACCTGCGCACCAGCGGCAGTACGCTCTCCAGACTCTCGCGCTTGGCCGAGACGGAGTTTATCATGGGCTTGCCATTGTAGCGCCGCATGGCGCGCCCGAGCGCGGCCGGATTGGAGCTGTCGAGCTGCAGCGGCAGCGCGGTGACCCCCTGCAGGGCCACCACGGCCCGCGTGAGCGTCTCCGCCTCGTCTATGCCGGGCAGGCCCACGTTCACGTCCAGTATGTCGGCGCCCGCCTCCTCCTGGGCGAGGGCCTCGCCCAGTATATAGTCCATGTCCCCGGCGCGGAGCGCCTCCTTCAGCCGGGGTTTCCCAGTGGGGTTTATCCGCTCGCCGACTATGACTGGCCTGGGGCCTATCTCCACGGCCCGGGAGAAGGAGGAGACGAGGGTGCGGCCCTTCCTCTCCGGTGCGCGGTACGGGATGCCGGCGCACTCGCGGACGAGCGCGGCGATGTGCTCGGGCGTGGTGCCGCAGCAGCCGCCGAGTACCTGCACGCCGAGCAGGGCGATGTCCCGCATCCCGGCGGCGAAATCGCCGGGGGAGAGGTCATATACCGTACGCCCGTTCTCCGAGCGCGGCAGCCCGGCATTGGGGCTGGCCACGACGGGCACGGAGGCGTATTCGGCCAGGCGCGCGGCTATAGGCAGCATCTCCCGCGGGCCCAGGCCGCAGTTGAGGCCCAGCGCGTCCACGCCGAGGCCCTCCAGCAGGGCCACCGCCGCCTCGGGCGTTCCGCCCGTGAGCATTCGCCCGCCGGCGTCGTAGGTGGTCGTGGCGATGACGGGCAGGGAGCAGTTCTCCCGGGCCGCCAGGACGGCGGCCTTTGCCTCGTATGTGTCCCCCATGGTCTCCACGAGCACGAGGTCGGCCCCGGCCTCCGCGCCGAGGCGCACCACCTCCGCAAAGAGGGCCACGGCGTCCTCAAAGTCGAGGTCGCCCAGGGGAGATAGCAGCTTGCCGGAGGGGCCGATGTCCAGCGCGGCCCAGGCGCTGCCCTCGC
>CALWYN010000165.1 GCA_944385755.1 uncultured Oscillospiraceae bacterium
ATATATACGACGGGGTGCAGATTTTTTGTGGGCTTTATCAGGTTGGTCATCACCCAGATGACGGCGGCCAGCAGTATTGCCTTCCAGGAAAAGAGGTCGAGCAGGTTCCCGCTGCTCTCATACAGCGCCGTATTCAGCAGCGCGATCTCGACCACCGAGAAGCCCGCGGCCGCTATCAGGGCGGTGGACGCCGGCCTCAGGCCATAGAACGCGGCCTCAACATAGCGGTTGCCGCGAAATCTCTCCAGAAACCGGACGATAATCAGCACCAAGACGACGCCCGGCAGTATGGTCCCCAGCGTCGCGAGCACCGCGCCCGCCAGGCCTCCCACTTCGTATCCGACATAGGTGGCCATATTTATGCCCACCGGGCCCGGTGTGGACTCGCTCACGGCGAGCATATCCGCTATCTGGGAATAAGTAAACCACCCGGTCTTATCAGAAAGGTCGTAGAGGAAAGGCAGAGTCGCCATCCCTCCGCCCACGGCGAACAGGCCTATCTTCAGGAATTCCCAGAAGAGCTGCAGCAGCGTGGTCATCATTCAGGCCGCTCCCCCTCCCCGCTCCCGCCATGCTTTGAGCCCAGCAGGGAGATGATGATTCCCGCCAGCGCCGCGGCCACGACCAGCAGCACCGGCGACACATCCGTGAAAAGCGAGAGCGCGCAGATTGGCAGGAAAATTATCACGAGGCATTTCCAGTCGGCTATCACGCTCTTCCAGAGCTTGACCACAGCGTTTACGATGAGAATTACGACACAGACACGGATCCCTGCAAAAGCGTCCTGCACCACCTGATAGTGCGCGAACGCGGACAGGCACATCGCGATTATCGTGATTATGACCAGCGAGGGGAAGGTTGAGCCCAATGCGGCGACTATCCCTCCCCTGACGCCCTTCACCTTGCGCCCTATGAACGTGGAGGTGTTGACCATGATTATGCCCGGGAGGCACTGGGCCATGGCGTAGTAGTCCATGACCTCCTCCTCGCTCGCCCAGCCGTACTTCTCGACTATGTCTTTCTGCAGTATGGGCAGCATGGCGTAGCCGCCCCCGAATGTCAGCCCTCCCACCTTGATAAAGGCCCAGAAGAGCTTGAGATAGTCCCTCATTTCCTGAGCGCCTCGGCAAACTCAGAATACTTCGCTATACGCTCCCCGCACTGCTCTTTGCTCTCGCCCTGGGTGAGGATATAGACCTTTATCTTGGGCTCGGTTCCGGACGGGCGGACTATGAAAGCCGTGCCGTCGCCGAGCTCGAAATACAGGACGTTGGAGCCGGAGATATGGGTCTTGCCCACCACGCCTATGTCGGCGAGCATGATCTTGCCGCTCTGATAATCGCGCATGCCCAGTATCGGCGTCCCGCCTATCTCACGGGGCGGATTGGCGCGCAGGGAGGCCATCAGCGAGCGCATCTTCTCCAGGCCGTCCAGCCCGGGCATGACCAGGTTCAGGGTCTTTTCCTGGAACCAGCCGTACTTCTCATAGAGTTTCTCCAGCGCGTCCGCCAGGGTCATCCCGTGCGAGAAATACCAGGCGGCCATCTCGGCTATCATGACGGAGGCCGTCACGGCGTCCTTGTCGCGCACGTAGTCGCCCATCATGTAGCCGTAGCTCTCCTCATAGGCGAGGATATACTGATAAGAGCCCTCGCGCTTGTACTCGGCCAGCTTTTCGGCCATGAATTTGAAGCCGGTGAAGGTCTCGTCGACATGGACCCCGTTGCGCTCGGCTATCTCCCGCCCCATATTCGTGGTGACGATTGTCTTGATAAAGGCCGCTTTCGCCGGCAGCGTACCCTTTGCCCGGCGCGCGCTTATGATATAGTCCAGCAGCAGCACACCCATCTGGTTGCCAGTAATGGCATGGTATTCGCCGTCCTTCCCGCGCACCATGGTGCCCACGCGGTCGGAATCGGGGTCAGTGCCGATTATCAGGTCGCTCCCCACCTGCTTTGCCAGCTCAACCGCCAGGTAGAAGCCCTCCGGGTTCTCGGGGTTGGGGCTCACCACAGTGGGGAAATTGCCGTCTATGACCATCTGTTTGGGCTCCGGGTAGAGCTGCTTGACCCCCAGCCTGCGCAGCGCCTCCGGCACCAGCTTATACCCCGCGCCGTGGAAAGGCGTATAGACAATCTTGAACTCATCGGCAACCTGCTTTACTATGTCCGGGTTGATGGCCATGGCCATGACGTTTTCCAGGAAAGCCTCGTCCGTCTCGGCGCCGATAACCGTTATCATCCCGGCGCTGCGGGCCTCGTCGAAGGACATGCGCTTCACCCCGTGGAAGATGTCTATCTTTGACATCTTTTCGGCGACGGCCGCGGCGTGCTGGGGCGGGAGCTGCGCTCCGTCCGACCAGTAGACCTTGTAGCCGTTATACTCGCGCGGGTTGTGGCTTGCGGTGATGTTAATGCCGGCCGTCGCGCCATAGTGCAGCACGGCGAAGCTCAGCTCCGGCGTGGGCCGCAGGGCGTCGAAAATCCTGACCTTTATGCCGTTGGCCGCCATGACGCAGGCCGCCTCGCGCGCAAAGCTCTCGCTGTTGAGCCGGCAGTCGTAGCAGACCACGACCCCTTTTTCACAGGCCGCCGCGCCCTCCGCCTTTACCACCTCGGCGAAAGCCTGCGTGGCCCAGCGTATTACGTGGACGTTCATCCTGTTGAGGCCGACGGCCATTATGCCGCGCAGCCCGGCGGTCCCGAATTCGAGCGGCGCATAGAAGCGGCTCTCAATCTCCTTTTCGTCTCCGGAGATGGCAGAGAGTTCCTTCCACTCCTCCTCACCGAGTGCGGGGCTGTCCAGCCAGTACTGATATTCTTCCTTATAGCTCCTCATCGTTGTCAGCATCTCCTTCAAGTAAATTGCGGGCGTCCTCCAGCATGGTCTCGGGGACGAAAATATCCACGCCCTCCGCGCTCATGCCGAGCATCAGGTTCCCAAAACCGCCATAATGCGGATAACGCTTGAAGTGTGGTATCTCCCCGGCGTCGAGCAGGCTCTCGACAATGGCATCCCCCATATCGAGCTGAGTGCAGCTGATGAGCTTCGCCGGGGTCACGAACTCTCCGTCCGCCCTTCTGGGCCACTTGTCCGCCAATTTACCGGGCAGATCCCTGCCCCAGCCAGGTTCAAAGTCCATATTTCAACCTCCATGCCTCACTTGTGATATCGCAAGCCGCTGTTGATGGACAGGGCCCTGTATACCTGTTCGGCGAGCATGACCCTCGCCAGATGGTGCGGAAATGTCATCTCCGACATGGAGAGCCTGAGGTCCGCGGCCCGCTTTACCTCCGCATCGAGCCCGTATGAGCCGCCGACAATAAAGCATACGCGCGGCGAGCCCGAAGCGGCCGTGCCGGCCAGCAGCCGCGCCAGAGCCTCGCTGGGCATCTGCTGCCCCTCAATGCACATGGCCACGGCCAGGGCGCCCCTGGGTATTGCCCTTGTTATGGCCTCTCCCTCGCGCCTCAGGGCGGACGCTATCTCTGAATCAGACGGCCGGTCCGGCAGCCTGACCTCAGGCAGCTCCCTCAGCTCAAAGCGGCAGAGCGCGCCGAGGCGCTTTTCATACTCCGCGAAAGCGGCGGAGTAATGGTCCTCGCGCATCTTTCCCACGCATATAAACGTCACGCCGAGAACTTGACATCTGCCTCCAGTGACAGCGGACCCAGCGGCGGCGCCACAAACAGACCGGCACTCAGGCGCCGTTCCTCCAGCGCCCCGGATACGGCCGAAAAGGCCGCGGCGGGGCTGTTGTTTTCCCGGCTCAGGTGGCCCAGGATTATCGTACCGGCCCCGCTCCCGGCCAGAGCAGCCGCCAGTCTGCCGCTCTCCTCATTTGAGAGGTGCCCATGCTCCGAGAGTATGCGGCGCTTCAGGCTCTGCGGGTATGTTCCATATCTCAGCATCAGCTCGTCGTGGTTCGCCTCGATAAGCGCGGCGTCCACCCCGCACAGGCAGTCGAGCACCTCGTCCGTCACGCAGCCCAGGTCCGTGCAGAGCCCAAACGACCCGGTCCGGGTATCCAGCCTGTAGCCCACGCTCTCCGGCGTGTCGTGCATCGTGCGAAAAGCCGTGGCCGCCCCCCGCCCCAGGGCGAAGGGCTCGCCCGGCACTATCTTCTCTATGTATTGCCCTATTCCGGGGATAAGCCCAATCAGATTTCCGGCCACCTTGGCCGGCGCGTATATGCGCGTCCCATGGCGTTTTATCAGGGTCGCGAGCCCCGATATATGGTCCATGTGCTCATGCGTGATTAGAATTCCGTCCAGCTCCGCGACCGTCAGCCCCTCCGCCGCGAGGAACGAACATATCCGCCTCGCCGATATTCCGGCGTCCAGCAGCACATTCGTCCCCGCCGAGGAGAAAAGCGCACAGTTACCCGAAGAGCCGCTTGCAAAAACGCTTATACGCATCAGCCGGCACTCGCGCTCTTTATTGAGCCGGGCTCGTCCGGCTCGGAGACCAGGGCGATATCCGCGCCAAGTGAGCGCAGCTTCCCGACGAAGTTCTCGTATCCGCGCTCGATGTAGTGGATGTCCTCCACATAGGTGGTCCCCTCGGCGCAGAGGCCGGCTATCACCATTGCCGCGCCGGCGCGCAGGTCGCAGGCCGCGACCGGGGCCCCCGTGAGCCTGTCCACGCCCTCTATGACTGCCGTCCGGCCGTCCACCTGTATCTGAGCCCCCATCTTGCGCAGCTCATTCGTGTATTTGAAGCGGTTGTCGTATATTCCCTCGGTTATCACGCTCGTCCCGCCGGCCAGACACAGCGCCGTGGCCACCTGCGGCTGCATGTCCGTGGGGAAGCCGGGGTACGGCATGGTTTTCACATTCACCCGGTGCAGTTTTCCGCTGCTCTTTACCACCACCGAATCTTCGCCCTCGATAATGGTGACACCCATCTCCCGGAGTTTGGCGCTGATGCTCTCCAGGTGCCTCGGTATGACATTCTTTATTCTGATCTCTCCGCCCGCCGCCGCGCAGGCCACCATATATGTCCCGGCCTCTATCTGGTCCGGAATTATGGTATAGCTTCCGCCGTGCAGCCTCTCGACGCCGTTTACCTTCACGGAGTCCGTGCCGGCGCCGCGCACGTCGGCGCCCATGGAGTTGAGGAAGTTGGCCAGGTCAACTATGTGCGGCTCTTTTGCCGCGTTCTCAATGACCGTCCTCCCGCGGGCCATGGACGCGGCGAGGATGATGTTCATTGTGGCGCCGACGGACACCTTATCCAGGTATATCCTCGCGCCGTGCAGCTTTCCGTCAGGTGTGTTTGCGTATACGAAGCCCCCGGCCACCTCAACGTCGGCACCCAGGGCGTTCATGCCCTTTATGTGCTGGTCGATAGGTCTGGCTCCCAGGTTGCAGCCTCCCGGCATCGTGGTCTTGGCGGCGCCGAAGCGCCCCAGCATTGCTCCGATGAGATAATAAGACGCCCTTATCTTGCGCATGAGGTCATACGGCGCGTCGGTGTACCTGACATTGGTGCAGTCAATGTCCACCGTATTGCTGTTTACGGCGCGGACCTTTGCGCCCAGATGCTCAAGTATGGTCATGAGCATGTCCGCATCGCTGATTTGGGGAATATTTTCAAGCCGGCATACGCCGTCCACCATCAGTGCTGCGGGAATAATGGCCACGGCGGCGTTCTTCGCCCCGCTGACTTCTATCTCTCCGTGGAGCTGTTTTCCGCCCCTGATCACATACTTTTCCAAAGTTTCACACCTTCCAAGCGATGGATATGGAGCTCTCTCGAGCCGGGCAATACTATTCTGTCCCCGATTGCCCAATGCTAACAAAGTATTTTAACACATATCTGCCAAATGTTCAAGGCATACGGCTTTTTTGTCCCATACTCGCGTCACTGCCGCGCATTCTCTCCGGTTCTCATGTTTTTCAGCGTATCCCGGCCATATGCGGCCCTCTCCGGCAGGAGGACCGGAAATACGGCCGGCCTCAGTACAGCATGTCTCAATAATACCGTGCTTACGCGTTTTTTGCCAGAAAATTTTTCCGTCCGCGCCGGCGGCGTCAGGCGATGTTTTCCTCCGCCGCGCCGGTCACCGCATTCAGGTAGAACGTCCCCGTGTCCGTGGATATGCGCCAGACCGGCTGCAGCGTGCCGTCACCGGCCGCCGTAGCGGTGAAATAGTAGGCGATATCCGCGGAGCTTATCTGAGAACAGACCTGTCCCAACTCTCTGATGTGCTCCAGGAAGCGCATGAGCACAGTCGGAGCATCCAGCACATCCACCGCCGTTCCGGACACGACCGTGTCCAGCGGGCGGGTGCCCTCAATAATTATGGACGGCTCGTCAAATGTGAAAATCAAACGGCAGTTGATTATCAGGACGCCCTCATGCGCGCAGAACAGTACCACGGTTCCGCGCCCGTTCTCATTCACGTTAACCTGGGCGGTGCCGTTCCCCGTGAGCACCTCTATGCCCAGGTCGGCCGCCATCTCTCTGGCCGCGGCCTCTGCGTCGAAGTCCTCGCCCGGGCTCCAGTCCATCAGCTGCACCTGTATGCCGCCGACGCCGCGGAACGTGGCCTCGCCGCCTCCGTCCACGGCCGAATAGGTGATGATGCTGCCGCCCTGGTCCGAATACTCGCTCTCTCCCATCAGGGCCGTCACATGCTGCCTCTCCAGCTGTTCGTCTCTCGCGGTGGAATAGACGCTCATTGCGCCGTGCGAAAAATCTATGCTCTCCGAGACACTTATGCCGCTTTCGTTCAGCACCTCGATCGCGCCCGTGAGCGCCGCGCTCTCCGCGGTGCCGGCTCGCACACTGTCGGCGGCAAAAAGCGCGAGCAATATGCCGTCCATGAGCAGGAGGACAATTATTATAAAGTTTTTTGCCTTTACAGTATCCATATCATTTGACCGGCCAGTTCACCGCGACGCCCTCTGGCTCCTCAATGTATGAGAGCCGCGGCTCTCCTCCGCCTCTCGACTCCGCTATTGCCGCGGCCATTTCCGACGGCAGCACATTTTCCAGGCTGTTGCCCCGCGTGAATGAGCGGAACAGCATCTCCGCGTAATAGACCGTGCTCCCCACGAACCTTATCTCGGCCGCATTCTGCCCTCCGGCCAGCTCCACCGGGAGTCCATTGAGCACATAGCTGAAGCGAAGCAGATAGCTCTCCGTTCCCGGCTCCTCCTCGGTGCCCTCATCAAACCATATATAAGTGAGCTGCAGCTCGGCGTCCCCACTCACCTGCCCCAGAGTGGCCTCCACAATGCTCCGGCCGAATTCTATTGCCGCCGCCGGCCCCAGCCTGGGCTCCTCGCCGCTCTCCGGCTGCCGGGAGGAGTAGTGCAGGGACCCGTCGGTCCCGAGCCTGAGCGTGGACTCGCCGTCCACCCAGACCACCGTGCCGTCAGCCTCCGGGTAATTCTGGGCGAGGTAGCTGTTCATGCCGAAGGCCGACATGGCCATGTTCTCCCCCAGTTCGGGCAGGGAATTGTAGGACGAGGCGGAGTATATCTCCGGAGTCCCCTCGGTGAGGACGAAGTACGGATCCACCCCCGCGAAGCTCTCCGTGCGCTCAAAATTGAACTCCGCTCCATTGGGCATCGCGCTCTCCAGCAGCGCCGCGAGCGCGTCGGGCGGCAGAGCCGTCGCGCAGCGGTAATAATACTGCCCGTCGCCGGCCCTGGCCCTGACATAATAGAGGGCGACCTCCCCGTCCTCCAGAGCCAGGCAGATTCTGCGCGCCGTGTGCCCGGAGGCCTCACCGGTCATGGTGGTGCCCAGCCATATAGAATAGGTGGAGAGCAAAAAGTCGTTGTAGAAGTCGAAATACACTCCCCTCCCGCTCAGAGCGGAGCGCCACTCGTTCTCGCTCACGGCCGCCACGTCCCGGGAAGAGCCGAGTGCCTCGCCCAGCGTAGAGGAAAACCGGCTGTATGTCTCAGCGAGCTCCGCTCCGTTGTACATGACGGCGCAGTGTGCCCCGTCCTGAGGCGTTATCACTATGCAGAACGGGGAGGCGGCAGCGGTATAGCCCTCGTCCGTCTCGTCCGTTTCCGCCCGGCTGCGCAGCCCGCTCAGCAGGTCGTCCACCGGCAGAAGCCCGCTCGCCGCGCTGAGGCCCACGCCCAGAATGGCAAGAAGAATGATGGCCAGATTCTGCACCGCGTTTATAACGCTCTTACGCACTCCGGGACGGGCCGTCCGCTCGCGCCTACTCATCCTTCGGTCCCTCCACAGGCAGCCACACCGTTATCAATGTGCCCCGCCCCAGGCGGCTCTGGAGCTCCATATGCCCGCCGTGGCGGTGTACGATCTCCTGGGCTATGGACAATCCCAGCCCTGTGCCGCCGGACTCGCGGCTGCGGGCCTTGTCCACCCTGTAGAAGCGGTCGAACACTTTCTGTGTGTCCTCGGCAGGTATGCCTATGCCGTTGTCGCGCACCGAACACCAGACCTGGCCGTCCCTCGAGCCGGCGCTTATGCTTATCTGCCCGCCGTCCTTTGTATACTTCACGGCGTTCGACACCATGTTTATGAGCACCTGCTCGACGCGCTGCCTGTCGCCGCGTATCGTCGGCATTCCGGACTCTATTTCAAGTCCAAAGCTGTGGCCGTGCGCCTGTGCTTCCATGGCCATGGCGTTATAGACATCCCGCACGGACTTCTCAAAGCTGAACTCCGCAAACGAGAACTCTATGCTCCCCGCGTCAAAGCGCGAGAGGGTGAGCAGGTCCTGGACTATCTTCGTCATCCTGTCGCTCTCGTTGAGTATGACCTCCAGGAAGCGCCTGCGCGTCTCCTCGGGCATGTCCGGGTCGTCCTCCAATGTCTCCGCGTAGCTGCGGACGCTGGTTATTGGCGTCCTGAGTTCGTGAGAGACATTGGCCACGAACTCACGCCGCATCTGCTCCGATTTTGTCAGGTCGTCCAGCGTGTCCTCCAGCTGTACGGCCATGTTGTTGAACGTGCGCGTGAGGACGCCTATCTCGTCCTTAGAGGTATTTTCCACCTTATCTGTGAAATCGCCCCCGGCCACCTTCTCCGCTGCGCGGGTCAGGTCCTGGACCGGCGAGGTTATGGCCCTTGCCAGGAGCAGGCAGAGCAGCACCGATATCACCAGGCCGACAATCAGCGCGTCCAGTATTATGGAGATGAGCTGATCGTTCAGGCTCGTCATCGTGGCCTTGTTGTCCACCACATATACGATGTATCCGGACGCGCCGCCCTCGACAGGCAGCGCCACGTCCATATAGCTGGCGTCGGGGTCGTATTCATAGCCGTTGCCGCCCTGTATGGCGGTGATTATGTTGGGGGTTATCTCGATGCCGTTTTCCGGCTGTGTGCTGCCCGCAAGCCACTCCCCGGTGTCCCCGGAGAGGATATGGAAGTTTCTCGTGCCCGAGTCTATGCCGAGCTGGCCGGCGTAGGTGCGGATTATGGCGGCCATATGTTCATAGTCGTCCGCGGCCGCGCCGTCGCGCAGGTCCTCCGCCAGGCCGGCGCTGGAAAACACCTCCTGCATCTGCTCGTAGAACTCATTCGTGTAGAAGCTTCTCACGCCCCGGGTCAGGAACACCCCCGTGACCACCATCAGGGCGATTATCAGCACGAATATTATCAGCACCAGCTTGGTGTAAAGGCTCACGAGCTTGGGCGGCGTGCCGCCGCCCTTCGGCGGATCCCCGCTGTGCTGTTTGGCTGTGCTCTGGTTCATAGCTGCCTCCCCGGCGCGTCCGGCGCGTCCCGTCTCAGTCCGCGAAATAGTATCCAACGCCCCGCTTGGTCATTACATAGGTAGGCTCCGAGGGGTTGGGCTCCAGCTTCTCCCTCAGCCGCCTTATGGCCACGTCCACCGCGCGCAGGTCCCCGAAGTAGTCGTACTGCCAGACTCTGGTCATCAGTTCCTCGCGGGAGATAACTTTGCCCGGGTTCTCCGCCAGGTAGCGAATGAGCTCATACTCTCTCTGCGTGAGCTCGATCTCCCTGCCGTTTTTGAAAACGGCGTGCCTTGAGCGGTCTATCACCAGATCCTTGGCTCTGAACTGGTCGTCCCCCGCCTCCGGCGCGCTCTGCTGCGGGACCATAGAGGCGGCCCGGCGCATATTGGTGCGCACGCGCGCCACCACCTCGCGCATGGAAAACGGCTTGGTGATGTAGTCGTCGGCCCCGAGCTCCAGGCCAAAGACCTTGTCTGTCTCCTCTTCCCTGGCCGTTATCATAATTATGGGGACGTTGTTCCCCTCGGCCCTCAGGGTGCGGCAGACTTCAAACCCGTCCATCACCGGCAGCATGACATCCAGAAGTATGACGTCCGGGTCGCTCTCGCGCGCCAGGCGAAGGCCCTCTCCCCCGTCGTACGCGCAGACCGCCGTCATGCCGTTTTTCTCGAGATTATACTTCAATATGTCCACTATCGCGCGCTCGTCGTCAACAATGAGCACCGTGTTGTTCATTTTCTGCCCTCCAGGTATTTCTCTGCTTTAAGTACTGCTATTATCGTCTTTGCGTCGTCTATCTCGCCTCTCATTACCATCCCTATGAGGTCCGTGAGGCTGTACTTCTCCACATTCAAAAACTCATCCGGGTCCAGGTGCATTTCGCCCCGGCGCAGCCCGACGGCGAGATATATGTGCAGTATTTCCGTGGAAAAGCCGGGCGAGGTGCAGCACGGCCCGAGATATATCAGCTCATCCGCCGTAAGCCCGGTCTCCTCCGAGAGCTCACGCACGGCGCACTCCGCGGGGTCCTCGCCGCGCTCCAGCTTCCCGGCGGGCGTCTCCAGCATCTCCCTCCCGATGGGATACCTGAACTGCCTGACGCACCACACGGTGCCGTCATCCTCAACGGGTATGACCGTGACCCCGCCGGGGTGCTCGACCACCTCGCGTCCGACTATGTCGCCGTTTACAAGCTCTGCCCTGTCCCTGCGGACATTGACAATAACTCCCTCATACACCGTATTTCCATCTATTTTTTTCTCAAACGCCATATTTAAGCCTCCGTCTGAACCGTGCTCAAGGCACTATCAGGTTATTTTACCATACTTCTCAGGAGAATGCCAGCATTTTTAACTTGACGCGGCCCCCTCTCCCGGGTGATGATATTCTCCGGAGGTATGTACTTATGGAAATGAGCATCTCTGCCGCCTCGGCGGCGATATTCCTGCACAGCCGCACCGCCCCAAGGGACGCCGCCGAGCTCGTGCGCCGGGCCCTGGCCCGCCGCAGCCTCCCTCCCTGGCCCCGCATGGAGCTGGAGCTCTTTCCGGGCCGCGGCGGCACCCTCATTCTGGCCCGGCCGGCATCCGACATATCGGTTGAGGTCGCCGACTACGCCCTCCCCTTCCTGAGCCGCTGAAACGCAAATGTAACACAGGACTGTTTATTTCTCTTGACAGATGTGGTATACTGCTTGGGCAGATGTTCCCATGGGAGGAGGAAAACGTCATGGCGCGTGTCCAGGGCATCAAACAGATAGCGCAGAACCGCAAGGCGTTTCATGACTATTTCGTCCTCGAGCGGTATGAGGCCGGCATCGAGCTCTTCGGAACCGAGGTCAAAAGCATCCGCGCCGGGACCGTAAACCTGAAGGACTCTTTCTGTACCGTCAAGGACGGGGAGCTCTTCGCGCGTGGGCTGCACATAAGCCCGTATGAGAAGGGCAACATCTTCAACCGCGACCCCATGCGCCCCAAGCGGCTGCTCATGCACAAGCGGGAGATCAACCGCCTCAACGCCCGCGTCATGCAGGACGGTGTCGCGCTGATACCGCTCTCCCTGTACTTCAAGGACGGCCGCGTCAAGCTTGAGCTCGGGCTCTGCAAGGGCAAGAAGCTCTATGACAAGCGCGCGTCCGCCTCCGAGCGCGACGCCAAGCGCGAGATGGACAGGGCCATGAAGCAGCGCGGCGAATAGCTTGCCGGGGCGTCAACCCAACTGAAAGGACAGATAAACATGCCCAATCCCATAGTCACATTTGAGATGGAGGACGGCGGAGTGATTAAGGCCGAGCTCTACCCCGAGCTGGCTCCTAACACCGTCAACAACTTCCTCAGCCTTGTAAACCGCGGCTTCTATGACGGCCTTATCTTTCACAGGGTCATCCCGGGATTCATGATTCAGGGCGGCGACCCGGAGGGCACCGGCATGGGCGGCCCCGGCTACCGCATCAAGGGCGAGTTCAAGCACAACGGCTTCAGTAAGAACACCCTGAAGCACACCCGCGGCGTGCTCAGCATGGCGCGCAGCATGATGCCGGATACGGCGGGCAGCCAGTTCTTCATCATGCACGACAAGGCCCCTCACCTGGACGGCGAATAAGCCGCCTTCGGCATGGTAACCGAGGGCATGGACGTGGTCGACAGGATAGTCTCAACTCCCACGGATTATAATGACCGCCCCAGGAACGAGCAGCGCATAAAGGCTGTGACGGCGGAGACCTTCGGCGTCGAGTACCCGGAGCCGGTCAAGTTCTGATTTACAGAAAGTAACGGCGGGCGCGGCAGCGCCGCCCCGCCTTACCATACGGCGCAGCAGGCGGACTTTGCGCCAATCACCACGCCTTACAGACTGAAAGCCCCCGGCTTTCAGTCTGAGAGGAGGCGCAAGGGAGCGGGCGCAGTTTTCGGCACCGGCCTCTGGCTCTTGCCGGACACGGAGTCGAGCGTACTTTGCGCCGACGAGGGGGCGTACTGGTTTCGACGGGGATGCGGATACCGGAATAGCGGGCGGATGCGCCTGGCATCCTAAAAACGGGCAATTATAAATTAAAGAACAACGAGGATACTGTTCTTCTCGCTGCCTAAGCAGTGAGCGTCCCCGCCGGGAGGGCCGCGGCCCGGCTGCGGGGCGTCGATTAGCGGCGAACGTGAGTGCGCAAAGCTTTGAGCGCACCATTCACAATGAAGCTACCGAGCCTTTGAGTGTGAGCGTCCACGCCTTGGTAAGGGAATTTAAATGACTCTCTGCGCCCGGAGAGGTTCCGGAGGAAGCATTTTCGGACGGGGGTTCGATTCCCCCCGCCTCCACCACTGGGGAGCCAGGCGAACACCTGGCCCGGCCATTTATATGGTCGGCAGCGTGTTCGTCCTGGTGTGCCCCTTACCAGAAAAATAAGCTGAGCCGCACAGTATGGCTGTGCGGCTCTTTTTATTACGTTATTCGTAATTTTCTTACCCTTACAGGATATTTCTATTCCTTTGCGTTAGAATTTATCGCAAAGGAGAGCTACGGCTATGATTAGGATTTTACTGTCCACCCGGCTTGGCGAGCGGAGGTGGACACAAGCAGATCTCGCCCGCGCGACCGGCATACGGCCTGCCACCATCAACGAGCTCTATCATGAGCTGGCTGAGCGAGTATCCCTTGAGCACTTGGACTTAATCTGCGAGGCGTTGAACTGTGAACTGTCAGACCTGATAGTGCGCGAGCCCAACGCCGAACCGCGGGTGAAGTCACGGCGCGGAGAAGAACCGAATAGAAACCAGACGTAGAAGCTCCAACGCCCCGGACGGGTCAATCGTCCGGGGCGGCTTTTTATATCTCTGTGCCATCCGGGAATTTGAAGTTTATTTCCACCTCACATCCGAGGGCAGCGGCAATTTCTTCGATATCCTTCTCAGTAAAATTACTTCGGGACAGCTTATTGGATAAATTCTGCCTGGTTTGTCCAGTAGCTTCCGCCAAAGCACCAACTGTCATATTTTTTCTATTCAAGATGAGTCTTATCTTCTCTGATACAGATAATTTCACAAGTCTCGCCTCCTACACAATAATAACACTATATAATGTCTTTTGTCAAAATAATTTTTCTTTTTTCACTGGAAAATGACATTTTGCTATTGACAAACGACACTAATTAGTGTATTATATAACTGTAAGGCAGAGAGGCCGAGCCCCTCTTACGAAAGGAAGTGAGGTAATGGACGAGATGACAACGCCGGAGCTCAATCAGTTCCTCGAGATGCTCGCAAGGCTGATTGAAGCAAACGCCAAGACGGTTGAAGAAGCGGCTCAGATAGTCCGCGACAACAAGGTCAAGGCATAAAAAAGTGAGCGACCCACTCGCAAGCGCCGCTCACTTCACCCCGTAAGGTGAGCCGGGAGCCTTACCCCGGCCACCTCCATTATAACCAGGTAAGGCAAAATAATCAAGGAGGATTTGAAAATGACTCTTGGTGAGTTTATAGAACGCACTGGTTTTGACCCCACCGCCGAGGAATTCAATAAGATAGCTGAGTCGTATTATCATTTTGATGGTGACGCGGAGGCCTTTTGCAAAGACTTTGTAGAAAACCACCGCGACCGTGACTACTATATCGCCAGAGCTGATGAAATAGCCAAACTCAAGGGTCAGGTTTTGGAACTGGACAAACAGTTCAGAACCGAGTGCGAAAGGTACGAAAAAATGCTTAGAGCTCACAATATAGCTGCAAGGCAAAAAGAGCCCTCCACCAAGGTCACATACGCCTACATAAACCAAGAGTTCAGCGCAGCTGTTGCGGAGTACATGTCCAAGGGCTATAGCATAAACACCGGGACGATGGACGGCAGCCAGGGCGAAGTTGCCCACGTTGACCTCACTAATGGAGATGAGATTATCCGTGTTCTTCTGACCTACGACTTCATTCCCTGGCCGGAAAAAGAGTATACAATTATCGTAGGCAGGGTTCCGTCTGCCACAACACCCAATCTGAGAACGCACGATGCAGAGACGATATGGAACAATGAACTCGAAATAATAAGTTCTGTGACTTATACGGAGCGGGAAACCGGCCCGATGCAGTACGAGTACAAAAGAGTATAATTAGAAGCCCGGTCATTACGGCCGGGCTTCTATCAACCTATGCTGTACTTCATCCCACACCTCGCGCTCAATAATCGGCTCGTGCGCGCCGGGTATCATCTCGCCGAGGCGGGTGTTGTAGCCGATGTAGATCGGCCGCGTGAGGATTTTCTTCACGCTCTCGGCCGACATCTCGCCGCCCAGCTTCCCGCGGATCCCCGCCGCCCTCGCGGCTTTGACCGTGCCGTACAGGCTGCCGCATTCGAGATATGCCGCATAAATAAACCGCACATGCGCCGCCTCGCGCTCATTAATC
>CALWYN010000166.1 GCA_944385755.1 uncultured Oscillospiraceae bacterium
AGCGATTTCTCTATTCTCCCGGCGTCCGGAGAGGCCTCCGCCCATTCTTGAATAGGGAGAACGCAGGCTGTGTTCTCTGTACTATAAGTAAAAGAGGAGGAATTGTTTTGAAAGGACAGTCATGGAGAAAGGGCGTTTGTTTTATATTGTGCCTGACGCTCACGGTCCTTTTCTCGGCCTGTGGGTCTGAGGCCGAAACGGCGGCGCCCGGCCCGGGAGATTCGGCCGTGGATTCCGGGGTTGAACCGGCCCCGTCCGAGGCCGCCGCCGGGAGCGGCACGCCGCGGTTAAGCCGCGACGAGGCCTCCGCCGAGCTGCGCGAGAGCTTCAGCTCCAGGCGGGAGAGCATGTTGTTCTACGGTCTGTTTTCTCAGGATATCAGCACGTTTTACGCGGATTACGGCGGCAATGAGAGCGAAACACACCCATTTGGCAATTGTGTGGACATCGCCGTCCCCCTGTCTGAGAGTGTATATTTCCGGCAGGGCGGGGATTCGACAACGCCGGCCTCCGCCGCCTCTGAGCTGCTCGCCATGATGCTTGAGGATGTGCGCTCCGCCTCCGCGGCCGGCAGCGACTTCTTCTACCGTCTCATCGATTTCGAGGTCGGTTCTCAGTCGCCCCTTGACTGGGACGGACTGCTTGAGAACGAGATTGACGGGCTGCTCGCGCCATTTGCCGGGGAAATCAGCCGTACTGAGCTGGACGCGTTGCTCGGGCACGAAGCCGGCCCCGGTCTCCTGCCGCTCGGCGAAAACATGTGGCTCTTTACCCCGGAGTTTTCGTATGAATACAGCGGCATAGCGGAGATGCGCGAATCCGCCGGCGCGGCCGTCGAATTTCAGGGTACTGATATTTATATTCTGATGCGGCATGACATGGTCTGGCGCCTGCAAAGCCTCGACTCTCTGGTTAAAATGTTTGACGCCCCCGAGGCGGACCCGCCTATCTTAGGTGAGAACATACCGATTCCCGACAACATCGTCCTGCCGGACGGCCTGAGCACGGAGACCGGCCCAAACGGCGAACTGCTCCTCCGGAATTCCGAGGGCGAGATCTGCGGCACCGGCGCGGCGCTGAACGCCGGCACGGCAGAGTTCGAGGACGGGAGACTCGTCTCGCTCGCGCCGCTGGTGAACCATTCGAGCTATACGACACCGCTTGTCCCAACTGACGGCGGAGCGGTTGTCCGGGCGGAGTTCGATGTCTACGACGATGAGCGCGGCGCCTATACCGGGCTGGACGACGCGTACTGGTGTTCCGTGTCGCTGACAGAGGGAGCCTCCGGTGGCTATGTCCTGCTGCTCTCGGCGGATATGTTTACCCTCGGGGATGCGCTCGCGGTGCTGGGCTCCTGAATATAGTAATCGTAAATACGCCGGACCGCCGCGGCCTCCACATGCAGGAAAATCAAAGGGGCGGCGGTTGCGGCACCGTTGATAAAGCCGGATATCGCGGCACAGCACATGTATGGAGACCTCCGTCCTGCTCGGGACGGAGTGGCTCCGACAGTTCCTGAATTATACCTTAACCGGCATACCCGCTTAATCCCAATGGATAGTACAAGGCGCCCGCCAAAAGCGGGCGCCTTATCACATATTTATAGCTCCCTATGCTAGAGCCCTGCCCAGTGCCTCACAGCCGGCCTGCGCGTCGTCATCCGGGGCGTCGGTGCATATGACGCTCTCGCAGGCCAGGACCGCACCGCAGTTTTTGCAGTCCGCCTCCCAGCTGCGCATCCACTCGCCGTCACCCCAGCCGTATGAGCCGAAGAGGGCAATTTTCTTCCCCTTCAGTGCGCTCCTGCAGCCGGCAAACATGGGCTCGAACTCGTCCTCTTCCAGCTGTTCAGAGCCCATAGCCGGGCAGCCGAAGGCGATAGCGTCGTACGTTGCGGCCTTGCCGCCGTCAAACTCCGAAGGCGTAAAGACATCTACCTCAGCCCCGGCGCCCCTGGCGCCCTCCGCCACCTTGTTGGCCATTGCCTCGGTGTTTCCCGTTCCGCTCCAATAGACGACTGCAACTTTGCCCATTATAATTACCTCTTTTCCAAATTATTTGATATGTAGTCCCAGGCTTCACGCGCCGACGGCGAGCTGGCTTATACTCCTCCCCGCCCGCCACAGGCGCGCATACACTTCGTGACACTTACGGTACCGCGCGAACTTTACCTCGGCCTCGCCCTCATCACAGTACACCTGCCAGTAGCCGGTACGCTTGCTGTTGCGCCCCCGGTTGGCTATGAAGCCAACCACGTCTCCGAGGGGATAGCCAAGGAAAACGCCTATCTCATGCGGTATTGACTCCGTTGTCTCGAAACGTATCCGCAGATAGTCCAGAGCCGCTTCCACCGAGAACTCCATATATCCGCATTTTGAGAGAAATGAAGTTACTTCGGATCTTGCCAGCTCGGCCGCCAGCTGGCTGTGCCGGTACAGATACACGGTTGCCCGGCTCCCGCGCAGCCGCAATACCGTGAGGGCCATCCCCTTCTCCGACAGTATCGCGTTCTGCCGGGATACATCCTCCATAAGATTCTCGCCGGGTGGAACAGTGAGGCAGAACATGCTGCCCAGCTTCAGCGACGCCAGCGTGGGCGCGCACTGTTCAACAAGATATCTCTCAATCACTTTTCAGCCCCTCAGCTGGCCGGTACGCGGTGCTCCCGCAGGGCCGCCCGGAGAGCGGTTGCGCTGCTTGTATGCACCCTGGCTACGGGTATGCTGCTCTTGCGCGCCTCCTGCGTAACGCTGAGGACCATCTTATGCGAGACCGTGCTGATAAATAATATGAGAAGGTCGGGCGTGCCCAACTTCTTCTTCAGAGAGCCGTTCTCTTTGGTAAAAATCTTTGCCTTATAGCCGTGCTCCCGGCATATAGTCTCATATTGGGCCTCCATTCTCTCGTTTCCGCCCACTATGACTACACTCATTGCCAACCCTGCCTTTCTATGAGAATGTTAGTTATAACTAACTTATATTTTAAGAGAATGCGGATTAAATCCGCATTTAAGTTAGCTGTTACTAACCTTAATGACACTTTACTATACTTCTCTCCTTTTGTCAATATTAATTTTTTCTCTCATCAGCTCCAGGTTTCGCCGCAGCCTCTCATCAGTCGGACTCAGCTCCACGGCGTGCTCAACGGCGAAAACGGCCTCTTCATATCTCCCGGTATAGTACAGCCCCAATGACAGGAGGTCCCATGGCAGTGAGCCCCAGCTCTCACTCTCACAGATGTACGTTCTGGGCCGCTCTGTAATTTTCAGCGCCTGTCGCGTGAAGTAGATCACGCCGTCCCAGTCCTCTTCGGCATACAGCATTTTTGCCATGTCCACATAGGGCTCGCGCAGGTGCTGCGCCTCGGCCACCGCCCTCAGCATCCAGGTCATCGCCTTTTTCCTGTCCCCCAGTGCCAGGTAGGAGCGCGCTATGTAGCGCATGGATGCGCAGCGTTCGTCGGCCCAGCGCGCACTGGGCATACAGACATGGTTTGTCAGGGTCTCTATCGCCCTCTCCCACATGCCGTGGAAGAAGTATTCCCGGCCGAGATAGTGCATGTTTCTGTCGTCGTCCGGCTCCTCGCGCACGGAGAGCTCAAGCAGCGGCAGATACTGGGAACGAGATTTGCTCTGATCGGCGAGGTGGTCGAGCTGTATTCCATCTACGTATATCTTGTTGGGCTGGCCTGGCCCCAGCCATTTGGGCACTTCGTGAACCGGATGTGCCCATTCCCAGCCCCGCCTGCAGTGTATCTTCTCCTGCCAGAACACATAGCCCTCGGAGCCGTCGGGATTGAAGTTCCAGGTGTACCGGTAGGCCGCCTGGTGAGTCCCCTCTCTCCAGGCCGCCTCGAGCAGGGCTCTCCAGCCCGGATGAAACACCTCATCCAGATCGGTGCAGACGCAGATATCCGCATCCGCCGGCACCAGGGCCAATGAGCGGTTTCGCGCCGTGTCAAATCTCCACGGTGATATATGGGCGATCTCCACCTCGGCGCCCAAATTCGACAGGAGCTGAGGCGTTCCGTCCTCTGAACCGGTGTCCAATACGTATATACCGTCCGCCTCTGACATAGAGCTCATCCATCGCCTTGCAAAACGGCTCTCATTCTTACAAATTGCATAGACGCAGACTTTCATGTCTCTCCTCCTTTTAAAAAGGAGGACGGCTTTTGCCGTCCTCTCTGGTTCTCAGTTTTCGAGCAGCCCGGCCGCACGCAGATTGGCCAGAAGCTCGTTAAATCTGTCAGTTATATCACCTGTGCCGGTCGCGTTTGTCACAGCCGCCGCGGCTGTCACCGTTGCACTCGGCCCCGTGGGGCCGGTCGGGCCGGTGGGACCGGTAGGTCCGGTAGGACCAGTCGGTCCCTCGTCACCCTGGGCACCTGTGGCCCCGGCGGGGCCAGTCGGACCGGTAGGCCCCTCTGCGCCGGTAGGACCAGTCGGGCCGGTCGGGCCCTCGCCGCCTTGGGCGCCCTCAGTGCCCTGGGGTCCGGTGGGGCCGGTAGGACCGGTGGCTCCCGTCGGGCCGGTGGCCCCGGTTCCCGCAGGGCCGGTCGGACCGGTGGGCCCGGTGGGTCCGGTAACACCCGTCGGGCCGGTTGCCCCAGTTCCTGCAGGGCCGGTCGGGCCGGTGGGCCCGGTAGGTCCGGTAACACCCGTCGGGCCGGTTGCCCCGGTTCCCGCAGGGCCGGTCGGTCCGGTCGGTCCGGTAGGTCCGGTAACACCCGTCGGACCGGTAGCGCCGGTTCCCGCAGGGCCCGTCGGGCCGGTGGGACCGGTCGGGCCAGTGGCGCCCGTAGGACCGGTCGTTCCGGTTCCGGTGGGGCCAGTTGCCCCGGTGGGTCCGGTGGGACCGGTAGCCCCGGCTGTGCCGGCAGGCCCCGTGGGGCCCGTTGGTCCTGTCGGACCGGTGGGACCGGTCGGACCGGATGCACCCGTCGGGCCGGCAACCGTAACCAGACTGAAGTCCGGCGAAGTGCCCGGAGTACCTGTAGGATTGTTTACATTCACCTGATAGACGCTGCCGTTATAATATACCAGGTCGCCCGCCAGATAACGGGCGGCCGGATTGAACGGCTCTATCGTATCAATCCCCGGCCCGGTTGGGCCAGTCGGGCCGGTCGGGCCCGGCACAAGGCAGCACCTGGGCATGCATGGGCTCGCGCACTGGTTAAAGCTGCCGTTGCAGCAGCCTGCCCTCACCACGTTGGTGCGGCAATTTTCCAGGTTCTCCACATTGCTGTTGCTATTGTTGCAGCTATTACTGCAGCTGTTGTTGCATCTTGCCATTAGGTTTTCTCCCTTCACCATGGTATAAGGAGCAGCATATCTCTGTCTTACTGCCTCTACATCCTATGCCGCTCTTTTGGCTTTGCCACATGGGCTGGCCAAAACCCATACCATGTGTTATCATATGCGCAGAAAGGAAGTGATGACATGCGGGATATCAGTCCCATCTGCAAAATAGCCGTGATACAGGCCTCCCCCGTCATGTTCAACGCCCCCGCCTGCGCTGAAAAAGCCGCTGCCCTGATCTCTGAGGCCGCGGCAAGCGGAGCTGAGCTTATTGTTTTCCCCGAACTCTTTATCCCTGGATATCCGTATGGCATGACATTCGGCTTTACCGTCGGCGCCCGCTCTGATGCCGGCCGCGAGGACTGGAAGCTCTATTACGACAACTCCATAGTCGTCCCCGGCCCTGAGACGAAGCTGCTCTCCGAGGCCGCGCGCGTGGCCGGCGCCTATGTGAGCATCGGTGTCTCCGAGCGCGATCCCGTCAGCGGCACGCTGTACAACTCCAATCTCATATTCCTGCCTGACGGCTCACTCGCTCCCGTACACCGCAAGATGAAGCCCACCGGCTCGGAGCGGGTCGTCTGGGGAGATGCAGACCGGGGATATTTCCCCGTCGTGGAGACGCCCTGGGGCCCAATGGGCAGCCTTATCTGCTGGGAGAGCTACATGCCTCTTGCCCGTGTGGCCCTCTATGAAAAGGGCGTATCTCTGTACATCTCACCCAACACCAATGACAATCCCGAGTGGCAGCACACGGCCAGACATATAGCTCTTGAGGGCCGCTGCTATTTTATAAATGCCGACCTCTACTTCACGCGCTCCATGTATCCCGCCGGATTGCGCAACTGCGAAGAGGTAGCGCGCCTGCCCGAGACCGTGTGCCGCGGCGGCAGCTGCGTGATCGACCCATTCGGGCACTACGTCACTGAGCCGCTCTGGGACCGCGAGGCCATCATAACGGCCGAATTGGACATGTCCCTCGTCCCACAGAGCAAGATGGAGCTCGACACCGTGGGACACTATTCCCGTCCGGATGTGCTCAGGCTTACGGTAGACGACCGGTAACGGATTTCGCAAGCCGCAAGAGGGCATGAATCCAAAAGGAGCGGCCAGGCCGGATGGCCTGACCGCTCTTTTCGCAAATCCGGATATGGTTTCAAATCAGGGAAACGATTAAGTTAATCACAACAATCAGGACAACAAGTCCCCAGATAATCCGGCGTGAGGTCTTCTCCTTCCCTCTTGTTGTCATGGAGAAAATGATTACCGCGGCCAGCAGCGCGGCCAGAGAGATAACCGCAGGATAGTGGGTTCCCTGTGTCCCGTTCGACCAGGCCGGCAGCCCCACGGCCGTTAAAACCGTGTCCCCCCAGCAATATCCGCTCTCCCCCCAGGTGAGCCCAAATAAGATGGAAAACACTGCGAGGAACAGGGCGAATACCCGCATCGAGATTGTTTTTAATCTGCTCTTTTCCATTTGACAGGCTCACTTTCCGGCAATTCTTATCTATTATAGAAGCCATTATATCACGGCATGATGGGCGTTTCAACCCCGGAAAGCATGATTTTCAGGCAAATTATGTCCGAAAAAGGTCATTTTTAAAGTGAATCAGATACTTTTCCGGCGTTTTTCGCCATTGGCCGCGAGCTCTTCGAGCAAAGTCAGGAATCGCCTGAGCAGCGGGCTGTTTTCTTCGGCGAGGTACGCCACCCCGAAAGATATCGTCTCCGCCTCCGGGACAGGTATGTAGCTCAGCCCCGGAAGCCTTGCCTGCGGGAGGTCTGCCAGGACCGCGCACGCGAATCCGGTCTCAACCATGGTGCACAGTATGTCCACGCTGTCACAGAAAATTATCTGGGAAGAATCCCGCCCGCTCATGATAAGCGCCTGTATCTCGGCCACCGCTTTGGGGGAAATCTGCGGACGGCAGACGGCCACGCGCTCCGCCTGCCTCAGCTGTTTTACCGTCAGCTCCTCCTCTCCCGCCAGAGGATGACCCGCGGCACATATGCATGACACACCGCAGCGCGCAATCTCCCTGTAGTTGGCGCGCTTGGGAAAGGAGTCCCCGAAAGAGGACATGACCTGTATGCTCCCCTCGCTGAGCAGGGTTTCCAGCGCGTCCTGGGCTATCATCCTCAGCATCGGCACGAAGTCCGGCTCCTCGGCCCTCAGACGTTTCAGCGACGGCCGGAGCATGCCCAGCTCCAGTGCGTTCCTGCAGCCTATTCCCAGCCTTTTCTGCTCAATACTCCTTATCTCTTTCAGCCTGGCCTTTGAGAGACCGGTGAGGCGCATTATCTCAGAGGCATATTGGGCAAACATATAGCCCTCCTGGGTGAGCCGCACACTCTTGCTGCTCCGCCAGAACAACTTAACCCCCAGCTCGTCCTCAAGAGAGGTTATCTGGTGGCTCACTGCCGGCTGAGTCAATTTCAGCTGCTCCGCCGCCCTTGAAAAATTCAGGCTTTCTGAGACCGCCAGAAAGCACTCCAACTGTGTCGTATTCAGCCCTAACTCCCCTAACTGTTCCGGATAGGATTTATGTAATATGAAATAGCGATAAAAAACTTTTATAGATAATAACATATTTGAATTTCACATTCA
>CALWYN010000167.1 GCA_944385755.1 uncultured Oscillospiraceae bacterium
CCCAGCAGGAGACCGACGCCACGGAGTTCGTCCACGACCTCAAAATAGACATGTTCGCGGACGAGGTCTTCGTCTTCACGCCCTCGGGCGACGTCATAAACCTCCCCGCGGGCGCGACGCCCATAGACTTCGCCTACGCCATCCACTCCGGCGTCGGCAACGCCATGGTCGGCGCGAGCGTCAACGGGCGCATAGTCACCTTCGACCACGTGCTGCAAAACGGCGACATCGTCGAGGTGCGCACCAGCAAGAGCGCGCCGGGGCCGAGCCGGGACTGGCTGCAGCTTGCCAAGAGCTCGAGCGCGCGCACAAACATAAAGCAGTGGTTCAAGCGCGAGCGCCGCGAGCAGAATATACAGTGCGGGCGCGAGATGTTCGAGACCGAGCTCAGGCGCAACGGCCTGACCATGGCCGACGTGCTGGACGAGGATGTGCTCCCGGCTATACTCAAAAAGCTCTCCGTTCCCAGCATGGACGAGCTCTACGCCGCCATAGGCTACGGCGGGCAGACCGCCGTGCGCAGCGTAAACCGGGTAAAGGACGAGCTGGCCCACCTGAAAAAGCCCGAAAAGCGCACGGTGCTGGACAAGATAAACGAGCGGCCGAAAAGCGCGTGGCCAGGCCGCAGAAGGCGGTGCACGGCATACTCGTCGAGGGCCTGGACAACTGCCTGATAAAGTTCTCCAAGTGCTGTACGCCCGTCCCCGGGGACGACATCGTGGGCTTTATCACGCGCGGCAGCGGCGTCTCAATACACCGGACGGACTGCCAGAACTACCTGCGCCAGCGCATGAACGGCGAGGGCGACGGCCGCTGGATACACGTGAGCTGGGCGGACAAGACCACCGACCTGTATATCACCACGCTGCGCATCCTGGCCAAGGAGCGGTCCGGGCTCATAATGGATATAGCCACCGTGCTCAACGCGCTCAACGCCAAGGTCCGCGGCCTCTCGGCCAGGGACGTGGGCAACGACCAGTCCACGGCGGTGGTGACGGTGGAGGTGCGCGATCTGGACGAGCTGCGCGGAATAATGAACAGAATAAGCGCCATAAGGGGCGTAATCGAAGTCAGGAGGTCCAGTTCATGAGAGCTGTGGTTACCAGGGTGAAGTCCGCCTCGGTGGAGATAGGCGGAGAGGTCAGAGCGAGCATAGGCAAGGGCTTCCTGGTGCTGCTCGGCGTGCATGTGGAGGACACGGAGGCCGAGGCCAGGAAGATAGCGGACAGGATATGCGGTCTGCGCGTGTTCGAGGACGAAAACGGAAAGATGAACGTCTCGCCCGCGGACGCGGGGGCCGGGCTGCTGATAATCAGCCAGTTCACCCTGTACGCGGACGCGAAGAGCCGCCGGCCCGGCTTTACGAGGGCCGCCAGGCCGGAGACGGCCGTGCCCCTCTACGAGCTGGTTGTAAGCGAGTGCCGCGAGCGGGGGTTTTCCGTGGGCACGGGGGAATTCGGCGCTGAGATGCTGGTCGAGAGCGTAAACGACGGGCCCGTCACAATAATTCTGGATACAAAGGAGCTCTGAAAATGCTGATAAAGACGCTTGTCGTGGGACATCTGGAGACCAACTGCTACGTGGTCACGGACGAGGACACGCTCGAGTGCGCCGTGATAGACCCCGGCGCGGAGTCGAACACCATACTGGATTATCTGGAGGATAACCGCCTCAGGTGCGTGGCGGTCATGCTCACCCACGCGCACTTTGACCACACGGGCGCGCTCGCGGCCGTGCTGGAGGCGACCGGGGCGAGGTGCTATGTCTCCGGCAGGGAATCGGGCACCTCGGTGTCGGGCTACGACGCCGGCTTCAGGCCGCCGGAGGGCGCGTTTCTGTACGGCGAGGGCGACGAGGTCGAGGTGGGCTCGCTCACCTTCCGTGTCATGGAAACCCCGGGCCACACACCCGGCGGGGTAACTCTTATCTGCGGGGACGCGCTGTTCACGGGCGACACCCTCTTCCGCCTCTCCTGCGGGCGCACGGACCTGCCCGGGGGGGACATGAAGGAGGAGCTGCGCTCGCTCAAGCGCCTGGCCGGGCTGCCGGGGGACTACGAGGTCTACCCGGGACACGCGGAGAGCAGCCGGCTCTCGATAGAGCGCGCGCACAACCCCTATATGCGCCACGCGGTGGAGAAGCTCTGAGCATGGCCAACGCGATAGACTACATCGACTGGCGGGGCGACATCCCCTTCGAGGTGTCGCCCTTCAACGAGGTGGACAACCTGCTCATGTGCCGCCTCACCTCCCTGGACTTCACCGGCATAGTGCCGGCGGAGGGGGAGCTGAGCCTGGCGGAGGCCGCCAGGCTCTATTTTGAGCGCAACGGGGACGAGGACGTGCGCCTGGGCGTGCTGCTGGCGCCGGGCTCCGTGACCATGATAAAAAAGATGCTCCGGAGCGAACGCTTCGCGTCCCTTGTCCTGGCGGACTACGAGAACCGCGTGGACGCGGGGCGCGATATCCAGTTTTCGGCCATGACGGTGTTCGTGCCGGACGGGACAGCCTTCGTGGCCTTCCGCGGGACGGACGACACGCTGGTGGCCTGGAAAGAGGACCTGTACATGGGCTCAATGCGCACTGTCCCGGCGCAGAGGGAGGCCGAGGCGTACCTCTGCCGGGCGGCCTGGCGCACGGAGAGGGAGCTGCGCGTGGGCGGGCACTCCAAGGGCGGGAACCTTGCGGTGTATTCGGCGATGAACGCCCCGGAGGAGGTGCAGCGGCGCATACTGGCGGTGTATAACAACGACGGGCCGGGCTTCCGCGACGGCGTGGAGGGCCACGAGGGCTTCCTGCGTGTGAAGGACAGGATATGGACGATAATACCGCAGTATTCCCTGGTCGGAGTGCTGCTGCGCACGGACGACGACTTCGAGATAGTTGAGAGCTGCGAGACGGGCGTGGCGGCGCACAACGGCTTTACCTGGCAGGTGAAGGGGACGTCGTTCGTCCGCTGCGGGGACTTTCCCTTCCGCACCCGGGTGTTCAGCGAGGCCATGCGTGAGTGGACGGAGGACCTGAGCTATGAGGACAGGCGGGAGCTGACGGACGTGTTCTTCGACGCCCTCTCCGCCACCGGGGCGGAGACGCTGACGGACCTGACGGCCCAGAAGCTCAGGAAGGCCGTCACCGTGGCCCGGGGCCTGCTGGGGAACAGCGGCAGCCGCACGCTGCTCCTGGACAGCTTCGAGCTGCTGCTGCGCGAGTATCTGCAGAGCGCCAGGCGCGAGCTGCCGCGCGGGAAACTGCACATTACGAAGAGAAGGCGCGGAAATTGAACCCACGCCTCGCCGGCGCCATGATAAGGCGCGGCCGCCTGGAGCGCGGCTGGAGCCAGGAGGGGCTGTGCCGCGGGCTCTGCTCCGTATCCTGGCTGTCCAAGATAGAGAGCGGCGCGGCCGAGGCGGACGGGGAACTGCTCGGCGCGCTGCTGGGCCGGCTGGGCCTCTCGCCTGAGGCCGGGGAGGGGGAGGCGCAGCTGATAGAGCGGGCCTATGAGGCCTTTTTCGGCTTGGACACCGGGGCCGGGAGGGAGTGCCTGGCGGCGCTGGAGGAGGCGCTGCCGGAGCTGGAGCGGGGCCCCCTGGCGGTGGACGCGCAGCTGCTCCGCTCCGCCCTGGCGGACCGCGACTTCTCCGGGGACTGGCCGGAGGACGTGCTCTCCGGGCGGCAGAGGGCGCTGCTGCTGATGCTGCGCGGCCGCTTCGCGGAGGCCTGGAGGGTGTCCGGCGAGGCGCTGGCGCTCTTCCTGGCCGGGGACGCCGACTTCTTCCGCGGAAACTACACGGCCGCCATGGGCGAGCTGAACGCCGCCTTCGGCGCGGCCGCGGAACAGGGCAGGGTGCGGGTCATGCTGCTGTCCAGGCTGGTGATGGGCAACTGCTGCAGCAACAGTGGACAGTACGAGGCCATGGAGGGCCACTACGCGGTGGCGGAGCGGATCGCGCTGGCACTGGGCGACGCCTCCGCGCTGCGCTCCATACGCTACAACCGGGCGAGCACGGCGATAGAGCTCGGCAGGGCCCGGGAGGGCTACGGCTACTTCTCCACCCTGGAGGAGCCGGGCGCCATGGAGCTGCACAAGCTGGCCGCGGCCTGCGAGCTGCTGGGGCTCACCGATGAGGCCCTCTCCGCCCTGGACAGGGTGCCCGGCGCGCCGCCCCCGGACTCGGAGGAGGAGCGGGAGCTGCTGGGGGAGATGTGCGCCGTTATGCGCTACCGGCTGGAGCACCCGGAATATCTCGGGTGCGCGGAGTACGGCGAGCGCCTGCTCTCCCTCTTCTCAGAGCTCAGGCGCAGGCTGCCGCCCGGCTACGCCGGCTTCCACCTGCGGCGCGTGCTGGAGTGGCTAAGGGCGAACCGGCAGTACAAGCGCGCGCTGGAGATATTGAGCGATTTTCCCGGACACTACAGTTAAATATGATTTAACGGCTGTTTTGGGGACGGATTTTCCCAAAACAGCCGCATTTACTTTTTTGACCTCCGGCCTTAGAATGGTGGGGGAGGTCATGATATGAAAAACACTCTCTGGACGCGGGATTTTACGCTGATAACCGTGGCGACGGTCATGGGGGCCGCCGGCGGGATAGCCGGCAACTTTGCCCTGTCCTTCCTGGTATACGACGAGACGGGCAGCACGCTGGCCTCGGCGCTGATAATCGCCATGAACGTCGTGCCCGGATTTGTAATACCGCTGGTGGCCGCGCCCTTTATGGACGCGAGGGCGCGCAAGCCCTTCCTGGTGGCGGGCGACGCGGTGAACGGGCTGCTGTACGCGCTGGCGGGGCTCTATCTGAACAGCCACGAGTTCACATATACGCTGTACCTGGCCTTTTCGCTGCTGCTCTCCTCGCTCTCGGCCTTCGACCAGCTGGCCTACAACAGCCTGTTCCCCAAACTGATACCGCCGGGCTGCATGGACAAGGGCTACACCGTGTCCTCCATGGTCTATCCGGTGATGCAGGTGCTGATGGCGCCGGCGGCGGCCTGGCTGATGGAGGCCGTGGGCGTGGGCAACATCCTGATTATACAGGGGGCCCTGTCGCTGGCCGCGGCTCTCATCGAGAGCCGGATAAAGGTCCGGGAGGAGCGCCGCGGGCGCGCCCGCTTCTCCCTCTCCGCCTGGCTGGCGGACATACGCGAGGCGGTGGACTATCTGCGCCGCGAGCGAGGGATGCTGAACATTTTTGCCTACATGGCCGTGACAAACGGCGTGGCCAGCGGCTACTCCGCCATATTCGTGGCGTTCTTCAGCATAACTCCCGGCCTCAACGCGGCGATGTACTCCCTGTTCTCCGTGGCGGAGTTCACGGGGCGGGCATTGGGGGGAGTTGTGCGCTACGCCACGAAAATGCCGCGGGAGAAGAGGTTCGGCTTCGCGTTCATGGTGTATCAGGTGTACGAGGTCATGGACATGCTGCTGCTCTGGCTGCCGTATCCCCTCATGCTGTTGAACAGGGCGGTAGCGGGCTTCCTGGGCATAAACAGCGCCACGCTGCGGCTCGCCGCCGTGCAGAGCACGCTGCCCGACCATCTCAGGGCGAGGGTGAACGCCTTTGAGAGCATGCTCTACTCCGCGGCGTTCAGCGTGCTGAGCCTGGCGGTGGGGGCGCTGGGCGAGGTGATGGACCTGAGGCTGTGCGTGACGCTCTGCGCCGCCGCCACGCTGGCGGTCTGCTGGCTCACCGTCTGGAGGAGGCGGGAGGAGGTCCGGGCCATGTACGAGAGAGCCGCAGAATAAAAAGCCGGGAGGCCTCTGGCCTCCCGGCTCATGGGTTATGGGAAATCAGCTGACGGCGCGCGGCGGGAAAATGACCGTTATCCGGGTGCCGCGCCCCTCCTCGCTCTCCAGCTCTATCTGCGCGCCGTGGTACTGAGCGGCGTGCTTGACTATGGAGAGGCCGAGGCCGGTGCCCCCGGTCGCCCGGGAGTGGCTCTTGTCCACACGGTAAAACCGCTCGAACACGCGCGCGCGGTGCTCGGCGGGGATGCCTATGCCGTCGTCCGCGACCGACAGGGACACGCCGCCGGAGGGGGCGGCATCCACGGAGACGGAGACGTGCCCGCCCTCGCGGCCGTACTTCACGGCGTTGTCGCAGAGGTTCCAGATTATCTCCCAGAGCAGCCGGCGGACGCCGAATACGCTGCCGCCGCTGCCGCCCACAGCGATGCCTATGCCGCGCTTTTCGGCGGCGGGGCCGAGGTCCCCGGCCACGTCGCGCGCGAGCTGGAGCAGATCCGTCTCCTCGCGCGGGAAATTGTCGCCCTCGTCCATGCGGGAGAGGTCTATGACGTCGTCCACCAGCGTGACGAGGCGCTCGGCCTCGGAGCGGATGCGCCCGAGGAACCGCTGCTGGTCCTCGCTCTTCACGAGACCGTCCTGGAGGAGCTCCGCCGCGCCCATTATGGAGTGCAGCGGGGTCTTGAGCTCGTGGGAGACGTTGGCCGTGAACTCGCGGCGCAGCCTTTCGGCCCTGAGCTTTTCCGTGACGTCGAAGGCCAGGAGCACGGTCCCGCGGGAGACGCCGTCGGTGAGCACCGGGCTGGCGGAGAGCTGGTATTCGGCCCCGTCCCGCTCGATAACCGCCTCGCTGCGCTTTCCGGCGGAGGCGCTCTCCATGAGGGCCCTCAGCTCCGGGCTGCGGTCCAGGGTGAGGATGTCGCGGCCGATGCTGGCGGAATCCGCGCCGAAAATGCGCGCGGCGCTGGGGTTGATGCTGAGTATTATGCCCTCGCGGTCGAGGAGTATGAGGCCCTCACTCATGTTGTCGGTGACGGCGGAGAACTCCTCCTGCCGCCGGCTCAGCTCATCCAGCTGGGAGCTGATCTGCTTTTTCTGGCTCTCGACCCGTGTGAGCAGGGGGGAGAGCTCGTCGTAGACGTCGTTTTCCAGCGGGGAGTCGAGGTCGATGGCGTTCAGGGGGCCGACTATGCGCCTGGAGAGGCGCGAGGCCAGCCAGGCGGCCAGCGCCACGGCCACGGCGACTATGAGCAGCAGCGGGACGAACATGCCCCAGAGCAGGGCCAGCACGGTGCTGTGGCTGGCGGCGGCGCGCAGCACGGTGCCGTCGCTGAGCAGCACGGCCTGGTAAATCGTCTCCTCGGAGAGGGTTGAGGAGTAGCGGGAGCTCTCCCCGCGGCCGTTTTCGACGGCCTCGACGAACTCCTCGCGCGAGGAGTGGTTTTCCATGCTGTCCGAGTCGGCGTCCGTGTCGTAGAGCACGCTGCCGTCGGCGGCTATCCAGGTGAGGCGGGTGTCGCCGGAGTCCAGGCCGTCAAAGTAGCCGAGACCCTCGTTCTCGACGCCCTGGGCCGCCAGATCGGCCTGGGAGGCGAGCTGGGCGGACTGCTGTTCGGAGAAGTGATCGTACAGCACGCCGGTTATCAGCGCGAGGCAGGCCAGCAGGACTATGAACGCCACCAGGAAGATGGAGCGGAAAATCTTTTTTGTCATACTTCCGCCTCCAGCCTGTAGCCCACGCCGCGCACCGTGCCTATCATGGAGCCGGACTCGCCGAGCTTCTGGCGCAGTGTGCGGATGTGCACGTCGACGGTGCGGGTCTCGCCGTCATAGTCCGTGCCCCAGACCTCGCTGAGCAGGCGGTCGCGGGTAAAGACGGTGCCGGGCTTCTCCATGAGCGCGCGCAGGAGGTCGAACTCCTTGAGCGTGAGGGTTACGGCACGCCCGGAGGCCGTGACGGTGTGCGTGGACGGGTCCAGGGTTATACTCCCGATGGAGATGGGGCTGTCCTCGCGGCTGGGGGAGGTGCGGCGAAGCACGGCGCGCACGCGGGAGACCATCTCCATCATGCCGAAGGGCTTGACGAGATAGTCGTCCGCGCCGGAGTCGAGACCGGTTATCTTGTCATACTCAGCGCCCCGCGCCGTGGCCATTATGACGGGTATGTTGCGCGTGACGGAGGAGAGGCGGAGCCTGCGGAGTATCTCCAGCCCGTCCTCCCCCGGGAGCATGACGTCGAGGATTATCAGTTCGGGGAGCCGCTTGTTCAGCGCGGAGAACAGGTCGGCGCCCGTCTCCAGCCCCTCGGCCTCAAAGCCGGTGGAGCGGAGGGCGTAGACCTCGATGTCGCGGATGGCGGCGTCGTCCTCAACGCAGTAGATCACAGCATTTCTCCTCCCTTGTGGATGCCGGTGACGGAGAACTCGACCCACTCGGCGATGTTGGTGGCGTGGTCGCCTATGCGCTCGAGGTACTTGGCTATCATGAGCAGGTCCAGGGCATATTCGCCCTCGCCCTTCTGGGCGGAGATGCGCTCGATTATCGAGTTCTTGATGCGGGTGAAGAGCGCGTCGGCCTCGTCGTCCTTGGCGGCGACGGTCCCGGCGGCCTCGGCGTCGTGGCGCACGAAGGCGTCGACGCTGTCGGTCACCATGCTGATGACCTTGCGCGCCAGCTCTCCCAGCAATGGGGCGTCCTCCGGCTCGACGGGGCCCATGAAGCCGGCGGTCTCCGCTATGTCGAGCGCCTGGTCGCCTATGCGCTCCATGTCGGTTATCATCTTGAGCGCGGCGGAGATCTGCCTGAGGTCGCTGGCCACCGGCTGCTGCTGGAGCAGCAGCTTGAGGCAGATGCTCTCGATTTCGCGCTCTTTCTGGTCAATGTCGTTTTCCAGGGCGCGGACACGGTCTATTGAAGAGGAGTTGTCGCCGTCGAGCATGGAGCGGGCGGTGACGGCGATGGCCTCCTCGCAGAGCGCGCCCATGGATATCATCTCGCGGTTGAGCGTGGCGAGCTGTTCGTCGAATTTGTTGCGCATATCAGCCAAACCTCCCTGTGATGTAGTCTTCGGTGCGTTTGTCCTGGGGGTGGGAGAAGATCCTCTCGGTTTCGCCGTACTCCACGAGCTCGCCGAGCAGGAAGAACGCCGTGTTGTCGGAGACACGCACCGCCTGCTGCATATTATGCGTTACCATGATCACAGTATAGCGGTTTTTGAGTTCCATGGCAAGGTCCTCTATCTTGCTCGTGGAGATGGGGTCCAGGGCGCTGGTGCTCTCGTCCATGAGCAGTATGTCGGGCTCAACGGCCAGCGCGCGGGCGATGCAGAGCCTCTGCTGCTGGCCGCCGGAGAGGCCGAGCGCGCTCTTGTTCAGGCGGTCCTTTACCTCGTCCCAGATGGCGGCGTCGCGCAGGCTGCGCTCGACTATTGCGTCGAGCTTGGCCTTGCCGCGTATGCCGTGGGTGCGGGGCCCGTAGGCCACGTTGTCGTAGATGCTCATGGGGAAGGGGTTGGCCTTCTGGAACACCATGCCTATCTGTTTGCGCAGGCGCGTCACGTCGACGTCCTTGCCGTAGATGTCCTCGCCGTTGTACTCTATCGTGCCGGTTATCCGCACGCCGGGCACCAGGTCGTTCATCCGGTTGAGCGTCTTGAGAAAGGTGCTCTTGCCGCAGCCGGAGGGGCCTATCAGGGCGGTTATCTGGTGCTCGGGGATGGCTATGGACACGTCCTTCAGCGCGTGGTTTTCGCTGTAGTAAAGGTCCAGGTTCTTTGCCTCTATTATCGTTTTATCTGTCATTTTTATCGTTCCCCGCTCTCAGTTTTTCTTGAGTTTTTTTGCCGGCCAGCTTGGCGGCGAGGTTTATGACGAGGGCTATGACCAGCAGCACGACGGCGACGGCGAAGGCGTGGTCGAAGTCGGCGCGCTCCTTGGCGTAGACATAGAGCGAGACGGTCAGCGTGGAGCCGGCGGCGCCGAAGAAGTTGTCGAAGAACTCGGCGATCGTATCCCCGCCGAAGTTGGCCATGCGCATGCCCATGCCGGCGGTGAACATCAGCACGGCGCTCTCGCCCACGATGCGGCCGACGGCCAGAATGCAGCCGGTGACGATGCCGTCTATGCTGCTGGGGAGGACGACGGTGCGTATCATGTGCCACTTGCCGCTGCCCAGGGCCAGAGACCCCTCGCGGTAGCTCTGCGGCACGGTTTTGAGCGACTCCTGCGTAGTGCGGATGATAGTGGGCAGGGTCATCATGACCAGGGAGAAGGCGCCGGCTATGAGGCTGGTCCCCAGGCCGAGCGCCTGGCAGAACACCATCATGCCCACCAGGGCGAAGATGATGCTGGGCATGCCGGAGAGAGTCTCGGTAGCGAACTCTATGACGGAGACGAGCTTCTTATTCGTGGCATACTCCGTGAGGTAGATCGCGCTGCCCACGCCGAGGGGCAGGATGAATATCAGGGTTGCGACTATGACGTACAGCGTATTTATGATGGCGGGCAGGATGCCCTCGATGTCGTTTATCACGCTCTCCTCGCTGGAGAGGAATTCCCAGCTGAGGTTGGGGATGCCGCGGTAGAGGATGTAGCCTATGAGGAACACGAGCAGCGCGCATATCAGCGCGGCGGCGATGTAGAGCAGAGCGCGCATGGTGCCGTTCCAGACCCGGCGGTTCGCGGAGAGGGGCTCGGTTATCGAGACTTTCTGTTCGTTCATCAGTTGCCCTCCTTATTGTGCTTGAGGAACAGGTTCAGCGCGGCGTTTATGAGCATGATGAAGAGGAAGAGCACGAGGCCGATCGAGAAGAGCGCCTGGCGGTGCAGGTCCCCGGCGTAGCCCATCTCGCCGGCAATCGCGGTGGTGAGGAACTTGACGCTGCTCAGGAGGCTGGGCATGTTGGCCACGTTGCCGGCGACCATCAGTATGGCCATGGCCTCGCCTATTGCGCGGCCCACGCCGAGGACGACCGCGGCCGCGATGCCGCTCTTGGCCGCCGGGGCGCTGACGCGGAAATAGGTCTCCAGCTCGGTGGCGCCCAGGGCCAGGCTGGCTTCCTCATACTCGCGGGGTACGGCGTTCAGGGCGGTCTCGCTCACGGATATTATGCTGGGGAGTATCATTATGGCCAGCACGACGATTGCGGCCAACAGGGTGTCGCCCGCGGGGAGGTTGAAGGTCGTGCGTATCGCGGGGACGAGGACCATCATGCCGACCAGGCCGTAGACGACGCTGGGGATGCCGGCCAGCAGGTCGACTACCTCGCGTATGACCGCGGCGACCTTCCTGTTGGCGACCTTGGAGAGGTATACCGCCATGAGGAAGCCTATCGGCACGCCTATCACTATGGCGCCCGCGGTGCCGTAGATGCTGGTGAGTATCATGGGCAGTATGCCGAAGCTCGGCTCGGTCCTGTTCGCGGGGGACCAGTTGGTACCGGAGATGAAATTCCAGAGCCCCACCTCGCGTATGGCGGGAATGCCGGAGATTATGAGGTAGACGGATATTATGAGGACAAAACCCACGGCAACCAGGCCGCAGATGACAAATACGGCGCGCATCACGCTCTCCATGACGTCCTTTACGCCGCGCTTGGAATCAATGCGCTCGGCCGGCTGTCCGGCCGCCGGCACAATCTTCTCTTTCCCGGCTTTCACTGCGCCTTTTTCTCCTTTCGTGGTGACGTATTCGTTCATGGCTCTCTTCCTTCTCTTTCGGGGTGAATCTGACAGACGTTCACGCGGCGGCCTGAGCGCCTGTCAGACACACCCCTCTTTTCACGGCAATAGGCCCCCATTGTGTGGGGGCCATTGCCATCAGGATTTTAGTTTGCTCAACCGGCCAGGCTGGCGGGCACGGCGCCGGCGGCGGTGATGATGTCGGCGACCTCGTCGCTCATGGCGTAGTCCAGGAAGGCCTGGGCGGCCGGGCTCAGCTCGGTGCCCTCAACGGTCACGATGACGAAGGGGCGCTGGATGGCGAAGGTGCCGTCCGCAACGGTCTCTTCGCTGGGGGTCACGCCGTTGACGGCGACCGCGGTCACGGTGTCGTTGACGGCGGAGAGGCTGGCGTAGCCGATGGCGTTGGGGTTGGAGGCCACATTGCCGACGACGTCGCCGGTGGAGCTGTACTCGTTGGTGTAGGTGCAGGCGTCCTCTATGCCGAGGATCTCCTCGAAAGCGCCGCGGGTGCCGGAGCCGGCCTCACGGCCGAACACGGCGATGGCGGAGTCGGCGCCGCCGAGCTCGGACCAGTTGGTGATTTCGCCGGTGAAGATCTGAGCGATCTGCTCGGTGGTCAGGTCGGACACGCTGTTCTCGGGGTTGACTATGACGGCGACGCCGTCCAGGGCGATTATGTCCTCAACGGCTCCCTCGGCCTTCTCGTCGTCGCTCAGGGCGCGGCTGCTCAGGCCCAGGTCGCAGGTGCCGCCCAGGACGCCCTCGATGCCGGCGCCGGAACCGCTGCCGGTGTAGCCGACGGAGACGTCGGGGTTGACACCATCAAAACCCTCGATCAGGGCGAGTATGACGGACTCCATGGAGGTGGAGCCGTTGGCGGTCACGTTGCCGGAGACCTCTCCGGAAGGCTCCTCGGAGGGAACCTCGGTCTCGGGAGCGGAGCTGGGCTCCTCAGAGGCGGCGGGGGAGGCCGTGGTATCAGTCGGCTCTTCGCCGCAGGCCGCCAGCAGGCAGAAGCACAGCATGGCGGAGAGAAGTATTGCAAGAGTCTTTTTCATTGCAGGAATGTCTCCTTCTTTTCGTTATTTTGCTTGCGCATCTGTATGCTAATAAAACTGCGTAAAATGGAAAAGCAGGCATATGTAAAATGCATGTAAAGTGGCCCCGGAAATTTTCCGGGGCCACTTTACATTGGGTTTGGGCAGGCGGAGAATGAAAATATCACTCGGATTCGAACTCGTCCTTGCCGGCCCCGCACAGGGGACAGGCGAAATCCTCGGACAGGTCCTCAAACTTGGTGCCGGCGGGTATGCCCTCGTCGGGCAGGCCCTCCTCCTCGTCGTAGACGAAGCCGCAGAGAGAACAGATGTACTTCATATTTCCATATACCTCCTCAGTATAAAATAGGACAGAGACAGGGATACGGGAAAATCAATGGCAGCAGTCACCGCCGCCGCAGCTCCCGCCCTCTTCGTGGTGGTGGTCGCAGTTGGGCTCCGGGTTGTAGGCGAGGATGCCGCGTATGAGCGCCTCCACGGCGAAATCCGCCAGCCCGGTGATCCCGCCGAACACGCGTATGCCGGCCATGCCCAGCGCCGTAACGGCCCCGGGACCGATCCCGCCGCAGATGAGGGTTTCCACGCCGCGCCCGGCCAGAAACAGCGCGAGGGCCTCGTGCCCGGCATCGCCGGTGTCAACCACCTCGGTGGAGATGACCTCGCCGTCCTCTATGTCGTAGAGCTTGAAGTGCTCCGTGTGGCCGAAGTGCTGAAAAATCAGCTCGTCATCCCCGTATGTAACAGCTACCCGCATAGCTCTCTCCCCCTCGCGCCGCGCCGCGCGGCCGTGTTGTCGCCCCGGGCGCCGTGCCCGGATGCTATACCCAATTAAAAACGCTTTGTGCGCGATAGTCAAGTGAAATCTCTCGGGAGCGCGAATTTTTCCGCCGGCGGCGAAACAGGCGGGGCAAAGCGGCCCCGCCTGACAACACTTTTGACACCTTTTTATTGTATTATTTGTACTTTTTTACTCTTTTTTGTTGTTCTTGCAAGCGGCTCTGCAATGAATATTTCAAACAATCCGGCCAAAAAATTATAGAAAAAGCTCCAAACAGCTTGAAAACCAAACTGTTCGGAGCCTTTTCTTTTTGGCACGCCGTGAGGGATTCGAACCCCCGGCCTTCTGGTCCGTAGCCAGACGCTCTATCCAGCTGAGCTAACGGCGCTCGCGGGCTCTCCTGCCGAGCGCCTTAATATATTAGCACAGCCTGATTCCAATTGCAAGGGTTTTTTGAACTTTTTGCGAGTTTATCTCGACATCGCGTCGGAGATGTTGTCGGCGAGTTCTCCGGCGGCCTTCAGGGCCTTGCCGACCACGTTGGTGCCCTTCTTCCTGGGGGCGAGGACCATGCCGACGGAGGCGCCTATGGCCAGGCCCATGCCTACACCCTTCAAAAACGCGGAATTGCTGTTTTGCATCGTGTTTCCCTCCCAAAATATTTGCAGTGCTATTATGTGCCGGAAGGGGGAAAATATATGTGATCACCCAATGGTAAGGTTTTCTTCCGCGCCGGCCGTCACGGTCAGGAACACCTCGCGGCAGAGCCCGCGGGCGGCAGCGGCGGCCCGCTCCGCCGAGGCGACGTCCTCAAACAGACCGAACACCGCACTGCCGGAACCGGTCATGGCCGCGCCGAGCGCGCCGGCGTCGAGGAGAGCGCCCTTTATCTCGCCAACCGCCCTGGCGGAACGGCGGTCGAGCACGTCCTCAAACACGTTGTACATCCGCCGCGCCACTCCGCGGACATCCCCGCTCCCGATGGCGGAAACGAGGCCGGCGGTGTCCGGCCGGCACGAGGTGGAGCGCGAGTCTATGCGGGAGAACAGCTCGGGTGTCGAACATGAGAAGAAGGGCATACAGATGACTGTGCGGGTCTCCTCCAACGGGCGCAGCGGTTCGATTATCTCGCCGCGCCCGCTGACCAGGGCCGTGCCGCCCTCCACGCAGAAGGGGACGTCGGAGCCGACGCCGGCGGCAATCTCCCTGAGGGCGTCCGCCGTGAACGGGCGGCCGCAGAGCGTGTTCAGCGCGCGGAGCACCGCGGCGGCGTCGGACGACCCGCCGCCCAGGCCGGCGCAGACGGGTATGCGCTTTTCTATTTTAATGTAGGCCCCCCGGTCCAGCCCGGCGGCGGAGAAGAAAGCCCGGGCGGCCTTGACGGCCTCGTTTTTGTCTCCGGAGGGGATGTAGTGCCGGTTGGTCTCGGCCAGGAAGAAGCCGCCCTCGCGCAGCTCCACATAGACGTCGTCGTGCAGTCCGGCGCTCTGCATGACCATGCGGAGGTCATGGTAGCCGTCGGGGCGCGTTTTCAGGACGTCGAGCGAGAGGTTCAGCTTCGCCCGCGCCCGCTCCCGGGCGCCGCTCACCGCTCAAAGAGGCGGGGCATGAGCTCCACGCCGGAGTTGAGGAAGGGCCCGGCCGCGCCGTTGCGCTCGCTGTAGCCCAGGCCGGAGCCCGGGGTACGCTCACGGCTGTCGTAAATCATGTAGGGCACGGGCGTGGAGCCGTGGGCGCCGTTTTTCATGAAGGTCCGGTGGTCGGAGAGTATGAGAAGCCGGAAATCCTCGCCGCGCGCGGCGAGAGCGGCGCAGAGCGGCCTGGCCACGCGCTCGGAGAGGCACTCCACGCTGTATATCTTGTGCTCGAGGTCGTGGTTGTGCGTGGCCTCGTCCGGGCCCTCGAGGTGGATGGCGGTGAAATCGTGCTCCTCCAGGCAGTCGAGGGCCGCGCGGGTCTTGGCCTCATAGTCCGTGTCCCACTCCCCGGTGGCGGTGGGGACGCTTATGGGCTCGAGGCCTACGAGGCGGGCTATGCCGTGGCAGAGGGGCACGGCGCTCACCACTCCGCCGTCCGCGCCGAATCGCTCCGGGAAGTTGGGCAGCCTGGCCCCCTTGCCCTCGGCCCAGAACCAGATGCAGTTGGCGCTCGGCTGTCCGCCGGCGCGGCGCCGCTCATTTATCGGGTGGTGCTCCAGCAGCTCGTTGGCCTTCTCCATCAGGGCCAGCAGCACGGCGGCGTTGGGGCAGCCGGACGGCAGCAGCGCGCCCAGTTTTTCGCCCAGATGGTCGTGCGGCGGGGCCAGGCGTATGCCCTCTATGTCCACCCCGGTCTGCACGGCGAGGTGGCGGAAGGAGGAGCCGGGATATACGGTGAGATGCGCGGCCTCAGCCATAGGCGCGAAATCCGGGTGGGAGAAGAGCCAGTTTATGAGCTCGTCGCTCTCCTCGCCCTCTATCGAGCCCGCGCTGTGGGAGACCATGGTCTTTTCCGCGAACGGCAGGTTCTCGTCCCCGCCCAGGGTCACCATGTTGCAGCGGTAGGCGGCCGCGCCCTCGGGCATGTCTATGCCGGAGGCGGCCAGCTCGAGCGGCGCGCGCCCGGAGAAGTACTTCGCCGGGTCACAGCCGAAGATGGACATGATGGCCGTGTCGCTGCCGGGGGGGAAGCCATCCGGTATGGTCTGCACGAGCCCGAGTTCACCCCGCTCCGAC
>CALWYN010000168.1 GCA_944385755.1 uncultured Oscillospiraceae bacterium
CTTCACGGGCACGGGGAACAGCCTGTATGTAGCCAGGCGGCTGGCAGAGAGGCCGCTGAGCATACCGCAGGTGATGCGCGGCGGGGAACTGGACTTCACCGGCGGCACCATAGGCGTCGTCGCGCCCGTATACGGGCACGAGCTGCCGCCTATGGTAAAGGAGTTCATACGGGAGGCCCGCTTTCACACGGATTACTTCTATGTGATACTGACCTACGGCTGCCGGCACGGCGGGGCCGCCGAGCTGGCTAGGGACTACTGCGGGAGCTGCGGCGTTCGCGTGGATTACGCCAATGTGGTGCTGATGGGCGACAACTGGCTGCCGGGATATGACATGGAGGCGGAGCAGAAGGCCGACAAACATGTCGAGGAGCAGCTCGCGGCGATAATCAGGGACATAACCGGCCGCGTCAGGGCCATCTCCCCGGTGACGGAGGAGGACAGGGAGATACATAGGGAGAATGCGGCCAGGAACGCCGCGAGGCCGGCGGATGAGCTGCAGAACCTCATCGTCGTCCTCAATGACAGGTGCATAGGCTGCGGCATATGCACGCGCGTCTGCCCCACGGCCTCAATGCGTCTGGAGGACGGAAAGGCCCTGCACATTCCGGGGAAGTGTCAGTTGTGCATGGCCTGCGCCCAGGCCTGTCCCCGGCTGGCAATCACCACGTCCAGGCCCGAGAAGAACCCCAATGCCCGCTACCGCAACGAACACGTGACATTGCAGGACATCATCGACGCGAACTGTCAGTTCTGACCGGGCGCGCGGCGGCTCGCCGCGTGAGAGCCTCATTGAGGGAGAGAACCGCCGCGCCTGAGCGCGCTCTCGAGCTGCCCACGGTTCACGGGCGGGAGGCAGCGGTTTCCCTGACACACATAAAAGGTGGTCTCGCCGTTTATGAGCCGGTACCCATCTGACTCCTCGTCCAGGACTCTCACAATGGCACAGGAGGGGAGTGAGGCAGGCAGCCGGTCCAGCCCGCTCCCGTCGTGTACGACAGTAATCGTGGCCGGAGGCTCCAGAAAATCGGACAGAGCCGTCAGGAACATGGCGAATCCGGCGGGATGGCGCTCCGCCTCACCGGACATATAGGCGAGCTGGCGTTCCAGGACGCTTTCCGTTTTCTCTCCCGGGATGAGGGCGCTGAGACGCAGCAGATTACAGGCCATCAGCGAGTTCCCGCTGGGGAGCGCCCCGTCGTAGCACTCTTTCGGGCGGAAGAGAAGCTCCTCCTGGCCCGCGCCGTAGAGGTAGAACCCGCCCCGGCCGGGGTCGTAGTACCGGCCGGCGGCGGTTTCCGCCAGCCGGGCGGCTCGCTCGAGAAAGCGGCCGTCGAGCGTCGCGTCATACAGGGCGAGCAGGGCGAAGACATAGCAGGCGTACTCGTCCAGAAAGCCCTCCGCTCCGCGCCGACCGGCGCGGAAGCTCACATAGAGAGTGTCGTTGACGCACAGGTGGTCCTCTATGAACGCCTGCGCGTTTTTTGCCGCCTCCAGATACCGGGAACACCCGCTGCGCCGGAACAGGGAGCAGAGCGCCGCAATCATCAGGGAGTTCCACGAGGTCAGTATTTTGTCGTCCGTGCGCAATTCGGAGCGGCGCCGGCGGTACTCGCGCACCGCGGGCAGCAGCGCGTCCGCGGAGGGGTCCTCGAGCGACCGCGCATGGAGCAAATTGGGTATGCTCCCGCCCTCAAAGTTGCCGGCCTCCGTTATGCCGAACCGGCCGCAAAAGGCCCTGCCGGCCTCCTCTCCCAGCAGATTTCTTATTTCTCCGGGGGTGAACACATAGAATTTGCCCTCCGAACCGCCGCTGTCCGCGTCCTGGGCACTGCAGAAACCGCCCCCGGGGGAGGCCATCTCCGCCAGGATATAGCCGGCGGTCTTTTCGGCGATGTCCAGATACAGGGCCTCCCCCGTGAGCTCATGCGCCCTGCAGTAGGCGAGAATCAGCAGGGCGTTGTCGCAGAGCATCTTTTCGAAGTGCGGGATGAGGTAAAAGCGGTCGGTTGAATACCGGCAGAAGCCATATCCCACGTGGTCAAACAGCCCACCGGCGTACATTTGCCGGAGGGTCACCTCTGCCATCTTGAGAAGGTCCGGCTCGCCGCGCTTTTCGTATTGCTGCAGCAAAAACAGGAGATTGTGCGCGGCCGGGAACTTGGGCGCCGGGCCAAAGCCGCCGAACCGCGCGTCGAAGTTTTTCCTGTACCAGCTCAGAGCCCGGTCCGCCAGCGACCCGTCCGGCCCGGAGGGGGAGCGGGCGGGCCCGGTTTGCCTGAGGGCGGCCGTGAGCTCATCCGCGGAGCGGAGGAGGGACTCCCGCCCGTTTTCCCAGCGTGAGTGTATGGCCAGCAGGAGCTCCCTGAACCCGGCCATGCCGCGCCGCGCGGTCCTGGGGAAGTAGGTCCCGGCGAAAAACGGCCTCTTGTCGGCGGTCATGAAGATGCTGGTGGGCCATCCGCCGCTGCCCGTGAACGCCTGGCAGACCGCCATATAGATGCTGTCAATGTCGGGGCGCTCCTCTTTATCCACCTTGATGCAGATGAAATACCGGTTCAGTATCCCTGCTATCTCGACATCCTCAAAGCTCTCCCTCTCCATCACGTGGCACCAGTGGCAGGTGCTGTAGCCGATGCTCAGAAAAATGGGCCTGTCCTCCTCACGGGCGCGCTGAAAGGCCTCGGGGCACCAGGGATACCAGTCCACCGGGTTTTCGGCGTGCTGCAGCAGATAAGGGCTGGTCTCACCGCTCAGACGGTTGCTCAAATTCTCCACCTCACTTTTTCAAATCGCCGGTTGCGGGGTTGTCGATGAGCTTCCCCTCCTGGGAGAAGCGCGAACCGTGGCAGGGGCAGTCCCAGCTGCGCTCACACGCATTCCACTTCAGCGCGCAGCCGAGGTGGGGACAGCGCCTGGCTGACGGCGTCAGCAGCCCGGCGGCAGACTCAAAAGCGTTGATGGCCAGCTGGGGCCGCAGGACGCTCCTGGAGGGCGAGAAGAGGCCGGCATAGGGGTTCGGCCTGCCCTCCACAAGGTCACAGAGGAGCATCGCCGCGGCCATGGAGGAGGTCATACCCCACTTGTTGAACCCGGAGGCGACGTACAGGCCGGGCGTGCCGGGAGAATATGCCCCGATATATGGGATCCCGTCCAGGCTCATGCAGTCCTGGGCGGCCCAGAAATATTTTTCCTCCGAGCCGGGGTAGTGCCGGCGCGCGAAATCACGCAGCTCCTGCCAGTTGCCGCCCTTTTTCCCGGTGCGGTGGTCGCCCCCGCCTATGAGCAGCAGCTCGCCGTAATTCCGGAAGGACATGCCCTTTTCGGCCTCGTCCACGTACATTCCGCCCACGTCCGCCGCATTTTTGAGGGCCGTCACGTATGAGCGGTGCTGGTAGAGCTTTATGAAATAGCCGCCGTGCTTGTTCAGAATGGGGAAGTGCGTGGCCACGATGATTTTCTCCGCCGTGATTTTTCCGCGGTCCGTGGCGGCCCACATGTTTCCCAGCTCCCTCACGGCCGTGTGCTCATATATGTGCAGGCCCTTTGAGATGGCGCGGATAAATTTCAGCGGGTGGAACTGGGCCTGCCCGGGGTATCTGAGCGCGCCGGCCACGGGGAATGGCAGCGGCAGGCTGTCGGTAAATTCCGCGCGGAAGCCCAGATGGTCCAGAGCGGCTATTTCCCTCTCGATTTTCCGGCGGTCATCCAGAGAATAGACATAGGAGTCCCTCTCTTCGAAGTCACAGTCCACGCCGGCGCACAGTTTGCGGTATTGCTCAAGCGCCTCCTCGTTGGCGCGAAGGTATTTCCCCGCCAGCCCGGCGCCGAAGCGGCGTATCAGGCCCTGGTATATGAGCCCGTGCTGTGAGGTGAGCTTGGCCGTGGTATTTCCGGTGATTCCGCCGCCTACGGTGCGCGCCTCCACGAGCGCGTACGGTATCCCGCGGCGGTGGAGCATGTGGGCGCAGAGGACCCCCGCCATTCCGCCGCCTATTATCAGCACATCCGTTTTTAAGTCCCCTTCCAGGCTTTCAAAACCCGTGTGCCCGGCCGTGCTCTCCCACAGTGACTGCATTTGCCCGCCTCCCTGTCCGAGTTTACTGATATTGTTTGGCAAACGGGCGGAACTATTCTTCGCCGGGACATTTTTTTGCAGGGAGCCGCGCTCCATGCAGGAGCCTGAGTGTGCAAAACCGCGCGGCCCGAACGGGAGCGCCCGGAGGCCCGCGGTACCCGGCCGGCGTAAAACGGATGTGAGGGCCGGAGCGCGAAGCGGCGGCGTCCGCCCGGCTGCCCCGCGGACGTCCCCGGCCGCGGAGGAATATCGCGCCGCGCCCTTGAAATCGCCCGCCTGCCGCGATATAATTTTACGGATATTCGGGATATGTGAGGAGCGGAGGGGACACCATGAGAGACAGGATAGAGGTGCGCGGTGCGCGCGTACACAATCTGAAGAACATAGATGTGGACATACCGCTCGGCGGACTGGTGGGCATCGCGGGCGTGTCCGGCTCCGGCAAGAGCTCGTTGGCCCTCGGGGTGCTGTACGCCGAGGGTTCACGGCGCTACCTCGAGTCGCTCTCCACCTACACGCGCCGGCGCATGACCCAGGCGGAGAGGGCGCAGGTGGATGAGGTGCTGTACATCCCGGCGGCGCTGGCGCTCCGGCAGAGGCCCGGCGTGCCCGGCATACGCTCCACCTTCGGCACGGGGACGGAGCTTTTGAACAGCCTCCGCCTCATGTTCTCGCGCCTGGCCAGCCACCGCTGCCCGAACGGGCACCATGTCCCGCCGACTCTGAGTGTGGCCGCGATGCAGCCAATAATCTGCCCCGAGTGCGGCGCGGAGTTCTACGGCTCGGGGGCCGAGGAGCTGGCCTTCAACAGCC
>CALWYN010000169.1 GCA_944385755.1 uncultured Oscillospiraceae bacterium
CGAGGTTGAGGATGGTGTCCATCATGCCGGGCATGGAGGCCCTGGCGCCGGAGCGGACGGAGACCAGCAGGGGGTTCTCCTTGTCGCCGAACTTCTTGCCGACGAGCTCTTCCATCTTGGCGAGATACTCAAAAATCTCAGCCTCTATTTCGGGGGCGATCTTCTCGCCGTCCTCATAATAACGGGTGCAGGCCTCGGTGCTGATGGTGAAGCCCTGGGGCACAGGCATGCCGATGTTGGTCATCTCGGCCAGGTTGGCGCCCTTGCCGCCCAGGAGCTCGCGCATGTTGGCGTTGCCCTCAGAGAAGAGGTAAACGTACTTTTTGCTCATCCTTCAACGTCCTTTCAAGAATATATGTGATTTTAAAGAACACGCGAAAAAACAGGTGTTTTGATACGATTCAAATGTATCATACGACCTTGGCAAGTATATCATGTTTTTTCCTGTAGTTCAAGTGTATTATTTGTACTTTTTGAGGCCGTTTTTCAGGGATTTTTAGTAACTACTGCAACCATGCCGGCCAGACGGGCGAAGTCCTCGGCGGAGAGAGTCTCGCCCCTCGCGGAGGGGGAGATGCCGGCCAGCTCGCAGGCCTGGGCCGCCCGGGCGCGGTCCAGGGAGGGCATGGCGTTGGAGAGCGCGTTCTGCAGGGTCTTGCGCCTCTGCGAGAAGGCCGCGCGCACGCAGCGGAACATGAGCGGCACGTCGGGACATTCGCAGGGCGGCTCACCGCGCGGGGTGAGGCGCACGACGCTGCTAGTCACCTTAGGCCGGGGCATGAAGCAGCCGGGGGGCACGTCAAAGAGTCTCTCCACTTCACAGTTCCAGTTTACATAAACCGTAAAGGCCCCGTAGTCTGGAGTGCCGGGGGCCGAGCAGAGCCGCAGGGCCACTTCGCGCTGTATCATGACCGTGATTCGCTCAAAACAGCCTGAATCAATGAGTTTTGAGAGAATCGGGGAGGTGATGCTGTAGGGGAGATTGGCGCAGACGATGGGGGAGAGGCCGGAAGCTCTCTCCGATACAAGTTTACATAAATCAAGTTTCAGCGTGTCGGCATTTATCACCTCTGCGTTCTCCACGCCCTCGAGGGACTCGGCGAGCAGGGGGAGGACGGCGGAGTCCAGCTCCACGGCGCAGACGCGAGCGGCACGCCTTGCGAGCTCTACCGTAAGGCTGCCGGCCCCGGGCCCGATCTCCAGGACAAAGCTGCCGCCGTCAGCCCCGGAGGCCTCCGCTATCCGGCGCGGGACACCGGGGTCGATGAGGAAGTTCTGGCCCTTTGACTTTGAGAAACGGAAGCCATGCCTCTCCAGCGCGGCGCGCAGCTCGGACGCGTTCGCCGGGTTCATGACAGCAGCCTCGCCGCGCCTATGGCGGTGGCGCACTCGCAGTAGTCCGGTATTATGAACTCGGTGCCGTAGGCCTTCGTAAAGGTGGCAAAGTTCAGGCGGGAGGCCGTAGTGCCCGCCATGGCCCCTATCACCGCGACGGCCTCCGCCCCGGTGCCCATGCAGGCCATCATGGACATGGTGCCGATGACCTGCAGCACCAGATTGGTCAGGGCGGCGGCCCAGTCGGCGTCGCCGGCCGTACTGTCGAGCCTCGCCAGATTGGACGCCGTCAGATACGGGTCGAGCTGTCCATAGCTCTCGACGAAGTCCCCGATGAGGAGGTCGACGCGCCTGGTGTCGCCCCGCATGGCGAGGGAATCGAATTCGCGCATGTTGTCCATCCCGAGCACTTTTACGGCGAGGCCGCGGAGAGTCCCCGCGCCGACGCCCGTGCCGCAGATGTGCCGGTACTCGCCGCCGCGCGCGTGTACAAAGGCCGTGCCGGTGCCTATGCTGGCGACGACCAGGTTGTCCCTGCCCGTGAGCCACTGGGCCCCGGCCCCAATCGCCTCCGGCTCAGGCACGTAGACGGGGGAGAGCCCCGCCCTCTCCAGGCCGGAGGAGGGTGCGGAGAGCCCGGTGAGGGCTATGCGTTCGGCCTTCGCGGGCTGGATGCCCAGTCTGTCCAGGAGGGCCGGAATGTCGGCGCCGCGGCCCGGCTCATAGCGGGTGAAAGCCACCTCGCCGTCCTCAATTACGCAGAGTTTGACCGCCGAGGCGCCCATATCTATGCCGATGATCATCAAATCACCTCAAACAAGTTATTCCGCGGCGTACTGTGCCGTGCTGTCCACGACGACGCTCCCGTTGGCATCCAGCAGCGGCGTGATGCCGGAGACCCCGTTGCCGTAGGTGACGAGATAGTTGACGCCCGTGGCCGTATCCACCACGACCATCAGCGCGCCAAAGTAGAAGCTCTGCTCCTCTTTTACAACAAAACGCTTTTCCTTCTTAGCCATGTAAGTTCCTTTCCGCCGCATTTACAGCAGCTTCTCGTACCCGTTTCTGAGTGGGTCGCCCTCGGTTTGGTTCGTCGCGCCGATGTCCACGACGCCGCAGTATTTATAGCCGCGCTTTTCGCACAGGCGGTTCATGGGTTTATTGTCGCGGTGGGTGTCCACGCGCACGCTGGCCCTGCCCATTCCGGCGGCGAGCTCCTCGGCGAAGGAGAACATCTCGGTCGCGAGCCGCGTCCCGCGGTACTTCGCCGCGGCCATCGTGCGGTGTATCACGGCGTAGTTCTCGCCCCCGGTGAGCCATGCGCCGTCTATCCCGGGATAGCACGCCTCCGGCTCCATGGAGATGCACTCGTAGCCCGCGAGGCAGCCGTCGTCCACGCAGTCGAACACCCAGCCACGTCCGGCGGCCATGTCCGCGAGAACAGCCTCGCGGTTGGGATAGCCGTTCTGCCACTGGTCCACGCCGCTCTCGCGCAGGTACGCCTTGGCCTCGTCCATGATTCGGAGGATGGCTTCCAGGTCGCGCTCTTCCGCCCGGCGCGGCTCAAAGCGGAGCTTCATTTTCTCCGGCAGGCGCTCATACTTTATCTCCTCCACGAGCCGTCTGTCCTCTTTGGAGGTGAATTCCAGCTTTTCAAACATGTCCGGCCGCTTGTCGAGCGTGCGCTCCAACTGCTTTTTCCGGCGCCAGCGGCGCACCTTCTCGTGGTCGCCGGTGAGCAGCACCTCCGGGACGGCGCGGCCCTCCCAGACCTCGGGCCGGGTGTACTGCGGGTACTCCAGCAGCCCGTCCCAGTGGCTCTCGCCGGTGTAGCACTCCTCGTCGGCGAGGACGCCTGGCACCATGCGGCAGACACAGTCGGCCACGGCCATTGCGGCTATCTCGCCGCCGGTGAGCACGAAGTCGCCGAGCGAGATCTCCTCGTCCACGCACTCTTCGATGAACCGCTCGTCCACCCCCTCGTAGTGCCCGCAGACGAGCACCAGATGGTCGTAATCCCGGCGGAGACGCTTGGCCTCCTCCTGGTTGAAGGGTCTGCCCTGCGGGGACATGTATATTACGCGGCTGCGCCGCGGACCTACCTTCTTCAGCACGTCGTCAAGGCAGCTCTTGAGCGGCTGTGCCATCATGACCAGCCCCCAGCCCCCGCCGTAGGGGTAGTCGTCCACCTGCATCTGCCGGTTTTCCGTGTAGTCGCGTATCTGCACGCAGTTTATCTCCACTGCGCCCTTTTTTTTAGCGCGGCCTATTATGCTCTCCCCCAGGACGGCGGACATGCTCTGGGGGAAGAGGGTCAAAATATCTATTCTGTACGCCATGGCCTACATCCCGGGAATGAGCCGGACGGTTATCTCCCCGGCCTCGGCGTCCACGTTCACGACAAATTCGGGTATCGCAGGTATGAGCCTCTCCGGCCCCTCTCCCCGCACCACGTACACCTGGTTGGCGGGGGAGTCGATTATCTCCTCGAGCGTGCCGAGCAATTCCCCTTCCTCAGTGTACACGGCGCAGCCGAAGAGCTCGTCGAGGAATACAAAGCCTTCCGGCAGGCCGGGGTCGTCCGCGTCGGCAAAGGCGGCGCGGCCCTTGTATTCCAGGGCGGCATTCATGTCCTGCACGCCCTCGAGCATGACGAGCAGCGCGCCCTTGTGTACGCGCGAGGAGAGGATTTTCAGCTCCCGGCCGTCTATGAACAGCGAGCCGAGGCCGCGAAGGTCCTCCGGGCGCTCCTCGTACGGGAGGAGCTTGAGCTCGCCCTTTATTCCGTGCGTATTGACTATCCTGCCTATCTCTATGAGTTCTCTCTCCATAAATTCACCCCAATGACAATGCCGAAAAAGCGCCCATGGCGCTTTTTCGGCAGTTTGGTTAGTCCAGAATCTCCACGCTCACGCGCTTGCCGTGCCTCTGGGCCACGGCCTTCATCAGAACGCGGATTTCCTTGACGATGCGGCCCTGTCGGCCGATGACCTTGCCCATATCGCCCGCGGCTACCCTGACCTCAAAAACGGTCTCGCCCTCGGCTTTGCGCTCGGTCACAGACACCTTGTCGGGTTCGTCGACAAGGTTCTGTATGATATAGGTCAATAATTCATTCATTGCTGCTGCAGCTCTCCTTACGCTTCCGCCTTTTTGAGCAGCGCCCTGACGGTGTCGGTCGGCTGTGCGCCGTTGGCTATCCAGTACCTGGCACGCTCGAGGTCCACCTTCAGCTTCTCGCTGTCGGCCAGCGGGTCGTAGAGGCCGATCTCCTCGATAAACCTGCCGTCGCGCGGGCTGCGGGAATCGGCGACGACTATCCTGTAGAAGGGGGCCTTCTTGGCGCCCATCCTGCGGAGCCTTATCTTGACCATGTATTTTCACCTCCATGTTTTTAACTGCATGTATTTGAAGCCGTCCGCGACGGATTCAAGCTGTGTAGGCTCTAAGAGCTCTGTAGGAGAGGGCGTCCCCGCCCTCCCTCTCGCCGAAAGGCGAGAAAATGGTTATTGCATCCGGCCTGTTGTCTCTCACCCAGGGGAGTGTGGGGACGCCCTCTCCTACGCTTGCGCCGGTTCCAAGATTGCGGGGCAGGGTTGGCGGCGCGCTCACATTCCCGGGAAGCCCATGCCTCCGCCCATGCCGCCCAGGCCGGGGAAGCCCCCGCGTTTGGCCATGCGCTTCATCTTCTTGCCGCCAGGGCCGTTCATCTGCCTGACCAGCTGGAGCATGGTGTCGTACTGCTTCAGCAGCCGGTTTACCTCCACGACGGTCGTGCCGCTGCCGGCCGCTATGCGCTTCTTGCGCGAGTTGCCGAGTATACCGGGATTCTCCCTCTCTCTGGGTGTCATGGAGAGAATTATGGCCTCGGTGTGGGCCATGGCCTTCTCGTCCACCTTGGCGCCTTTGAGCGCCTTGGGGTTGAGGCCCATCATGCCCGCGATGTCCTCCATGGAGCCCATGCCCTTGAGCTGGATTAGCTGCTCGTAGTAGTCGGTCAGCGTGAAGCGGTTCTGGCGGAGCTTGTCGGCCATCTCCGCGGCCTTCTTCTCATCCATGGCCTGCTCGGCCTTCTCGATGAGGGTCAGGACATCGCCCATGCCGAGTATACGCCCGGCCATGCGGTCAGGGTGGAAGGGCTCTATCTGGTCGAGCTTTTCCCCGACGCCGGCGAATTTTATCGGCTTTCCGGTCACCGCCGTGACGGAGAGCGCCGCGCCGCCGCGGGCGTCGCCGTCGAGCTTGGTGAGCATGACGCCGGTGATGCCGAGCTGCTCGTCGAAGGCCGAGGCGGCGTTCACCGCGTCCTGGCCCGTCATGGCGTCCACGACCAGGAGTATTTCCGCCGGCTCGGTGGCCTCCTTTATGCGCCGGAGCTCGTCCATGAGGGCCTCGTCTATATGGAGGCGGCCGGCCGTGTCCAGAAATACCAGGTCGTTGCCATATTTTCTGGCGTGGGCTATGCCCGCCTTCGCTATGTCCACGGGGTCGCTCTGGCCCATCTGGAACACGGGTATGTCCAGCTGCGCGCCCACGGTCTCCAGCTGCTTTATGGCGGCGGGGCGGTAGACGTCGCAGGCCACGAGCAGAGGACGCTTGCCCTGCGATTTCTTCATCAGCGCGGCGAGCTTGGCGCCGTTCGTGGTCTTGCCCGCGCCCTGAAGGCCCACGAGCATGACCACGCTGGGGGACTTGGACGAGATGTTCAGCTTCCTGTTCTCGCTGCCCATGAGCGCCCTGAGCTCGTCGTTGACAATCTTTATGACCATCTGCGCGGGAGAGAGGCTCTCGAGCACCTCCGCGCCCTTGGCCCGCTCGCTCACTCGCTTTATGAAGTCCTTGACTACTTTGTAGCTGACATCGGCCTCGAGCAGGGCGAGGCGCACCTCGCGCATGGCCTCCGTGATGTCCTGCTCAGAAAGCCGCCCCTTGCCGCGGAGCCGCTTGAAGGTCTCGCTCAGCTTGCTTGAAAGGCCCTCGAACGCCATGCCTGCCCTCCTAAAAACTCAGAATTCAATGCTGCCCAGCCGCTCAAGAGCGCGGCGGGCAGTCTCGCGGACCCCGGGATCCGCACTGTCCAGCAGCGGGGACAGCTCCCCGCCCAACTCGTTCAGGGCCTGCCTCTGCTGCCGGAAGCGGGCCACAAGCCCGACTTTGGCCTCTATGTCCCTGAGTGAGGCCTCCGCCCGCCGGATGTTGTCCCAGACCGCCTGGCGAGAGACGCCGGTGAGCGAGGCAATCTCCGCCAGCGACAGGTCCTCGTTATAGTGGAGATCGAAGTATTCCCTCTGCTTGTCCGTGAGCAGTTCGCCGTAAAAATCGAACAGCATCGTGCGGAATACGGTGTCGTCCGCCACGGTCATCGCCCCCGGTGTAAAAGTATGGCCCTTTACAGCCTCGACGATTATACTCCCCGGCGGCGCCGCTGTCAAGCATTTTTATTTGACGGTATAGC
>CALWYN010000170.1 GCA_944385755.1 uncultured Oscillospiraceae bacterium
GCTTTCGAGCTTTGAGTATCAAATACCGGGAAAGCCCCCTCTCAGACGGCACGGATGATTACGGCTCCTAACACATAATAACCCTGCCGCCTGAGAGGGGGCTCTCTGACAGATTACAACTGAATAATACATACATTGCGCGGCTTTGTCAATCAAAATTTCGCGCCGGGGAAATATTTATCGACAAAGTCCACCCGCGGCACCCTGAAGCTCCTTCCGGAGAGGTAATCCAGCTCCCCTCCGGGCGTCCTGAAGTCAAAATCCAGCCTGTAGGAACAGAGCAGCTGCCCGTCCTCTCCGTGCCGCCTGTTTACGCTGTCCGAGCCGTATTTCCCGTCCCCGAGCAGCGGCCAGCCGGCGTGCGCCATCTGCGCCCTTATCTGGTGGGTCCGCCCGGTGCCCAGGCGGCACTCCACCAGCGAGAGCCCGTCCCGGCTCGAGAGGGTCCTGTAATATGTCACCGCCGTGCGCGCGCCGGGCTCCGGCCTGCCGCGGACGTAGACGCGGTTTTTCACCGCGTCCTTGAATATAAAATCCTCCAGCCTGCCCTCCGGCGGCCGCGGCCGGCCGGACACGATGCAGAGATAGTACTTCTCCACCTCGCGTGCGGCTATCTTCTCGTTCATCACCCGCAGCGCCGCCGCGTTTTTGGCGGCGATCACGATGCCGCCGGTGTTGCGGTCTATCCTGTTGCACAGCGCAGGGGCGAAGGCGTTCTCCTCGCGCGGGCGCCACTCGCCCTTCTGATAGGCGTAGGCCTGTATGTTGGCGATAAGCGTATTGTAGTCCCAGCCCCCCGAGGAGTGGCAGAGCACGCCGGGCTTCTTGTCCACGAGCAGGATGTTTTCATCCTCATAGACTATGTCCAGCCGCGGTGTCCCCACCTTCAGATAGCTGTTCTCCTCGCGCGGCTTTTCAAAGAATTCGTCGTTGATATACAGGCTCAGGACATCCCCCTCGTTCAGCCGGACGTCCCGCTTCGCGCCCTTCCCGTTTAGCTTTATTCGCTTGAGCCTTATATACTTCTGCAGCAGCGACTCGGGCAGCAGGGGCACGGCCTTGCCCACAAACCGGTCAAGGCGCTGCCCCGAGTCGTTCTTTTTTACAACAAGCTCTCTCATAACGTCCCAATTATCCCCCAATGCGCCCGGCTTGTCAAGGCGCTCATGCGCTCCTCCCCGGCCCGGCCGCGGCGGCGGATATCGGGTGTCGCCGCCGGCAGGCTCCCGCGCCCGCGGCAGGCGCCGCCGCGCTCCGGGGCCCTCACGGGAGGGGCCCGCCGGCCGCCCGGCGCGTCCGCCTCCGGGTTGGGCAAACCCACGGAGTCCGCGAACGTATTCGGCCCGGTCCTGAATGGTCCACCGGCCGCCCGGAGGCGCACGGAGATGTGGCACCCGCGGGAGCGTCCGCCGCCGGCACTGTGAATGCGGGAGCCCGAAGACGCTCTTCGGGCTCCCGCCGGTACATATTCATCCGGATTCCGGCCCGCACAGGGCCCGCGGCGTGCCGCAGGGGGAAGCGTCTCCACCGGAGCCGCCTCCGCCGGACCGCTGAATTTCAAGGCCCTCCGCCCAGACCTTATCGCCGCTCATCCCGCCGCCCAGGGCCCGCCGGCCCCCGGCGCGGCCGCGGCCGGTATTTCCCCGGTCGGCCCCGGCCGCCGGCTGTTTCGCCACCCGCGTCACGGCCCGCGGCGATGCGGCGCATGGAACTCCGCCCGCACCACGGCCGAACCCCTCGCCGCATCCCATCCGCGCCCGGCCGTCTCACAGGGCTCCTTGCAAACACGAGGGCGGATGTGCCGCGCACCCCGCGGCGTCAGACCACCACTGCCGCACCGAGCAGCCTGGCCTCCGCCGCCGAGACCTCGTAGGCTGTCTTCTCCACCGGCTCGCCGTCTATCAGCTTTATGTACTGCCTGCTCTGTATCCGGCCCGTCAGCTCAATCTCGTCCCCCACCGCCCAGCGGGCCGCCTCCTTGGCGCGCAGGCCCCAGCAGATGCAGGGCAGGTAGTCCGAGCGGCCGCAGCGCCGGTTCACGGCGAGCATCAGGTCGCAGATATCCCGCCCCATCGGGGTGACGCGGAGCACCGGGGCCTTGCAGAGGGTTCCCCTCAGGCTTATGCTGTTTATGTCCTCTCCGCCCTCCGCCAGCGCCAGGCTGCGCGCGAACACGGTTATGACCAGCCTCGGCCCCTCGAAGCGCCGGTTGTTGAACGAGCGGAGCTCCCCGCTCACGCAGACCCGCTCCGCCTCCTCTATCTCCAGCCCCGCGAGCAGGCCCTCCCGCGCCACCACGTTTATCACGTCGGCCGCGCCGGAGAGCCTCCGGGTCTCCACGGGGAACACAAAGAACCGCTCGCCGCGGCTCATATGGGAAAACCGCGGCGCGCCCGCCAGCGCCCCGCGCAGCTCAACCGCGTTTCTGCTTACAGCCTCGTCCATTTTCACGCCTCCGTATCGTTAGTCCGCCCCTTTCGGGGCCGCGATATCAGCTTATTCCGCTCCGAGCTTGTATATTCTCCCCGGCCGTAGTATAATGCTTTTACCACCTCACAAAAAGGAGAAAAGACATGGAGCTTAAAGATATTCTATCCCGCTGCGACCACACCCTGCTGCGCGTGGACGCCGGCAGCGCCGAGATCCGCGCAATCTGCGACCAGGCCATAAAATATGGCTGTGCCTCCGTCTGCATTCCGCCCTGCCACGTCAAGGGCGCGAGGGCCTATGTCGGCGCCAGGATGAAGGTGTGCACCGTCATCGGCTTCCCCAACGGCTACATGACCACGGCCGTCAAGGCCTTCGAGGCCGCCGACGCCGTCAGGAACGGCGCCGACGAGATTGACATGGTGATAAACCTCGCCATGGTAAAGGACGGCTGCTGGGGCGACGTGGCGGACGACATCGCCGCCGTGCGGCGGGCGTGCGAGGGCCGTGTGCTCCAGGTCATACTCGAGTGCTGCCTCCTGACAGAGGATGAAAAGCGCGCCCTCTGCCGGATCGTCTCCGACTCCGGCGCCGACTACATAAAGACCAGCACCGGTTTTTCCACCGGCGGCGCCACGCGCGAGGACGTAAGGCTCCTGCGCAGCTGCTGCGCTGAACATGTAAAGGTCAAAGCCGCCGGAGGCATCAAGACCCTCACCGACGCCGAGGACTTCATAAACCTCGGGGCCGACCGCCTGGGCACCAGCCGCATTGTCAAGCTCGCCATGGAGCTGGAAAACGCGCCCGACGCCCCTCAGGAGAACTATTGATGAGACGCCGCGCCCGCATGACCTACAGCATGAGCCCGGCAGCGAGGGTGATGGCCGGCATAATCTCAGTCGTGGGGGGCATCTTTGTCCTCATAGGCATCTTCATCGTCATCCCCGCCTCCGGTGTGGTTGGGATAATCTGGACGCTGTTTTCGGCTGGCATCACCGTCCTGAACGCCGGCGCCGCCCTGGGAAAAAAGCGCGCCGGCCCGGAGATTGTCATCGAGGAAGAGCCGGCCTCCTCCGCCGGCGGCAGCGGCAGCGCCGAAGACAGGCTGAGCGAGCTCCGCTCGCTTTATGACCGTGGCCTGATAAGCCCAGAGGAGTACGAAAAGAAGCGCGAGGAAATCATTTCCGAGCTATAAAATGTAAATTTTACTGTGTCAATCGACAAATCTAACGAAATTTTGTTCAAAACTCTGTCGAAATTGTTCACAAAAAATTGATATCTTTTTTCCGTGCGGGGCTTGACAATTTTCATATTTGTGCTATGTTATTAAGCGGGTTAGCACTCAGGGCTAAAGAGTGCTAACCCGCTAAAAGCGTTAATAAAAACTTTAGGAGGAATAAATATGAAACTGAAGCCTTTGGCCGACAGGGTCGTCCTCAAGCAGAAGGAAGCCGAGGAGAAGACGAAGAGCGGCATCATCCTCGCCTCCAGCGCGCAGGAGAAGCCCGAGCTCTACGAAGTTGTCGAGGTCGGTCCCGGAGGAGTCATCGACGGCAACGAGGTCGTAATGACCGTAAAGAAGGGCGAGACCGTGCTTGTGGGCAAATACAGCGGCACCAAGGTCAAGGTTGACGAGGAGGAGCTCACCATCGTGAAGCAGTCCGACATCCTCGCCGTCGTGGAATAATCAATTTAACGGAGGCATTTAAAAATGGCAAAGCAGATAATATACGGCGAAGAGGCCCGCAAGGCCATCGAGCGCGGCGTAAACCAGCTCGCCGACACCGTCAAGATAACCCTCGGCCCCAAGGGCCGCAACGTGGTCCTCGGCAAGAAGTTCGGCTCCCCGCTGATCACCAATGACGGCGTGACCATAGCCAAGGAGATAGAGCTCGAGGACGCTTTCGAGAACATGGGCGCCCAGCTGATACGCGAGGTCAGCACCAAGACCAACGACGTCGCCGGCGACGGCACCACCACCGCCACCCTGCTGGCCCAGAGCATGATCCGTGAGGGCCTGAAGAACCTGGCCGCCGGCGCCAACCCGATGGTCATGCGCCGCGGTATCCAGAAGGCCTCCGAGGCCGCCGTGGCCGAGATACGCGCCAACAGCCAGCCTGTCTCCGGCAAGCACGACATCGCCCGCGTCGGCACCATCTCCAGCGGCGACGAGGTCATAGGCAAGCTGATTGCCGACGCCATGGAGAAGGTCAGCCAGAGCGGCGTTATCACCGTCGAGGAGAGCAAGACCGCCGAGACCTACAGCGAGGTCGTCGAAGGCATGCAGTTCGACCGCGGCTACATCACCCCGTACATGGCCACCGACAACGAGAAGATGGAGGCCGTCCTCGACGACGCCTACATCCTTATCACCGACAAGAAGATTAGCAACATTCAGGAGATTCTGCCCCTGCTCGAGCAGATAGTGCAGGCCGGCAAGAAGCTGCTCATCATCGCCGAGGACGTCGACGGCGAGGCCCTCGCCACCATCCTGCTCAACAAGCTGCGCGGCACCTTCACCTGCGTGTGCGTCAAGGCCCCCGGCTTCGGCGACCGCCGCAAGGAGATGCTGCAGGATATCGCCATCCTGACCGGCGGCCAGGTCATCTCCTCCGACCTCGGCATGGAGCTCAAGGACGCCACCGTGGCCGATCTGGGCCGTGCCCGCCAGGTCAAAGTGACCAAGGAGAACACCATCATTGTCGACGGTGCCGGCGACAGCGGCGCCATTAAGGACCGCATCGCCCAGATAAACAACCAGATAGGCGTGACCACCAGCGACTACGACCGCGAGAAGCTCCAGGAGCGCCTGGCGAAGCTCTCCGGCGGCGTGGCCGTGATAAAGGTCGGCGCGGCCACCGAGACCGAGATGAAGGAGAAGAAGCTCCGGATTGAGGACGCCCTGAACGCCACCCGCGCCGCCGTTGAGGAGGGCATAGTGGCAGGCGGCGGCAGCGCCTACGTCATGGCCTCCAAGGCCGCCTACAAGCTCGCCCGCACCCTGAGCGGCGACGAGAAGACCGGCGCTGAGATAGTCGCCAAGGCCCTGCTCGCCCCCATAAGCCAGATAGCCGCCAACGCCGGCGTCGAGGGCGCGGTTGTCCTCGAGAAGGTCTCCGCCTCCCGCAGCGCCAGCTTCGGCTATGACGCCGCCAACGAGAAGTACGGCGACATGATAGAGATGGGCATTGTCGACCCCACCAAGGTCTGCCGCAGCGCCATCGAGAACTCCAGCTCCGTCTCCTCCATGGTCCTGACCACCGAGAGCCTGGTGGCCGACCTGCCTGAGAAGGCCGCTCCCGCCCCTGCCGGCGGCGACATGGGCGGCATGTATTGATCAATACCCCAGACCCTTGAAACGACTGGGTTTCAGCGTTAAGAAAAGCGGATTTACGCCAGACTTACGCCACAGACAAAGCGCATGATAGGGTAACAGATACCCGGTACCCACTTCATCGTGGGCACCGGGTATTTTTGTTATGTAGGTTTATTCTATAAGTTTAAGCACCAAGTTGGCTCGGTACTGCTACATTAAACAGCTGTTCCGACCAGATTTTTATTTTACCGCCAGTTTATAGCTTTCATCAATTCGTTGGCAAAGTTCTTCAAAAGAAACCGATTCGTCCAAAACTATCGTGTACCAATTCTTTTTATTCATGTGCCAGCCGGGAAAATAAATCTTCTGGTCAATCAGTGCATTAATCTTTTCGGGCTGAATCCGCAGGTCAATAATTTCAGCCATTTTGCCAGGGGAAATGCCTAATTTACTGGTAGAAACAGACAGCAAAGCTCCGTACCATTTCCCGGTATCCTTGCGGCGCCAGACGGCATTATCGGGGAATTTTGTCCATAAATATTCCGGTTCATCGCCATAGGTGTCACGAACATAGCGGATCAGCTCTTTCGCCTGTACGCTTTTGAATATATCCGGCTCAAAACATTTATCAGCTACATCACGCAAAGTTTGTTCATATTCTGACCGAAGGCCGCCGACAAAACTGCCCGCAGCGTCGTTTACAAGGTGCAACGTATATGGCTCGTTGACAGCCGGATCAATCACAGAAGCTGAAACTTGCCCCTGCGGTGTTATCGTAACAGTCATCTTAAATCCGCTGCCCGGCAGAATTGTATGGTAGGCGTATACTCCGGAATCGTAAGTGAAACCATAAGCAGGTAATTTATCCCTGACAACGGCTTTTCGCTGAAAGACACTCTTGATAATATCCATCGCTATTCCCCCTCTGAGCTGGTATCACCGTAAAAGTCTTTCTCATACTTATAGCCCCAGTTCATCATCGCATAAAAAATAGGGTACAGATCACGTCCCTTTTCCGTAAAGGAATATTCGGTATGGGGCGGAATTTCGTTGAATTGTTCCCGGTGGACAATCCCCTTGGCCTCCAAATCCCTGAGTGTCGCCGTCAGCATGGTGTTCGTGATACCGGGCAGATTCTTTTTCAGTTCTCCGAACCGGATGGAGTCATAAATGCAGAGGACGTACAGCACCTGATCCGTCCATTTCCCCTGGAACAAGGTCAGGCCAGGCGTAACGGGGCAATTTCCGTTTTCCGTTACGATCCCCTCTTTTACCCGTTTTAAAAACTCGTTGTAGCTCATCATCTGCTCCATAACTACACTCTCCTTATAGTCAGTTTTTTCATACCATGTACGAAATTTCTGCGTACTTGATTTCATTTATAACCATAGTATAATTAAAATACCAGGGATAGTCAACAGGATGTGATGTAAAAATGAGCAGAGAACAAATCAATAAAAATGTATTTAATATAGCAGACAAAAGAATCGAGGTATATCCCAGTCCTGAATCTGACAGTGCTATTGTGTATATGAATACCTTTGCAGGGGAAGGCGATAAGGTGTATCGGACATTGTGTGGTATGGGCTGTTCCGCTTTTACGCTTGTATCAATCAGCGGCCTGAAATGGGATCACGATATGGCACCTTGGGATATTCCTCCAATCTCCGAAAAAGATACTCCTTGTACTGGCGGCGCCGATAACTACCTGCATCTCCTGATAGAAGAAATTATGCCGCAGGCAGAGAAACTGGTGCATGGCGTTTCATGGCGGGGGCTGGCAGGGTATTCCCTTGCCGGGCTATTCGCTGTGTACTCGCAGTATCGGACAGACATTTTTTCAAGAATCGCAAGTATGTCCGGCTCACTGTGGTTTCCAGGACTCATGGAATATATCACTTCCCATGAGATAAAAAGGCTCCCGGAATGCGTTTACTTTTCCCTTGGAGACCTGGAGAGCAGAACGAAAAACCCTTATCTGAAAACCGTACAGGAAAATACGGAAAAAATTCAAAGACTCTATGCAGGATATGGCATTGATACGTTCTTTCAGCTCAATCCGGGCAATCATTATAAAAACGCCGTCCAAAGAACGGCAACAGGTATTTTGTGGATTTTGAACAGATAAACCAAAGAACTGACAGGAGGGCTGTACTATGACAGATACGATTTATACGCTTTTTGAAGATGTGGTCCGCAACCACAAAAATGAAACTGCCATTATTGAAAACAACAGAACGCTGACTTTCGGGGAGCTTTCCGATCTGGTAGATATGATAGCGGAGTGTTTTCCGCAGGAAATCACCAGTATTGGAATCGTCATGAGCCATCGTGCGGAAATGATTGCGTCCATGCTGGCCGTACTGAAATGCGGAGCGAGATATGTTCCGGCAGAACCGAATTTTCCCATTGGCAGAATTCGCTACATGATGGAAGAAGCAAATGTTGATTTTATTCTGACAGAAAAGGAAAATGAGAACAAACTGGAGGGTTTTCCTCTCCGGCTGGTTGATTGTGAAATCTGCGGTGTTGAGGTGCCTGTTACAAAAAGGGTGTCTGCCTGCACACCGGATACGCCTGCCTATGTGCTTTATACTTCCGGCACAACCGGGCGGCCAAAGGGAGTATGCGTGACGAACCACAATGTATGCCATTATGTGCGGGCGTTTGAGAATGAGTTTCACCCGGCTGTCGGTGATGTGATGCTCCAATATTCCGTATGCTCTTTTGATATTTTTGTGGAGGAAGTTTTTGCAGGGCTGTTAAATGGTGCGGCTCTCGCCATTCCAACGGAAGAGGATAAATCAGATATTCAATCCCTGATGGATTTTGTGGAGAGGCACCATGTTACTATCATCAGTGGTTTTCCCTATCTTTTGGCGGAAATGAACCATTTGGAGAAAATCCCATCCGGGGTACGGCTGCTGATTAGTGGCGGAGATGTGCTGCGTGGGGTATATGTAAACAATCTGCTGGAACAGGCAGAAGTCTATAATACCTATGGCCCCTCCGAAACAACGGTCTGTGCCTCCTACTATCGCTGCAATCAGGGAACTGTTCTGGCCGACGGAACCTATCCCATTGGCCATCCAGTAAAAGGTACGGAAATCCGTATTTTAGATCAGGATGGAAAAGAACTCCCTGACGGTGAAACCGGAGAAATCTGTATTTATGGGGACGGTGTATCACTTGGATATATCGGAGATCATGAGGAAGAAAATAAAGTCTTTGAGGTATTAGAGGGCGGAAACCGGATGTACCGGAGCGGAGATTTAGGTTACATTTTGCCGGATGGAAATATAGCATTTTTGCATCGCAAAGATACGCAGATCATGATTTACGGAAAGCGGGTAGAGGTGTCTGAAGTCGAGTCCCGCCTCTATCAATGCAAAGGCGTGGGACAGGCTGTTGTCCGGGCCTTTACGGATGAAGATGGGCTTTCTTATATGACGGCCTATGTTGTTCCATCGGATCAGAATATGAAGGTGTCCTCAGTCAAAAAGGAGCTTGCGGAAAATCTGACTTCGTTTATGATCCCGGAGTTTATTGTTAAAATGCCGCAGATTCCGCTCAATACCAACGGCAAGCCGGATGTGGCGAAATTGCCCGTTGTGATGAAAGCGGGGAATTTAGCATGAAAATAGAAATCCGAAAAGCAGAAATTTCAGACCTTGATCTGCTCCTGAAATGGCGTATGACCGTATTACGGGAAGTGTTCTCCATTCCGGCAGACTATCCAACAGAAGATTTGGAACAGGAAAACCGTCAATATTATCAGGCTGCGATCCCGGCAGGCACTCATATCGCCTGTTTTGCTTATGCTGGTAATCAGATTGTAGGCTGCGGCGGTGTGTGTATCTATCAAGAAATGCCTTCGCCGGATAATCTAACTGGATATTGCGCCTATCTCATGAACATCTATACCATCCCAGAATTTAGAAACCACGGTGTAGGTGAGGCAATCGTAAACTGGCTTGTAGGTCAGGCAACTACGAGGGGAATTTCAAAGATTTACTTAGAAGCCTCTGAAGTGGGAAAATCTCTCTACAAAAAAATAGGTTTCGTTTCTATGGCAGATATGATGAAAATACCTGTTTAATCTCGCTATATGCCTTGGAGATTTTTAAAGGAAAAAATTATGTTCTCCACACAGCGTGACAGGGACCACAATATATAGAGAATTTATAAAATGTTCATCTATATGTAGTTGTCTTTCCTGATTCTCTGTGGTATGATAGCCTTGCTCTGGCAGAAATGCAAAATGAACATTGACCAAAAGAAAGACCCACTTATTAGAGAAAGAGCACCTTATTAGAGCGCCGCTCAATGCGGCACAAGTGACTTGGGCGGAAACCAAGCCGCTCAACTGAAAGCGGGCATGGGAAAGCGGTTGCTGTACGCTGTCCCGGTAAACGCCCCACAACGGCAGGAGAATACGGCTCCATACCGTATTCCTGAGGAACATTGAGTTATCGTGAGCGGGCTTTGCGCGCCGGAGGTGGATCGTACATGATTCACCCAAGGCGTATTTCACGATAAGGAGGTGGACGCTATGGTATATGAAGTTTTGTCAAAGCAATACCATAGACCCCAGCAACATAGCCCCCGGCGCACCACCTCCGGCGGCAAGCCCATCTAATTTGTAGTCAATAATCCGAGGGCACGGCTTTGGCAGTCCAAATGCCAAAGCAAAGCCCGGATTATAGAGGAAATCTAAGCAGGCTGTTGTTCGGATACTTGGATTTGCGGGGGTGGAGCCCCGCAAATCTGGCAAGAGCGTCCGGGCAGTCCAAAGCGACCATCAGCCGACTGTTGAGTTTTACAGGCGCCCTCTATTATCGACCAGCGTTGAAAACGATCCAGGCCATCGCCCAGGCGCTGAAACTCACCAATGGAGAACGGCGGGAGTTGTTCTATACGGCTTTCCCGGAGTTCCAGGTGTGGGATGAGGCGGCGGAGAAGGGCTATACCGTGGACGAAACCAATGACTTGTTGTATGATAAGGGACTCCCATTGTTGACAAATGAATGACCGAACAGAGCCGACACCCTATACAGCACATGGGTGTCGGCTTTTTTGCGTTTTCAAGTGTTTCACGCGTGAAACGACATTTGCCCCGCCCTGCGGTATGATGATAGCACACAAGGACTTGTGCAAAAAATCAACCGGGCGGAGGAAAGGCCACCCAAAGCCCCAAAATTATAGGAGGAAATTTACGCTATGAAAATTACTGATTTGATCATCGACCCCCGGAGCCTGGGGAATAAGTTGTGGCTGGTGGAT
>CALWYN010000171.1 GCA_944385755.1 uncultured Oscillospiraceae bacterium
AGCAGTCGGACTTTTTCAAGGTGACGCACGAGCTGCTGGGGCGCGGCTTCGGCGGCGCGCTGCCGGAGGACGCCGCGGCCAGGCAGTCGCTGGAGAAGTTCCTCTCCTCGCTGCGCTACAGCGCGCCGAGGCCGAAACGGGGGCTGTTCCGCCGCGCGGCCGCCCTGCCGGAGCCCTGCGCGCAGCTGAACGGGCGCAGCTACGAGGCCGTGAGCCCGAACTCCGCCTCCGTGGGCCTCGCCCCGCTGTTCGTCCAGGCGCTGCAGAACAACTACACCGCAGGGCTGGAGGGCTTCTCCTTCCGGACGGAAGGCGGCCGCTTCATAGTGACGGTGGCGGAGCGCGGCGCGGAGCACGAACTGCCGGTGGGCTTCTATGAGCCGGAGCGGGTGACGCTCGATTTCGGCGCCGAGCGGCACCTCGCGGCGGTCACGGGCCGCTTTGCGCGCAACGAGGACGGATTGCTGGTGCTGATACTGCGCGTCTCCCTGCTGGAGACGGCCTCGGCGAGGTTTATAAGATTTTATTTTTCCCAGGATTTCACGCGCTCGGAGAGCCGCTGGAGCGAGCGGCCGGGCGTGCCCTTCCTGAGGGAGTTCTTTGCCGACGCGCTCTCGGACGTGAAGCGGCACCCCGCCGTGGCCTCCGCGCTGGAGCGGGTGGACGGGGAGTATCTCAATTACCGCATGAGGGCCGTGCTGGAGCCCGTGGTGCGGGCCGAGCTGTCCGGAGGCGGGAGCGGGCGAAAATCCATTCGGGAGGAGAGCTGAAATGGTATACAGGGTTTTGGCCGTGGGGGACACCGTGGGCCCCACCGGCCTGGATTATATCGAGAAGAACCTGAGGCGGATAAAACGGGAGCTGGGCGCGGACTTCATCGTCGTGAACGGGGAGAACTCCAACGTCGTGGGCGCGACGCCCAAGCAGCTGGACACCATCCTCGCCGCGGGGGCAGACGCCATAACGCTCGGCAACCACACCTGGACGCGCTGGGAGCTCCAGCCCTATCTGGACGAGAGCGCGGTGGTGGTCCGCCCGGCCAACTACGCGCCACAGTGCCCCGGAAGGGGGGCGGCGGCCTTCCGCACGCCCTTTGGGAAGCTGGTGGTGATAAACCTGATGGGCCGCTTCACGCTGGACGCGAACACGGACAACCCCTTCCTCGTGGCGGACGCGCTGCTCGAGCGCGAGGACGCGAAGATGATAGTGGTGGACTTCCACGCCGAGGCCACCAGCGAAAAGCTGGCCATGGCCTATTTCCTGGACGGGCGGGTCTCAGCCGTCTGGGGCACGCACACGCACGTGCAGACCTCCGACGCGCGCATCTTCCCGCGCGGGACGGGCTATATCACGGACCTGGGGATGACCGGGGCCTTCGACTCCGTGCTGGGCATAAAGCCGGACCAGTCGGTGGGCAAATTCCTCGGGGACGTGCCCCGGCGCTATGAGTGCGCGCCGGGACCCGGCAAGCTGGAGGGGGCCATATTCGAGATAGACACGGAGACGGGCGCCTGCCTGAGAGCGGAGGCGGTGAGATACACTTGATAAGGATACTGCACGCGGCGGACCTGCACCTCGACAGCCCCTTCGAGAGCCTGCCCGAGGACAAGACGGCCGTCCGCCGCCGGGAACAGAGGCAGCTGCTGCGCTCGCTCGCCCAGCTCAGGGCGGAGAGAGGGGCGCAGCTCGTGTTGCTGGCGGGGGATATATTCGACAGGGACGTGGCCTTCGCCGAGACGGAGGAGGCCCTCTGCGCGGCTATCGCCGAGATGGCCGTGCCGGTGGTGATCTCGCCCGGGAACCACGACTATTACGCCAGGGGCGGGCGCTGGGACAGGCTGCGCCTGCCGCCGAACGCGCACATCTTCACGCGCAGCGCAATGGAGTGCCTGGAGCTGCCATCGCTGGGCGCGAGGGTTTACGGCGCGGCCTTCACCGACCGCTACTGCGAGCCGCTGCTGCGCACCTTCCACGCCCCGCGCGAGGAGGGCGTGCTGAACATAATGTGCGTCCACGGCGAGGTGGGGGTACAGGCCTCGCGCTATAACGCGATATATGAGGCGGACATAGGAGAGAGCGGCATGGACTACGTGGCCCTCGGCCACGTGCACGCCTTCAGCGGCGGGCGCCGCGCGGGGCACGTGCCCTACGCCTGGCCGGGCTGCCCCGAGGGCAGGGGCTATGACGAGTGCGGCGTGAAGGGCGTGATACTGGCCGATGTGGGGGAGCACGAGGCGAAGATAGAGTTCGTGCCCACCTGCCTGCGGAGGTATGAGACGCTGAGCTTCGACCTCGGCTCCGGCGCGGCGGTGGAGCTGCCGCCGGACGCGGAGAGGAACTGCTACAAGATAATCCTCACCGGCGAGACGGAGGAGGCCCCCGACCTGGCCGCGCTCAGGCGCGCTCTGGAGGGGCGCTGCTTCGGGCTCAGGCTGAAGGACGAGACGCATCTCAGGCGGGACGTCTGGGCGAGAGCCGGGGAGGACACGCTGAGGGGGACGTTTTTGAGGATGCTGCGCGAGCGGTATGAGGCGGCGGAGGACGCCGCCGCGCGCGAGAGAATAGACAGGGCGGCGCGCTGGGGCCTGGCCGCGCTGGACAGGCGGGAGGAGGCGGAGGAGCTGTGATCATAAAGAAGATGACGGCCAGCTTCGGCTGCCTCGAGGGCCGGACGCTCGAGCTGAAGCCCGGGCTGAACGTCCTCTGCGCGCCCAACGAGAGCGGGAAGAGCACCTGGTGCGCCTTTATCCGCGCGATGCTCTACGGAGTGGACAGCTCGGAGAGGGCCAGGTCGGGCTATCTGCCGGACAAGCTGAGATACGCGCCCTGGTCGGGCGCGCCCATGGCCGGTGAGATGGAGATAAGCCACGCGGGCCGGGACATCACCCTCCGGCGCTCCACAAAGGCGCAGAACGCGCCGATGAGGGAGTTCGCGGCGGTGTACACGGGTACCGGGGAGAAGGTCCCCGGCCTCACCGGGGCGACGGCGGGCGAGGTGTTGACCGGGGCCCCGCGCGAGGTGTTCCGCCGCAGCGCCTTCATAGGGCAGGGCGAGGCCGCCATAAGCGGCTCGGCGGAGCTGGAGAGGCGCATCGCCTCGGTGGTCACCACCGGCGAGGAGGATGTGAGCTGGTCGGAGGCCGACGGCAAGCTGCGGGAGTGGCAGAGGCGCAGGAAATACAATCGGCACGGGGCCATTCCCGCGCTGGAGGCGGAGATAGCCGGCGGCGAGGAGCGGCTGCGCGCCATGTCGGCCACGGCCGGCGAGCTTGAGCGGCGGACGGCGGAGCTGGAGCTCCGCCAGAGCGAGGCCGAGGGCCGCCGGCTCGCGCTGGACAGGAGCAGGGCGTCCGCCCGGGCGGAACTCGGCGGGGAGCTCTCCGCCGCCCGGGAACGGGCCGAGCGGGCCGAGGCCGCGCACCGCGTGGCCGTGGCGGAGGCGGCAAAGGCGGAGGCGGAGACCGGGAGCGGAGTTTTCGGCTCCATGAGCGCGGAGAAGGCCAGGGAAGAGGCCGCGGACAGCGTGGAGAGGCTGCGGAAGCTGAGAGAGCGCGCGGCCGTCAGGGGCTCGCCGGCGCCGGGCGTGATTCTGGCCCTGCTGGGCCTGGCGGCCATAGCCGCCGGCATATTCTGGCAGTGGTACGCCTTCATAGCGGCCATGCCGGCCCTGGGGCTGGCCGTCTGGGCGCTGGTCTCGGCGGACAGAAAGCGCCGCGCCGCGGCGCAGGCCGCGCGGGAGAGCGTGAGGCTGCTGGCCAGATACTCGGCGGAGGGCGAGGAGGACATCCTGGCCGCGGCCGAGGCCCACGCCGGGCGCTGCGCCGCGGCGGAAAATGCCCGCCGCGTGGAGGGGCGCGCCGCCGGCGAGCTGAAGGCGGCCAAAGAGGCCGCGGCCGCGGCGGAGGAGCGGTACCTCTCGGCAAAGGACAGCCCGGAGGACGCCCTGCGCGCTAGGGAACTCGCCGCCCTGAACAGCCGCATAGAGCTGCTCAAATCCTCTGTCTCCGAGCTGACGGGCGCGGTCTCGGCGGCGGGCGACCACATGGCGCTCGGCGCCGGGCTTATTGAAAAGCGCGAGAGGCTGGAGGAGCTCAACGGGCAGTACGAGGCCCTCTCTCTGGCGATAGAGACGCTGAGGGAGGCGGACGCGGAGCTGCAGCTGCGTTTTTCGCCGGCCCTGGGCCGGCGGGCCGCGGAGTACCTCTCCAGGCTGACTGGTGGGCGCTATGACGCCGTGGCCGTCGCGAAGGACTTCAGCGTGACGGCGCGCATAAGGGGGGACGCTCAGCAGCGCGACTGCCTCTACATGAGCGCGGGGGCTGCGGAGCTGACTTACCTGGCCGTCAGGCTCGCGATAGTGGACCTGACGCTGCCGGCGGAGGAGCCCTGCCCCATAGTGCTGGACGACGTGCTCGCCGGCATCGACGGCGAGAGGCGCTCGCGGGTGATGGAGCTGCTGGAAGAGCTCGCGGAGAATCGCCAGGTGATACTCTTCACCTGCACCGAGATACGGACGGATGACAAGGAGGCCGGTTATGATGAGATTTGAAGTTGCCCCGGAGGTGTTCGAGAAGCTGCCGGACGCCTGCTTCGGGGTGGTGGCGGCGCGCGGGGCGGACAACAGCCGGCCGATAGAGGCGGTCTCGGTCCTGCTGCGCGGGAGCGTTGCGGAGAGCGAGGCGAAGTTCGCCGGGCTGAGGGTAAAGGAGCTGCCGGAGATAGCGCCCTACCGCGAGGCGTTCAGGGCGCTGGGAATAAACCCGAACAAGTTCATGTGCTCCATTGAGGCCCTGCTGACGCGCATAGCCAAAGGCAAGGGCTTCCCTGAGATCAGCCCCGCCGTGGACATAGGCAACGCCGTGTCGCTGAAATATGAGCTGCCCATCGGGGCGCACGACATGGGCACCGTCAGCCGCGCGCTGGAGGTCAGGCCCGCCCGGGAGGGCGACACCTTTGTCCCCTTCGGCGGAGGGGAGGCCGAGACGCCCGAGCCGGGGGAGATAGTCTACGTCTCCGACGGGCAGGTGCGCACCCGGCGCTGGACCTGGCGGCAGAGCGAAATAGGGAAAATAACCGGGTCCACCGCGGATCTGCTCTTCCCCATAGACGGGTTCAGGGGAATTAACTATGAGCGCGTGCTCGCCGCACGCGCGGACCTGGCAGGATATCTGGAGGCGCTCTTCGGCGCCCGGACCGCCGTGGGCCTGGTGGACAGGGATAACCCGGTGTTTGAGGCGGACATATAAAACAGGCGGAGGGCCGCAGGCCCTCCGCCTCTCTTTGGGCCACGCACCCGGCACCGGAGACAAAATCCGGCGCGCTGCGGGGGTTGGGGGGCGCCCGGAACGTTATATATACAGAGGGGCGAGGTCCCCATGACGTGAAAGGGGCGTGCGATATGGACAAGAGGAAGAGGGCGGCGATCTCCGTCCTGCCCGCCTGCGCGCTGCTGCTCGCCTGCCTGTGCGGCTCCGCGGCCGTGCCGGCCGCGCCGGAGACCATAGGGCAGCTGTTCCCGGGACAGGAGCTGCCGGAGGAGCTGGGCGGCGAGGCGGCGGGGGAGTACCTGCGGGAGATAATCGCCACACAGGAGGAGCGGCTGAGGGCGCGGGAGGAGCATCTGTCCTCCTTCACCGAGGAGGAGCTGGCGGAATCCGCCCGGCTGGAGGCCGAACACGAGGCCGCCGTGGAGGCGGCGAAGGAATACGCCTATATGGATCTGGAGACGGCGCCGGAGGAGCTGAGGGACAAGATACTCGAGGCGCGGAATACGGTGATATTCAGCCAGAGCTGGGTGGCCGACGGCTACGGCGGCATGTCGGTCATACGCGCGGACGGCACCATAGAGCACCTGCCGCTCTTCTCCGAGCTGTTCCCGGAGGACTGGGATATACCGGGCGCGCCGCCCGGTACCCTGCCGGACGGGGAGGGCGTATCGGTGCTGGAGGCTGAGGACGGGGCCGGGCGCCGGCCGGCCCCGGCGGAGGGCATACAGTATGGCGGCGGGGCCGCTCTCCGCCCCGCCGCCATACTGTTTTCCGTGGACTGTACGCTCTATCTGGAGCACCCGAGCTCACAGACGGACACAGACACGTTTTTCAACTACTTTCTAGATGACGCCGTTATCTACACTGAGGTATCCGAGCTAACGGCGAGCCGGAGCTGCAATGTAGGATACACCGACCTCGGCACCGGGGCGTCGATAGGCTTCCAGGAGAATATGACGCCCGGAGATATATACATATTCTGGAACGCGGAGCACAGGAGCTTTAACTGCGGGGTGAGGGCGAGCACATACGGCACCCCTGGATACGGCACGCTGACCGTTACGGTGGAGCCCCGGAACACTGACGAGGTCAGGGCGGTGCCTCTGCAATAGGCCGGACGGAGAGACAGCGGGGGTGTTCAAATGCGGGGTGCGGTATATTCCGGGCGGGTGGAGCGGCTGTATGAGCTGTACAGCCGCGACTGCCTGCGCCTCGCGCTCTCCATATTGAGGGACCAGGGCCTGGCGGAGGACGCCGTACACGACGCCTTCGCCGCCGCCATGTCTCGTGGCGGCAAATACCTGGGCCTGCCGGACGGGGACTTCCGCCGCCTCATACTGGTAATGGTGAAAAACCGGAGCATAGACCTGCTGCGCCGCCGCTCGCGCGAGCTGGGGACGGAAAGCCCGGACCATGAGCCCCAAGGCCCGGCCCCGGAGGAGGCCGCGCTGGCGAGAGACCTGGCGCGGCGCGCGTTCGCCGCCCTGGATGGGACCACACAGAGGATAGTCTACCTGAAGTTCGTGCTGGGGCTGAGGGCGGAGGACATAGGCGGGCTGATGGGCATGAGCAGGAAGGCCGTGGAGGGTCGGATAGCCAGGGCCAGGGAGAAGATGCGCTGCGCGCTGGAAGAGGAGGGCGGAGAATGACGGGAGGCACGGAAAGAATAGACGAGCTGCTGCGCGAGTGCGCCCGCGAGAGCTTTGACGAGGAGCTCTCCGGGCTGCCGGAGATCCCGGCCGGCTTCTCTGCGGCGCATGAGCTGCGCATGAGAGGGCTGTTCGCGTCCCGCGGGCGGCGAGGTCTGCGCGCCGCCTGCGCCGCGGCGGCCGCGCTGGGGCTGTTGGCCTCGTGCCTGCTCTTCGCCATCACGGCCGGAGAGGGAGAGAGGGCCTCTCCGGAGGCGGCACCCTCAGCCGGGGACCTCACGCCGCTGCCGGCCGGTTCGGTGTCGGAGGAGGTCGCCGCCGAACAGGAGGAGCGGCTGATAGACGGCGTGCTGTACAGCATCACGCCGGAGGCCGACGGCAGCACGACGGTGGCCTGGTACTCGGATGGGGTGCGCTACGAGCTGAACGCGCCGCCGGGCGAGGACGCGCTCGGGCTGGCCCTGGCCCTCATGGGGCAGTAGGCCCGCGCCCCAAACCTCACCGCCCCGGGAATTCCCGGGGCGGCGGTGTTTTTATGGGACGGATCACATCAGCTTGCGGAACAGTGCGGTCAGGTCCTCGACGCTGGTGTCCTTGGGGTTGCCGGGGCGGCAGGCGTCGTCATAGGCGCTCTGGGCGAGGAAGGGGAGGTCCTCCTCCTTCAGGGCCTCGAGCTTGCCGGGTATGCCCACGTCCTCGCTGAGCTGCCTGACGGCGGCCACGGCGGCGGCGCGGTACTCGGCCTGGCTCATGCCGTCCACGCCCTCGACGCCCATGGCGCGGGCGATCTCGCGGTATTTCTCGCCGGTGCACTCGGCGTTGTACTCCATGACTATGGGCAGCATCATGGCGCAGGCCACGCCGTGCGGCGTGTCGTAGACGGCGCCCAGGGTGTGGGCCATGCT
>CALWYN010000172.1 GCA_944385755.1 uncultured Oscillospiraceae bacterium
GGAAGGCCGCGTCGTATGAGCGCGCCGCCCCGTCCTCCGCAAGGTCATAAACCGGCGAACAGAAATACTTGCCCTTCATTTTTGAGAGCGCCCCCGGAACCAGTTCAAGCGCCATAAAAGCCGGGAAATTGCTGCCGTCGGGAGTGGTGATGCCATATTCCGCGCAATCCCTGAAGCCCATGCGCCGGTAGTAGTCCGGCTCGCCCGTTATTATGACGGCCGGATACCCGGCGGCACGCGCCAGCGGGAGGGTGGAGCGCACTAGCGCGGAACCTATGCCGCGGCCCTGATATTCCGGCGAGACCCCCAGCGGGCCGAAGGTCACCGCCTCAAATTCGCCGGCTGGACCGGCCAGGCGGGAGAGCGTATAGGCTATAACACCCACGACCACGCCTCCGACTTCGGCAACTCTGCTGATTTCAGGTAGGTAATCTGGGTGTTTTCTCATCACGTGCATAAGATAGTGTTCAGTGCATCCTGGGGCATATTTGTTCCAGAAGGCGCGGCGAATCAGCTGCTCAACCGCCAGCCCGTCCTCCTGCCGCTCCGGGCGGATGACGATATCCCCCACAGGCACCGGCGTCCTCTCGGGCGGGAACCAGCCGAGTTCCAGCCTGACCTCCCGCCTGGCAATGTCCCGGTTGGAGTAGCAGCAGGTGTCCAGCCCGATCAGGCCGAAGCCCTCCGAGCGGTAGAAATCTATGGCGGCTGTGTTGCAGGACTGGGTCTCAAGTATCACGGCGCGCCGACGCTCAAGCCGTGCGCGCTCTTTCGCTATGGCCATGAGCTCATGCCCGAGTCCGCGGCGGCGGAGGCGCTCGGAGACCCAAAGCTCGGTGACACGCAGCCGGTTAGACCAGATTTCTGCCTCGGTCTCTATGGCGGCGAGCAGCTCACCGCCCTCGACCACACCCCATGCGCATGCGTGTTCCCAGTGCGGGAGATAGAGCCTGTCCGGGAAATCGTGTTCTTCCGGAGAGTGTACAACTGGGCCGGGAAAGGGGCGGCGCTCTATATGTATATCAAAGTTTTCAACTCGGACGTCGTAGTAGTCCCGACTGGTGTAGCCGATGGGTAAAACGTGGCCCCGCCATTTATCCGGAGGCAGGTAGCCGATATTCCAGTCCATATCAGCCCTCCGCTAACGCGAACAGCGTGTCGCCGGTGATGCGGTAGGTGGTCCAGCCGTCCATGGGCAGGGCTCCGAGAGACAGATAAAAACCGATGCTGGGGGAGTTCCAGTCAAGGCATGCCCACTCCAGGCGGCCGCAACCGCGCTCCACGGCAATGGAGGCCAGGCGGGAGAGCAGCGCCCTGCCGTGCCCGCGTCCTCTATACTCCGGACGCACAAACAGGTCCTCGAGATATATTCCGGCGCGGCCCAGAAAAGTTGAAAAACTGTGGAAGAACAGGGCGAATCCGGCCTCACTGCCGTCCTCCAGTGAGAAAATCACCTCGGCGGCGCCCCTGTCGAAGAGCCACTCTGACAGCAGTTCGGGCGTTGCAACGACCTGATCTGACAGCCGCTCATATTCCGCCAGGCCCTTTATGAAGTCAAGAATAAGCGGAATGTCGTCTCTGCCGGCCGTCCTGAAGGATATTGCCATTTATAAACACCTCTTTAGAATTCTACCACGGCCGTAAGGGTTTGTCCATGTCGAAGTGAAGCACAGCGGACCAAACCGATGCAGATTGCTCAGCTAAATAACATATTTAGGTTGGCAATGGCCGGACCGTATGGTAAAATACCCCCATAAGTCACCCAATACATATTTAAACCGAAAGGAGTTAAAGCCATGGCAAAGAAAAAGTCCATTCTCGACCTGTACAAGATGAAGGAGAACGGTGAAAAAGCCGTATGGATGGTCATCTACGATTCGCTCTTCGCGTCCTACGCCGAGGAAGCCGGCATGGACATGATACTCTGCGGAGACTCCATGGGCATGATAGTCTACGGCTGGCAGGGCACGGTGCCGGTGACCATGGACATGAGCATAGCCCACTGCCAGGGCGTCCGCCGCGGGGCACCGAACACGTATCTGATAGGCGACATGCCTTTTGGGGCCTACCACGCGAGCGTGGAGGACGCGGTGCGCAACGCCGTTCGCTTTTATAAGGAAGCCGATGTGGACGCCATCAAGCTCGAAGGCGGAGTTGCCGTCGCCGACAAGATAGAGGCCATAGCAAAGGCTGGCATGGTGGTGTTCGGGCACATCGGGCTGACCCCGCAGTCCAGCGCCAGCATGGGCGGCTTTAAGGCCCAGGGCCGCACAACAGACAGCGCAAAGGCGGTGATAGAGGACGCGATAGCCGTCTGGAAGGCCGGCGCCCGCACCCTCCTCCTGGAGGGCGTGCCCGAAGAGGTCTGCGCCTATGTGCACAAGATGCTGCCCATACCGGTATACGGCATAGGCGCCGGGGCCGACTGCGACGGCCAGGTACTGCTCGCCGCGGACGCGCTCGGCATGTACAAGAATTTCACGCCCAAGTTTACGAAAAAATACTGCGACATCGGGGCCATAGCCACCCATGGCATGAGCGACTACATAAGGGAGGTCAAAGAGGGCGCCTTCCCGGCGCCGGAGCACAAATACAAGATTTCCGGGGATCCCGCGGATTTCCAGAAGCTCTTTGATGAGATGGCTCCGCTCTTTGAGGGCTAATTGGTTGACATAATTCTATGAGGAGGTAATACGATGCCCAAGTTTGCACAGCGCATGTATGATATGGAGGGCTCAGCCTCAATAATTCGGGCCCTGTTTTCGGCCATGGGCTCGCCGGATATGATATCCTTTGGGGGCGGAGCTCCCGCCAGCGAGGGCCTCCCCGTGGACGAGATACGCGAGATCTGCGCTGGCGTGCTCACACGCGATAAACGCGGCGTTGAGGCGCTGCAGTACGGCGCCGTCCTGGGGGTGCAGGATTTGCGCCAGGCGGTCATAGACGTTCTCCTCGCCCCCAAGGGCATAAGCGCCTCGCCAGATGAAGTTATCATCGTCAACGGCGGGCTTGAGACCATGAACCTTCTCTGCCAGGTTTACATAAATCCAGGTGATGTGATCCTGGTCGAGTCGCCCACTTTCGTCCACTGCGTGGAGATATTCGAGATGTTCCAGGCGAAGTGCATCGCTGTGGAGTGCGACGACAAGGGCATGGTCATGGAGGACCTAGAGGCCAAAATCAGACAGTATCACCCCAAATTTGTCTATGTCATCCCCACGTTCCAGAACCCCACGGGAAAGACCCTTCCCGCGGACAGGCGCGAGAGGATGGCCGCGCTCGGGAGCGAATATGACGTTATCATACTCGAGGACGATCCCTATCAGGAGCTGCGCTACAGCGGCGAGCCGCTGTAGCCCATCAAATACTACGACAAAACAGGCCATACCGTGTATGCGAACAGCTTTTCAAAGATATTCTCCCCCGGCTCCCGCCTGGGCTTCTGCTACGCGGACAGGGAGATCATAGCAAAGCTCGCCGATGCCAAGACGGCCACCAATTCCCATACTTCAAATCTGGTACAGGTGGTCTGTGCAGAGTATTTCAAGCGCGGCCTCTTCCCGGAACACCTGAAGCGCATCTGCGACATCCACCGCGAGAGGCGCAATGTCATGATGTCCTGCCTCGCCAAGTACATGCCGGAGGGCACGAAGTGGGTGGTTCCGGACGGCGGCCTTTTCACCTGGGTCGAGCTGCCCGGCGGGATTAATACCACCGAGCTGCTGCCGGAGGCAAATGCGGCCGGCATACACTATGTCGCCGGCGCGGGTTTCTACGTCGAGGGCAACGGCGCGGGCAGCAACGCCATGCGCGTCAGCTTCGGCAATGTGACTCCGGAAAAGATAGAGACCGGAGTTCAGAGGCTCGCCGCACTAGTCAGGAGCAAGCTTTAAATAACGGAATGATATTGGATGGAGGAGCCATCATGGCAAATATAAATCTCTGGGATGACCTCAAACGCTGGAAAAGCCAATGCCGATTTGTTGAACTCTCCCATGAGTTCTCGCCGGAGACGCCGCACTGGTCCGGCTTCCCCGCGATGGAATACGAGAAAATTTTCGACTACAGCGACGGCTTCCGGGTCCATAAGGTTACCACGGTCACGCAGTACGGCACACATGTGGACGCTCCGGGCCATTTCGTGGCCGATACCCGTATGCTGGACGGGCTGCGCGCCGACGAACTGATTCTCCCTCTCTGTGTGATAGATGTCAGCGCAAAGGCCGCGGAGGACGCGGATTACGGCGTCACTGTGGAAGATATTCTGGATTTTGAGGCAAAATACGGTAAAATACCTGAGGGCTGCTTTGTGGCGGCCCGCACGGACTGGAGCAAGCGCGAAGATTTGGACAACTTCGATGCGAACGGTCAGAAGCACTATCCGGGCTGGGGCATGGAGGCCCTGAAATTCCTCGTCGAGGAGCGCAATGTGGCCGCAATCGGCCATGAGACCAGCGACACCGATGTGGCTGTGCGCAGCGCGGCAGGGGGATACGTATGCGAGTATTACATACTCGAGCAGGACCGCTATCAGATTGAGCTGATGAGGAATCTCGACCAGGTGCCTCCGGTGGGCAGCGTCATCTTCTGCGGTTTCCCGCGTGGGAAGGATATGACGGGCTTTAACGCCAGGTGCATCGCGGTCTGCCCCGCGGATTGAGTAACTATAAATTGGGCGGCCAGGCATGACTGCAGCATGCCTGGCCGCATACCGGAGGCAAGGTATGGCGGAAATACTGTACGGACGGCCTGTGGCCGAGGCCATAACAGCAGAGCTCACTGAGCGGGCGGCCGCCCTGGCCGGGAGCTGCGTCGAACCAGGCCTGGCGATTATCAGGCTGGGAGAAAACAACAGCGACGTCGCCTATGAGCAGGCGGCCCTGAAACGCTGCGCCAGAGTAGGAATAAAGACCAGGCTGTTCCACCTTGGGGCAGATGCGGCTCAGAGTGAGCTCCTGCGCGCGATAGAAGAGGTGAACTGCGACGAGGCCATTCACGGCTGTCTCATGTTCCGCCCGCTGCCCGGTCAGCTCGACGAGCGGGCAGCCTGTGAAACCCTGTCTCCAGATAAGGACGTGGACGGCATAACCGGCCCCTCGATGGAGGGAGTGTTCTCGGGCACAGGTCATGGATTCGTGCCCTGTACGGCCCGGTCCTGTCTGGAGATACTCGACTATTACGGCATACCCATTCAGGGAAAGCGCGCGGTGGTCATAGGCAGGAGCCTGGTCATAGGCCGCCCCGCCGCCATGCTGCTGCTCGCCCGGGATGCCACAGTGACCATCTGCCACAGCAGGACTCCGGCGCTGCCAAACATCTGCCGGGAGGCGGATATACTTATCGCCGCCGCCGGGCGGCCGGGACTTGTGGGGGCCGGCTGCTTTAATCCCGGGCAGGTGGTTATCGACGTGGGCATAAATACCACGCCCGGGGGAATATGCGGCGATGTCTGTTTTGAGGAGGCGGAGAACCGCGTACGGGCCGTGACTCCTGTCCCCGGAGGTGTGGGCGCCGTCACGACGGCAGTGCTCTGCAAACATGTGATTGAGGCGGCGGAGAGGCGGCTGAAACAGAGGAACTGAGCGATTTTAAAGCGGCCGTTCAGGCCGCTTTATTCTTTCTCGTTGAATCGTCCACAGTTAACAGTTTTTTCAGATTCGCTTCAGTTTTTTGCTGTATCATATAGCTTGGGATTGGAGTGAATTTCGTGAAAATACTTATTGTTGAGGACGAGAGGCTGCTGGCGGATTCCATAGAGGAGCTGCTGCGCTCCAGGGGCTTTGAGACGGAGGCTGTTTATGACGGGGAGAGCGCGCTGGACTATGTGAGACTCGGCGTCTACGACCTCGTTATCCTCGACGTAATGCTTCCGGGCATAGACGGGCTTGATGTGGCCCGGCGCGCAAGAGCGGCGCGGATGGGCACCCCAATTCTGATGCTCACGGCGCGCTCCGGGCTGGAGGACAGGATAAGTGGGCTGGATGCCGGCGCTGACTATTACCTGACCAAGCCCTTTGACAGCCGGGAGCTGCTCGCCTGCATAAACGCCATACTCCGCCGCCAGGGCGCGCAGGTGGACGAACTGGAATTCGGGAACACCTCTCTCGACCTGGCCTCTGCGCTGCTGGTCTGCGGGGAAAACAGCGTGAGGCTCTCGGCCAAGGAATTTGAGATTATGCGCATACTCTTCAGCTCGGGGGAGCGCAACCTGCCCAAACAGGCCATTCTGGTGAAGGTCTGGGGCTTCGAGAGCGAGGCGGTGGAGAATCACGTGGAGGTCTACGTGGGCTTTCTCAGAAAAAAGCTGGCCAGCATCGGCTCCAATGTGCGCATAAAGTCAATCCGCTCGCTCGGTTATCATCTGGAGGTGGCCGGAGATGCTTAAACGCCTCAGGTTCAAATTTGTAGTCATAAATATGTCCATTGTTACGCTGATGCTGTGCTTTATCCTCGTACTGGTCTACTACTTTACCAGCGCGAACCTCGAAAACGAGAGCATACGCATGATGCAGAGCGTGGCTCTGAGCCCTCCGCAGCCGGTGCCAGATGAGATCAATGAAGACGTGCGGCTTCCGTTTTTTACGCTGCAGCTCGGCCCGCACGGCGAGCTCGTCGGCGTACAAGGCGGCTACTACGACCTGAGCGACTATGAC
>CALWYN010000173.1 GCA_944385755.1 uncultured Oscillospiraceae bacterium
TCTACGCGCAGTTTTCCGACGGTGTGTTCCTCTCCAGCGTCTCCGCCCCCAACTATTGGAGCGCCAACGCCGCCGAAGGCGTCCGCAAAACGCTGTTCGATGAGAGCGGAGAGGTTCTGAGCCTCTCTCGGAGCCGGTGGGGTGAGGCGGACTGGTAACAGTCCGGTTGCGCCGGAGGAGCAATGGCTGGCTCGCGGCGGCCTTTGACCCACACGCTGACCCACACGGGGAAACGAGCGGATGGAAACAACGGAGCAAAGAGTGCCGCCGACCTCATCCTTTTGGAGCAAAAATGGCCGGAAAGTGTTGAAAACCAAGGGCTGGAAGGCTCCTAACCAGTTGGTAAGGATGAGGTCCCCGGTTCGAATCCGGGCAGCAGCTCCAAAAGCGCCTGAAATCCTAAAGATTTCAGGCGCTTTTTGCCGTATATGTGCACTTCTCTGTCTTCCCGGCGGTGCCGGTGCCGCCCTGTTTTGGGGCTTGTCCCTTCTAATGGGGCGCGGAGGCACGCGGCGCCGGCCTTTGGGATTTTTGTCCCGCCCCGGGCGGCATCCCCGTTCGGGTCCGCAGGCTCCGGCCCTAGGGCGTGCTGAAGCCCTGGAAGTTTATCTTTGATGGTTCCTGTCCGCCGCCGGCGATTACAGTCAGCTGACCGCGGTTCTCAAGCCTCTCCAGTGCCAGGACGGCGTTGATATACTGCTGTGACCAGAAGGCGTATTTCCGCGCCGTGAGGCCCGTGCCGGGACTGCCAGCCCCGCCGTGGGCGGCGGCCATTTTTTCGTTGAACGCCTGCGTAAGTACCGTCTTGCTGCTGTCTATCAGCGAGTTGACGCACTCGCGTACGGAGGCGCGGTCCACCCTGTCCAGGAGGAACGCCTTTATGGCCCAGCAGTTTGTCTTCCGGCTCTCGCTCGACCCGTCCCCCGTCCCGGGGCTGTCCGGTCGGAACAGCCGCCTCACCTCCTCGGAGCCCAGGACCAGGTAGCCTGTGTTCCCATAGGGCTGCTCCCCCAGGGACAGGGTCTTGACCTCCAGGAAAATCAGCACGCCCTCAGGGGTGAGCACACGGCGGATGTCCCTGAAAGTCTGCTCCCAGTCCAGTATATCTATCTCGTGGAGGACATTCATCAGCACGACTACGTCGTAGCTGTGGTCCGGCACATCGTCGATGCGGCTGTACATCTGGAAGGGATTCTCCCCGTAGGCCATCTCCAGCCTTCTGAGGGTCTCCTCTCTGGGATACGGCTCATAGGCCTCATAGCGTATCTTCCCGGCGTCCAGCTCGCCGAGCGAGTGCGCCAGCTGCAGGCACTCCCATATCCGCCACTCCCCGGCGCCGTAGTCCAGTACGCGGATCCCGCCGCTGCGGCCCGCGTTGATACTTCTGACAAAATTGACGAACTGTTCGTCCCGGGGGTTCGCCCGGCCCACCGTGGTCGGCGGGCAGAAGCACTCCACGATGAAGCGGTAATACTCCCAGCTGTCTATGGACTTGAGCAGCTCGAACATGCCGTCGTCACCCAGCCCCACCAGGTCGCCGTAGGCCCTCCTGTACATCTTGCTGTCCCGGGGCATTATGGTGCCGTCCTCAAAGAGGCATATCTCCTCAAAGCAGAAGAGCGGCATGAGGAACAGGGAGTGCGTGGCGACCCAGAGCTGCTTCACCGCTGTGGATTCGTACAGCCAGCGCATCACCTCCGTGAGGACGCGGGGGTGGAGGTGCAGCTCCGGCTCGTCCAGCAGCAGTATAACCCCCTTGCCGCGCACCGTCTCAACATAATACATGAAGATGCACAGGTAGAATATGAACCGCTCCCCGGGGGAGAACTCGGCCAGCATATCCCTATACGGCCTCTCCCTCGCGCTTTTGCCCCCTTCGTCCACCTTTCGTATGATGGGCTCGTGCTCCGGCTCGTCGCCGAAGTATATCTCATAGCCTATGAACTCCCTCAGATGGTCGTTCATCCTCCCGAGTCCCCGGTCAAGCCTCCGGCGCAGGCCCTCGGTGTACAGGATCTTGGATTTGGTGATATCATGTATGAACTTCAGGTTTTCCTGCTCGGCCAGCTCCAGGAAATCGAAGAAGCTCGCCTCCTCTTCCAGAATCAGGATGTCAAAGAGCCCTTTATCAGCGGGCTTGCCGGAGGCCTTTCCCCCTGACAGATGGAAGTTGGAGAAGTCCAGCCTCACCACCGCCGCCGCGTCCGACGGCGGCCGGGACTTGAACTCGCTGTACAGGGCGTTGAGGAAGCGGGTCTTGCCCGAGCCGTTTTTGCCTACCAGAAGATTCCGTCTCTGGAAGTGCGTCCCCGGTACATTCTTCAGCCCAAGTTTTTGAAACTCCCCGTCATTGTTAAAGATGACATAGCCGGTACCCACGGCGATCGCCTCCGATATCAATTTCCTTTTCCCATTATATTCTACACGTTTTTCCCAATTACGCAACACCGTTTTCCTTTTTTCTTTACAAATTTGTTGAAAAATGTTAAAATTTTTAGGGGAGGTGAAAACATGCCCGGTTATCATTCCGAATTCGTCATAGCACTGACCTGCGCCGTGGGTACGGATATAATCCCCGTGCGCGAGGCCATAGAGGAGGAGCTGCAAAAATACGGCTACTCCTGCGACACGGTTAAAATCTCCAATGATCTCCTGGCCCCGCTGGACCCCGGCCTGCCTGAAAAGGGCTATGCGCGCTCCGACAGGCTCATGAGCCTTGGGAACGAGATGCGCGGGAGCTCTGGGGACAACGGCATTCTGGCCAAGGGCGCCATACACCAGATAACCATGCACCGCGGCAAGGCGGACGAGCCCCGCCAGTCGACGGCATATATCATCGACTCGCTGAAGAACCCCGAGGAGGTCAAGGTCCTCAGGAAGGTGTACTCGACCGGTTTCTATCTCTTCGCCATCAACGAGGCCGAGCACTTCCGCCTGGACAACCTCATCGAGAAGGACCTGTCCAGAAGCGACGCCCTGCGTCTGATGGCGCGCGACCTGGACGAGGGGCCGCAGCACGGCCAGAAGACCCGCGCGGTGTTCGAGCTCGCGGATTTCCACCTCTCGCTAAACGGCTGGGAGCGGGCGTACGGCAAAATGGCGCAGAGGGACGCGGCCGAGAGGAAACGCGCGGCAAAAAAGCTCATCATACGGCGGCAGCTCGAGCGCATAATCGGCCTCATGTTCGCCAACCCCTTCATCACCCCCACCTTTGACGAGTACGCCATGTTCATGGCCTATTCCGCCGGGCTGCGCTCCGCCGACCTGTCCCGCCAGATAGGCGCGGTGATCGCCACGCCCGACCTGGAAATTGTGGCCATGGGCGCGAACGACTGCCCCCGCTTCGGGGGCGGGCAGTACTGGCCGGTGTATGACAGCGAGAGCTTCAAATACTACGACGAGCCCGACGGCCGCGACTACACCAGGGGATACGACTCCAACCGCCGCGAACACCGGCGCATCGTCGACGAGATTGTCGACGTGTTCAAATTTGAGGACAGCGAGAAGGGCCGGGCAGACAGGCAGGAGGCCTGGGACCGCATCTACCAGTCCCGCATAAAGTTCCTCACGGAATACGGCCGCCCCGTCCACGCGGAGATGGCCGCCATACTCTCCTGCGCCAGGACCGGCATATCGCTGCAGAACGCCACGCTCTACTGCAGCACCTTCCCCTGCCACAACTGCGCGAAGCACATAATAGGCTCGGGGATAAGGCGAGTCGTATATATAGAGCCCTATCCCAAGAGCAAGTCCATGGAGCTCTATCAGGACGCCATAGTCCTCGCGGACTCCTCCGCGGACGGCGGGGAGCAGAACCGCGTGCGCTTTGAGGAATTCGTGGGCATCGGGCCGCGCCGCTTTTTTGACCTCTTCTCCATGAAGCTGAGCAGCGGCACGCCGGTCAGGCGCAAAAACGACGACGGCGAAATCGTAAAATGGGATTGCCAGACGGCCAGCCTCCGGTGTATAATGGAGCCGTCTTCCTATTTTGAACGGGAAAAATTCGAGATTGGAAATTACCTGGAATTCTTAGACGAAAAGGGGACGCAGCAATGAAGGCAGCAACTCCACGGCAAACCTGTACATACAGCAAGACATATGTTGAGCAGAGTCTGGAGGAGGTCCGAAGGATAATTTCCGACTGGCCGAGCTGGAAGGTCGCCTCCATGTCCGACGGGGACAGCGTCCAGACCCGTGAAATTCGCGAGGAGCTCTCGGCCGCCGGCAAATGAGCGGCCTCCTCCCGAAGTGAGATGAAAAGCTCCATCGGATGACAGGGCGCCGCACGCATGACTGCGTGCGGCGCCCTGTCATATGTGGCGGCCCGATTTCCGGCCCGTATTTGCAAATCTCCCCGGCTCCTGCTACAATGTTCACGGGAGGCGAGGCACATGAGTGAAATTCTCAAAGGGCTCAACGCCGCGCAGCGCGAGGCTGTGCTGGCCACGGAGGGCATGGTCCGGGTGATTGCCGGGGCGGGCTCGGGCAAGACCAAGGCGCTCACCGCCCGCTTCGCCTTTCTGGTGAACGAGCTGGGCATACTTCCGGGAAACATCCTCTGCGTCACGTTCACGAACAAGTCCGCGAATGAGATGAGAGCGCGCATACACAACCTCACCGGCGACAACGACACGGGCTATATAAACACCTTCCACGGCTTCTGCGTCTCCGTATTGCAGGAGGACAGCCACGCCGTGCAGTACCCCAGGAGCTTCCTCGTGCTGGACAACTCGGACATAGACTCCATGCTCCGCATAATCTACGAGGAGCGCGGGCTCACCCTGCGGGACATGACCTTCGCCGACGCGCGCGACATGATAGAGATTCTGAAGCTCAAGGAGCGCCCGGACTACTATCTCGACATGCTGGAGATGTCCCCGGACACGCTCTACAGGAAATACACGGAGGCCTCCGCGACCCGCGACATCATCTTTTACGGCTACCTCTACCAGGAAAAACGCTGCTTTGCCCTCGACTACAACGACCTGATAATATTCACGCTGCACATCTTCAAAGAGCGCGGGGACATCCGCCTCAAGTGGCAGCAGCGGCTCGAGTACATAATGATAGACGAGTTTCAGGACATAGACGAGCCGCAGTACCGCCTGATGGAGGTCCTCTGCGGCTATCACGGCAACCTCTTCATCGTGGGGGATCCCGACCAGACCATCTACACCTGGCGCGGGGCCGACGTCCGCTATCTCCTGGATTTCGACAGGAAGTTCCGGGATGTGCGCACCATAATGATGATGGAAAACTACCGCTCCACCCCGGAAATCCTCGCTGCGGCCAACTCGCTTATATCCCGCAACGTGCAGCGAATGCCCAAATCTCTCATCCCGACCCTCCCGCACGGGCCGCGCCCCGTCTGCCACTGGGCGCGGGACGCGGCGGCGGAGGCGGAGTGGATAGCCGGGCAGGTGCTCAGGCTGCACGACGGCGGCACCCCGTTCAGGGACATCTGCCTGCTCTACCGCGCGCACTATGTCACGCGCGAGCTCGAGGAGGCGCTGCTCGCCGCGGAGATACCCTACACCATATACAGCGGCGTCCAGTTCTTCTCCCGCGCGGAGGTGAAGGACGCGCTCAGCTACCTGCGCATGGCCGCGTATCAGGACGACCTCTCCTTCCTGCGCATAGCCAACGTCCCCCGGCGCAACCTGGGTGAGCGCCGCATGCGCTTTCTCAAGGACTACGCCGCGGAGCACGGCTGCTCCCTCTACCAGGCGCTGAAGCTGACGGTGGACGATCCCCTCTTCAGGGGCACCAGGGCGCGGCAGTTCATCTCGCTCATAGAGCTCTATTCCGCCGGCAGCTCCGGGCGGCAGATCGCCGAACTGCTCAGCGCCATACTGAGCGACAGCGGCTACGAGGAGATGCTGCGCACGGAGGGCAATCAGGCGCGCCTGGACAACCTGGCCGAGCTCAAGCAGTCGATATACGAATACGAGACCTCCTGCGGGGAAGAGAGCACCCTGGAGCACTATCTCGCCCACGTGGCCCTCTTCACCAACAGCGACGCGGCGGACTCCGGGGACAAGGTCCGCCTGATGACGGTCCACTCCGCCAAGGGGCTCGAGTTCCCCTATGTGTTCCTGTGCGGGCTGAACGAGGGCATCTTCCCCTCCCGCCGGGTCCGCACCCTCCCGGCCATGGAGGAGGAGCGGCGGCTGGCCTTTGTGGCCATGACCCGCGCGCAGCGCGGCCTGTTCCTCTCCGAGGCCGGCGGCCGGGGGCTGGACGGCTCGCCCCGCTATCCATCCCGTTTCATTCTGGACATAGACCAGGCCCTGCTGGACTACACCTCCCCGCCCGAGCGCGGCCTGATAGAGGAGACGCGTGACTACATCCGCGCCGCCTCCGCCCGTCTGGCGGCGGAGGACGCCCTGCCCGCTTTCGCGGAGGGCGACCGTGTCCGCCACAGCGTGTTCGGCCCCGGTACCGTCCGCTCCATAGACTACGCCCGCCGGGCCTACCTGGTGGAGTTCGACTCCGTCCGGACCCCGCGCGCCATCGCCTTCAGGGCACCGCTCTCCCCTCTGGAGTGAGGGCCGCCCAAACGGCGGGAGCTCCCCCGAAACACGGGGGAGCTCCCGCCGTCTCTATTTTATGTCCGATGGAGAATGGCCGTAGTAGTGCTTGAAGCACTTGCTGAAGTATGACGCGTCCTCAAAGCCCACTGACCTGGCAATCTGCTGAATCTGCAGATTCCCCTCCTCCAGCAGTTTTTTGGCGGCCGCCATCCTGGTCTCCTTGAGCACGGAGGCCGGGGATTTCCCAAACGAGGCCTTGAATATGCGCCTCAGATAGCCCTCGTGGAAGTGCATCATCTCGGCCAGGGTGCTCACATTGAATTTGGGGTCCGGATAGTGCTTCTGGATTATATAGTAGGCCTTGTCGGTGACGTGCGCGCTGTTGTGGGACGGCCTGTTTGCCAGGGCCGACGCCGTGCGGCTGCAGAGCTCAAAGAGCGTCTGGTTTATCCTCTCGGACAGCACGGCGCCCTGTATCGTCTCCAGCAGTTTCTGCCGGTCGCACAGCGGCGGCGGCGCCTCCTCCGCCAGGTCGCCCTGGAGCAGCTCGAAGCAGAGCAGGGCCGGGAACGCGTCCAGCCAGAAGATGTGGTTGTACGGGGCCGGCCTCCGGTTCACCGCGAGCAGGTACTGGGTTATCGCCTCATTTATGTGGTAGACGTCGTTTTCCCTGACCCGCCTGATTATGGCCGCCGCCAGGCCTAGGACGGACTGCTCCGAAGCATCCTCTTCCAGCAGTTCCAGCGGGCCCTCCCCGCAGTTTGCGCAGTTGGCGCACATATACCCCCTCATGGCCACGGACGATATGCGCTTCGCCCAGTGCTCGTTCACGGCGTTCTCGAGCGCCTGCTCCAGCGCCCGCCGCGGCATGGGCTTGAGCAGTATGTCCGTCACGCCGTATTTCACCCCGCTCTGCGCGTACTCGAATTCGTCGTGCCCAGTCACCAGGAGTATCTCGCAGTTCTGGCGGCTCTCCCTTATGCGCCCGATGCACTCCAGGCCGCTCGGCCCGGGCATCTCGACATCCATTATTATGATATCAGGCCTCAGTTTTTCGGCAAAGGCCATGGCCTCATCGCCTGTCCTGGCCCGGGCGGCGAGCTCGGTCCTGATTGAGTCCCAGTCCACGCATCTCTGGACATATCTTGCAAAAATGTCGTCGTCCTCAGCCAGAAGGGCCTTCAGCAACAGTTTTCCCTCCCATCTTCTTCAGCTGTGCGCGCTGCCGCCGGAGAGCATCTCCCTCCAGTCATAGCGCAGCGTTATCTGTGTCCCCTCGCCGGGCCGGCTCTCCGCCTCAATCTCAAATGAGTCCCGGCACAGCAGGCGGAATCGCTCGTTTACGCTGTATATTCCGAAGTGGCCCTGGTTTTCCCCGGCCAGGCTCTGCCTGAACCGGGCCGTGTCCATGCCCACCCCGTTGTCCTCCACCTTTATGACCACCGAGCCGCCGTCCGCGTACGCGCAGACATCTATCCTGTTTCCGGACGCCCTCCTGAAGGCGTGCTTTACGGCGTTCTCAACCAGCGGCTGGAGCGTCATCTTGGGGACGGGGGCGTTTTTCACCTCGTCGCCGCAGAGGAGGCCGTACTCTATGGAGTCCCCCTTGCCGAACTTCACTATCTGCAGATAGAGCTCGACGCACTTCATCTCCTGCTCCAGGGTTATCGCGTCCTTGCCGTCGCTCAGGACGCGCCTGTAGTACTGCGCCACCAGCATGGACATGCCCGAGGCCTCCTCCAGCTGCCCCATCTCGCAGAGCGCGGAGATGGAGTTGAGCGCGTTGTACAGGAAATGCGGCTGTATCCGGTTCTGCTGCACGGCCAGCTCCGTCCGCAGCTTCTCCTGCTGTTCCCGCTCGATCTGCACCATCAGGCCCTCTATCCTGTCGAGCATGCTGTTGAAGCTTGAGGCCAGGGCGCCG
>CALWYN010000174.1 GCA_944385755.1 uncultured Oscillospiraceae bacterium
GAATATGGTCACGGAGATGTATTCCCTCCCGGCCTACGACGGCGTGGACCCGAACCCGCTCATGGCGCCGTTTTTCATCCTGTTCTACGGCATCATGCTCGCGGACATGGGCTACGGCCTGATTATGATAATCGCGGCGCTCGTTGTCCTGAAAAAGAAAAAGCCGCGCCGCGGCATGCGCAACTTCTTTGAGCTGATGCTCTGGTGCGGCATCTCGACAACTGTAATGGGGGCGCTGACAGGCGGCTTCTTCAGCGACGCCCCGCTCCAGATAGCGCAGATAATCAACCCGGACACCACCTGGCAGGGCCTGCCCGCCCTCTTCACGCCGCTGGATGACACGATAATGATCCTTATAGGCGCTATGTGCCTCGGATTTATCCAGATCATTACCGGCATGATTATCAGCGTGGTTGAAAAGGTCAAGCAGGGAGAGATATTCGACGCCGTGTTCAACGAGGGCACCTGGTGGGTGATATTCATCGGCCTCGGGCTCTGGGTCCTGGGCATCGGCACGGTCGGGGGAGTGCCCGTAGTGCTGGCGATAGGCGGCGTGATGCTCTTTATCGGCTCGGCCAAGGGCAGAAAGGGCCTGGGCATATTCACCGGCTTCATAGGCGCCATATACAACGGCGTGACCGGCTATTTCGGCGACATACTCAGCTATTCCCGACTCATGGCGCTCATGCTCGCGGGCAGCGTCATCGCGCAGGTGTTCAACACCATCGGCGCCATATTCGGGAACGTGTTCATGTTCATAATTATTTCCCTGTTCGGCAACGCGCTGAACTTCGCGCTCAACCTGCTCGGCTGCTTCGTCCACGACCTGAGGCTCCAGTGCCTGGAGTTCTTCAAGGCCTTCTACAAGGACGGCGGCAGGCCGTTCAGGCCGCTAGAGATAAATACCAAGTATGTCACGGTTACCAACACCGACAAATAAGAGGAGGAAAACAAAATGTTTCTTGAACAGTTCGGCGGAATGGCTCTCGGCCTGCTCGGTGCGGGCCTCGCGGCGGCGCTCTCCGGCGTCGGCTCTGCAATAGGCACCGGCATCGCCGGCGAAGCGGGCGCTGGCCTGCTTTGTGAGGACCCCAGCAAGTTCGGTAAGGTAATGATTCTGCAGGTCATCCCCGGCACGCAGGGCCTGTACGGTCTCGTCGTCTGGTTCTTCGCCAGCTTCCAGATGGGCCTGCTCGACGGCACCATAGTCGACATGACCGTCACCGAGGGCCTCAGGTACTTCGTGGCCTGCATCCCGATGGCGCTCGGCGGCTGGCTGTCCGCCATTGCGCAGGGCAAGGTCGCCGCGGCCAGTATTAACCTGCTCGCCAAGAAACCCGATGACTGGTCCAAGGGCATGGTGCTCTGCATAACCGTCGAGTTCTACGCCATACTCTCCCTGCTCGCCTCCATGCTGATGATCCTCTTCATCGCCTGAGTCCGGCCCTGTACGAGAAGGGACTGAGGCTATGAACGGCATCGAGAAAATAACCGCCAGGATAACGGCGGAGGCCGAGGCGGAGTGCCAGGCCATCCGCGCCGAGAGCGAGAAAAAGTGCGCGGAAATCCGGGCGGAGAATGACAAAAAGGCCCAGGAGGAATGCTGGCGGCTGGTACGTGAGGGAGTCAAGGACACCGCGCAGCGCGTGCAGCGCATGGCCAGGACCGCCGCTCTCGAGGCCAAAAAGAGCGTGCTCTCCATGAAGCAGGAGGCGGTGTCGAGGGCGTTCGGCGAGGCGCAGAAGCTCATCGCCGCTCTGCCGGAGGCGGACTACATAGCTTTCCTGGCCAGAGAGGCCGCCGCGGCGTCCATAACGGGGGAGGAGGAGGTCATCTTCTCCGAAGCCGACAGGGCAAAAGTGGGGGCCAAGACCGTCAGGCGCGCAAATGAGCTGATCAGCGGCAAGGGTAAGGCCGGAGCTCTTACGCTCTCCGACACGACGAGGCCCATGTCCGGGGGACTGATACTCAAGCAGGGGGACATCGAGGTCAACTGCACGGTGGACACGCTGCTCGACCTCTCCCGCGGCGAGCTCGCCGCCCGTGTGGCGGAGGTGCTCTTTGAGAGCTGAGGCCGCGGAAGGCGGCGCATATTCGCGGGCAAGGAGGTAAGGTCTTGTCTAAGAAGATTAAGGATACAGATTATCTGATGCTCTCGTCCATGCTGAGGGCGAGGGAGGCCGGTATGCTGAGCCGGGACCGGATGGACCGCATGCTCGCCGCGCCCAGCTTCGCCGAGTCGGCGAAGCTGCTCGTGGACTGCGGCTATGAGGACATGTCCGCGGCCGACGCGACCGGCATAGACGCGGCGCTCTCCCGCAGAAGGGCCGCCGTGTTCGAGGAGCTGGCGGGCATGGTCCCCCAGCGCGAGGCGGTGGATATCTTCCGCCTCAAGTATGACTATCACAACCTGAAAGTGCTGGTCAAGTCCGCCGCGGCGGGCGTGGACGGCGGGAGGCTGCTCTCGGGCTGCGGGCGCGTGCCGCCCGAGGCCCTGAGCGCCGCCGTATCCGACGGGAACCTCGGGGACCTCCCGGCCGACATGGCCGCGGCCTATTCGGAGGCCGCCTCTGTTCTCAACCGCACGGGCAATCCCCAGCTCGCCGACTTCGGGCTGGACGCGGCCTATTTCGCCGAGGCGCTGGCCATGGCCGGGCGCAGCGGCAGCGCGTTCCTCAAAGGCTATGTCCAGCTCCTGATAGACAGCGCCAACCTGCGCACGGTGGTGCGCACCGTGCGCATGGGCAAGGACAGGGACTTCATGGCCACGGCCCTGGTAGAGGGCGGCAGTGCGGACGCCTCGCGCCTGGCCCAGGCCGCCGTGAGCGGCGACGGGCTGACAGCCATGTTCCACGCCACTCCGCTGGCGGCCGCCGCGGCCCTGGGGGCGGAGGCGATGAAAGGCGGCGCCCTCACGGACTTTGAGCTCGCCTGCGACAACGCGGCCTCCGCATATCTGTCCGCGGCCAAGATGAAGCCCTTCGGCATCGAGGCGGTTGTGGAGTATATCTCGCTGCTCGAGCTGGAGATAACCGCCGCGCGCATGATACTCACGGGGCGCCTGGCCGGTATAGAGCCGGAGGTCATTCGGGAAAGGCTGCGTGATATAGATGCTTAAAATCGCTGTTCTGGGCGGCCGCGAGACGGTCATGGGCTTCAAGGCCCTGGGGCTCGACGTGTTTCCCGCCTCCGAGCCGGACGAGGCGAGGGAGATCCTGCGCCGGCTGGCGAGGGACTCCGGCGGGGAGTACGCCATCATATATGTGGAGGAGAATCTGGCCCAGTATCTCGAACACGAGATAGCTAGGTATAAGAATGTCCCAAGCCCCGCTATAATCCTCATCCCCGGCAGGGAAGGCCCCCTGGGGCTCGGCCAGTCCGCACTCAAGGCGGCGGTCGAGAAAGCCGTGGGAACTGATATTTTGTGATAAAGAAGGTTTGCAGATGAGCGGAATCATAACGAAAGTATCGGGCCCGCTGGTCGTCGCAGAGGGCCTTGCCGACGCCAACGTG
>CALWYN010000175.1 GCA_944385755.1 uncultured Oscillospiraceae bacterium
GGGTCATGGTGGACGACGCGCACGGCCTCGGCGTGATAGGCGAGGGCGGGCGAGGCACGGCCAGCCACTTTGGGCTCGAGGACCGCGTGGACGTGATAATGGGGACCTTTTCCAAGTCGCTCGCCAGCCTCGGCGGCTACATGGCCGCGTCCGGGGAGGTCTGCGAGTATGTCAGGCACAACTCCCGGCCCTTTATCTTCTCGGCCTCAATTCCCCCCGCCTCCTGCGCCGCGGCCCTGGCCGCGCTCAGGCAGCTGGAGCTGCACCCGGAGCTCCCGTCGCGGCTGCTCGCCCTCGCCGGCTACGCCAGGGAGGGGCTGCGGCGCCGCGGGGTGCCCATACGGGACTCGGCCGCGCCCATCATCCCCATATGTACGCAGGGCGTAGAGAACACCCTGGTAAAGGCCAAGCAGCTCTACGAGCGCGGGGTGTACGTCAATCCCGTGCTTCCCCCCGCCGTCGCGCCCGGCGACTGCCTGCTGCGCACCAGCTATATGGCCACGCACACCGAGGAGCTGCTGGACGAGGCGATGGATATCATAGCGGAGGTGTTCTCGGATGACTAAGGTGGCCGTAGTCACCGGCGGCAGCGGCGGGATAGGCCGCTGCACCGCCGCCGCGCTCAGGGACGCGCACTGCCGCGTGTACGAGCTCTCCCGGCACGAAAAGCCCCAGGAGGGCGTCGTCCATCTCACCGCCGACGTGACCGACGAGGCCCAGGTCCGCGCCGCGGTGGACGAGATACTCTCCCGCGAGGGCCGGATAGACATCCTGGTCTGCAACGCCGGCTTCGGCATCTCCGGTGCGGCGGAGCTCACCCCCCCGGCGGACGCCCACGCCCAGCTGGAGCTCAACCTCTTCGGCGCCGACAACGCCTGCCGCGCCGTCATACCCGCCATGCGCTCACAGCGCGCCGGGCGCATAGTCTGCATGAGCTCCATAGCGGGAATACTGCCCATCCCCTTCCAGCTCTGGTACTCGGTGTCCAAGGCGGCGATCAACGCCTATGTCCTCGCGCTTCAGAACGAGGTCAGGCCCTTCGGCATCTCCGTCTGCGCGGTCATGCCGGGTGACATCCGCTCCGGCTTCACCGCCGCGCGCAGAAAGACGCCCGAGGAGGGCGCCTACGGCGGGCGCGTCGCCAGGAGCGTGGCGCGCATGGAGCGCGACGAGGAGACCGGGATGAGCGCCGAGAGCGCCGCCGCCTACGTCGCCAGGCTGGCCCTGATGCGGCGCTCCGCCCCGCTCAAGGCCCTCGCGCTCCCCTATAAGGCCGCGGCCGCGGCCGCCAAGCTGCTCCCCCGCCGGCTCACGAACTACATAATCGGCCTGATGTACGCCAAATAGCCTTGACTGCCGCCCGCATAAGCGGTATCATGGCGAAAAGGAGGGATGACCTTTGGAAAAGGTTCAGTACCGTTGCGCAAAATGCGGCTGCACCAGCTTTGAGAGCGACCAGTTCCAGGCCACGGGCGGCAATTTTGCCAAGCTGTTCGATATACAGAACAAGAAGTTCTACACAGTGTCCTGCACCCGCTGCGGCTATACCGAGCTCTATAAATCCCAGGGCTCCGACGGCTGGGATATTCTCGACTTCCTCGTCGGGAACTGAGAGCGCGGCGTCCCCGCGGCCCGTCCCAATTGAAAAATACCGCCCCGGCCGGAATCCGGGGCGGTATTTTTTTAGCCGTTGGGGTGGCTCTCGCTCCAGAGCTCACCGGCCTTGACGGCCCATTTTTCGGCCTTGTCCACGCACTTGGCGGTGAGGTCGTCCACGTCCTCGGGCGCCTCCACGTCGGTGCTCTTCGCGCCGGAGCTGTGCACCATGTCGGCCAGCGCGCCGGGGTTATCCAGCAGCGGGCAGGGGCGCAGGTGGTTGCAGTTGAAGGGCTGGCCTCTGTGATACGCCATGAAGAGCGGGGACTTGTACGCCTCCAGCAGCGTCTTTTCGCGGATGTTGCTGTCCGAGTAGTGGATGAAGGCGCAGGGCTCGATGTCGCCCGCAGCGTTGATGTGGCAGTAGCTCCTGCCTCCGGCGATGCAGCCGCCGACAAACTCGCCGTCGTTCCAGAAGTCCATCGTGAAGAGCGGCTTCGTGCTCCTGAACTCCCGCACCTTGCGGTACATGTACGCGCGCTGCTCCGCCGTCACCATGAGCTCGGGGACGGCGTTCTTGCCGACCGGCATGTAGGTGAAGAGCCAGGCGAACTTCGCGCCCTTGGCTATCATGTCGTCGAAATACGCCTCGCTGCCTATTACGTTGTAGTTCTTGCTGGTGTAACAGCAGCTTATGCCGAAGGGCAGCTTGTTGCGCTTCAGTATCTCCATCGCGCGCACGACGGCGGCATAGGTTCCCTTGCCGCGGCGGTCGTCCGTCGCCTCCTCAAAGCCCTCGACGCTTATGGCCGGGACGAAGTTCTTCACGCGCAGCATCTCCTGGGCGAACTCCTCATCTATGAGCGTGCCGTTGGTAAAGGCGGAGAACACGCAGTCGTTGTGCGCCTCGCAGAGCCGTATGATGTCCTTTTTGCGCACCATGGGCTCGCCGCCGGTGAAGAGGAACATGTAGGTGCCCATCTCGTTGGCCTGGTTGACTATGTCGTCCATTTCCTCGTATGTGAGGTTGAGCCTGTTGCCGTACTCGGCGGCCCAGCAGCCGGTGCAGTGCAGGTTGCAGGCGCTCGTCGGGTCCATGAGTATGGCCCAGGGGACGGAGCAGCCGTGCTCCTGCTTCACCTTCTCCTGGCGGGGCATGCCGATCAGGGCGCTGTTTATGATGAAGTTCTCGAAAATCTTCATCCTCACGCCCTCATCTATGTCGTCCCAGAGGGATTTTATGAACCCGGACCAGTTGGGATCGTTCAGCACTGCCTCAACGCCATGTATCTGATTTTTGAGCGTGCCGGTGGCGTCAAACCGCTTTGCCCAGTCTATGAGTTTGGGCACACTTTCCTCGGGAGGCTGCCTGAGCAGCTTCAGCGCCTGCCTGACAGCAGCTGCCTGCGCCGATTCTTTCAGGGTCCTTCCACTCATATATAACATCCTTTCTGTGCGGCGGGGCCGCATATTTTGTCTCAGTAATAATTATACCTCTCCGTCTGATGAAATTACTTAGACAAAAAACGAAGTTTGTCCCGTTCCCGACATGCTTCGACATCTGTAACACATCCCCCTCGGGGCGCAAAAAAGCCCTCGGCACGCGGTATTGTCCCTTGCTTTGGGCAACTGTTGATGCTATTATGTATTTGGCCGGCAACCACTTAATTTCAAGGAGGTATACATAAATGCATTGCACAAAGCGCATAACCGACGACCTTCTCTGGGTCGGCGCGGATGACAGGAGGCTTGCGCTGTTCGAAGGCGTCTACGGGGTGCCCGACGGCGTGTCCTATAACTCCTACCTCATCACCGATGAAAAAACCATCCTGTTCGACACGGTCGACAAAGCCGTGGCGCATAACTTCTTCGACAACGTGGCCTACGGGCTGAACGGCCGCAGGCTGGACTATCTCGTCATCTCCCACATGGAGCCCGACCACGCCGCCACCATAGAGGACATCGCCCTGCGCTATCCCGAGGCGGTCATCGTCTGCAACGCCAAAATCAAGACCATGCTGGCGAGGTTCTTCCCCACCGACCTCTCGGAACGCATCCACCTCGTTAAGGAGGGCGACACGCTCTCCACCGGCAGGCACGTGTTCACCTTCGTCATGGCCCCCATGGTCCACTGGCCCGAGGTCATGATGACTTACGACACGACCGACAAGATCCTCTTCTCGGCCGACGCCTTCGGCTCCTTCGGCGCGCTCAACGGCCGGATTTTCGCCGACGAGTGCGACTTCATGCACGAGTATCTCGACGAGGCGAGGCGCTACTACACCAACATCGTCGGCAAGTACGGCCCGCAGGTCCAGGCCGTGCTGCGCAAGGCCGCGGGGCTAGAGATAAACTACGTCTGCCCGCTGCACAGCTTCGTCTGGCGCCGGGGCTTCGGCGACTTTCTGGAGAAGTACGTCCAGTGGTCGAGCTACACGCCCGAGGTCAACGGCGTGCTGATTGCCTACGCCAGCGTCTACGGCCACACGGAGAACGCCGCCAACATCCTCGCCGCCAAGCTCTCCGACCGCGGGGTAAAGGTGAAGATGTACGACACCTCCGTCACCCCGTCCAGCTACATCGTCTCCGACGCTTTCAAGTACAGCCACCTGGTCCTAGCCGCCACGACCTACAACGCCGGCGTCTTCATAACCATGGAGCAGCTGATACACGACATAGTCAGCCACAACCTCCAAGGCCGCAAGATCGCTCTCATAGAGAACGGCTCCTGGGCCCCTGTCAGCGGCAAGCTGATGCGCGACATGCTCTCCGGCCTCAAGGGCACGGAGTTCATAGGCGACGCCCTGACCGTGAATTCCTCCCTCACCGAGAGTCAGCTCGTCGATCTGGACATCCTCGCGGACGCCATCGCGGCCGACGCGCTACCTGCCGCCCCGGCGCCGGAATCCGCTCCCGCCGCCGTGCCCGAGGGCTCGTCCGAGGGCATATTCGAGGTTGAAAACAGCGCCTTCAACAAATTCAGCTACGGCGTCGAGGTGCTGACCACCCGCGTGGACGGAAAGGACTACGGCTGCATAATCAACACCGCCGGGCAGATTACGAGCAGCGACCCGAAAAAGATAACCATAAGCTGCATCAAGGCCAACCACACCTGCGACATGGTCGCGAAGGCCGGCATATTCAACATAAGCATACTCAGCGAGGACGTGCCCTACGACGTGTTCAAGCACTTCGGCTTCCAGTCCGGCCGCGACGTGGACAAGTTTGCGGACTGGCCCGACGAGCTGCGCACCCGGAACGGCGTGCGCTACATCGGCCAGCACACCAACGCCGTCCTCTCCGCCCGCGTCATTGACGCGCGCGACTGCGGCACACAGATGCTCTACATCGCCGAGGTCGTGGAGGCGCACGTCCTCTCGGACGCGCCGAGCTGCACCTACGCCTATTACCACGCCCACATCAAACCCAAGAAGCAGCCCGCCGCCCCGGCTGTCGAGGGCTGGATCTGCAAGGTCTGCGGCTACTTCCACGAGGGGGCCGAGCTGCCCGCCGACTTCGTCTGCCCGCTCTGCAAGCACGGGCCCGAGGACTTCGAGCACTACGTGCCCGCCGTCGTCGAAAAGAAGAAGGGCTGGATCTGCACGATATGCGGCCACTTCTACGAGGGCGAGACCCTGCCGGCGGACTACGTCTGCCCCATCTGCCACCACGGCGCGGACGCCTTCGAGCCCGCCGAACAATAACCGGGCTGCGCCCGGAGGCATTTCGCGCCAAGCTGCGCTTGGATGCATTTCGCGCACATGCGTGAGCGGATATTATACCTCGCCGCCCGCGCTGTTAGCTTCTGCGAATTCTAAGGCAACTGCAGCGGCTGCGCCCGGAGGCAGAGCGCGCACTCGCGCGGGCGGATATTTGCCCCGCCGCCCGCGCTGTAAGCTCCTGCGTATTGGGGCCGTCGTCACGGGCCATGCGCGGCAGGTGTACACGAGAGGCAGAAAATACCCCAATAATAATCCGCCCGCGTTGGACGCGGGCGGATTTTTCAGTATGTCGAAAAAGCCTCGCAGAGTTTCGCCGCCCGCGGGCGGCGAAAGAAAGTGAGATAGTTTTTCCGGCGGCGTGTACGTCGGAAAAACACTTTGCGCGGAGCGCAGCGAGCTCCCCTTTGTCGAAAAGGCTGACGCCTTTTTCGACAGACTCACTAAATTGCGGCCCGGCGGCGCCGGGCCGTAAGTCCCTGCGCGCTGCCGGAGGCGCGTTCGCCATTCACCGGTGGGATGGACGGTACGCCAATACGGACCCTGTCCGCTCTCCGGGCGCGGCCCGGACTCAGGCCAGGGCGCGGAGGGTGTCCCCGATGTCCGCGTCTATGCAGATCGACCTCCCCGCTATCTCCCGCGGCGCATAGGCCTCCCCCAGATTGACACAGGCGTAGACGGCGTCCGGATTCTCGGCGGTCATCCGCCAGAAGGGGTATTTTATTATCACCGGGGTGTTTGAGCCGACACCCAGCTCCAGATACAGAACCCTCAGCCCGCGGTGCCGGCGTATGAAGTCCTCATAGCGCCCGGCGGCGGCATACCAGCCCTCGTCCTGCACAAAGGTGTCGTCCGCGCGCAGGTTCATGGCCATGGGCCTACCGCACACGGGGCAGTGCGGCACGAGCTCGGAGGGAACGCGCATATCGCGCTGCCTGTCGGCCATGAGCCTGACTGTCTCCTCATTGTCATAGGTCCTGTCGTGGCAGGGCAGCGAACACTGCCAGAGGCCGTAGTCCCCCTGGGTGTAGAACAGGCGCTTTTTGTCAAATCCGACCTTCTGGAAGCAGTGGTCCACATTCGTCGTCAAAACGAAGTAGTCCTTCCCATCGACCAGGGCCAGCAGCTCCTCATATACGGGCTTGGGGGCGTCCGTGTACCTGTTTATGAGAATATACCTGCTCCAGAACGCCCATCGCTCCTCCTCGCTGGGGAAGTTGAAGAAGCCCGCGCTGTACATGTCGCTAAAGCCGTAGCGGGCGATGAAGTCGCCGAAGTTTTTCTCGAACCGCTCTCCCGAATAGGTGAATCCGGCAGAGGTGGAGAGGCCCGCCCCTCCGCCTATGACGACGGCGTCCGCCGAGGAGAGCGCCTCGCGCAGCCGCTCAATCTGCGCCGAGGAGTTCCCGGTATATCTCTTCATCGATGTCCTTGAAAACATTGAAAATCACCTTCTTTATGGATGTGCCGCGCCTGAGGAAGCGTGAGACCTCCTCCACGGCTATCTCCGCCGCCTCGCGGTTGGGGAAGTGGAACTCCCCGGTGGAGATGCAGCAAAAGGCCACGCTCTCCAGCGCGTGTTCCGCCGCCAGTTCCAGGCATGAGCGGTAGCAGCCTGCCAGCTCCTCCCGGTCTCTCGCGCTCACGGGCCCGTCTATCACCGGCCCCACGGTGTGCA
>CALWYN010000176.1 GCA_944385755.1 uncultured Oscillospiraceae bacterium
CCGCACAGGGCCTCAGTCCGCGCTCTTGAGGTATTTCTCCATCCACTCGGTGATCTCGCGCAGCCGGCGCACGCGGCTGCGCGGCTTCCCGGAACGGGAGAGCTCGTGGTTTTCGCCCTTGAAGATACACATTCTGGCCGGGACTCCGTGGGCCATAAGGGCGTAGAACATCTGCATCCCCTCCGGGAGCGGGCAGCGGTAGTCCTCGTCCGAGTGCAAAAACAGCGTCGGCGTCGTGACCCGGTCGGCATATTTCAGCGGCGACTGCGCCCAGGCCAGCTCGCTGTTCTCCCAGACGGTGCCCCCGGTCTGGTCCCTGGCGAAGCGTTCCCCGATATCGGAGGTGTTCCCGAAACTGAACCAGTTCGAGATGCTGCGCTGGCTGGCCGCGCACTTGAAGCGGCCGGTGTGCCCGATTATCCAGTTGGTCATAAAGCCGCCGTAGCTGCCCCCGGTCACACCCAGCTTTTCGCCGTCTATGAAGCCGTACTGCTCCAGCGCCGCGTCCACAAAGCCCATGATGTCCCGGTAATCCTGTCCGCCGTAGTCTCCGCGGATGTCGGCGAATTCGTCTCCGCCGCCGTCGCCGCCCGTGGGGTTGCAGAACATGACGGCGAAGCCGCGGGAGGCCCAGAGCTGCATCTCGTGGAAGTAGCAGTCCCCGTACACGGTCTTGGGCCCGCCGTGGATGTCGAGTATGGCGGGGTATTTCCGCCCCTCCTCCAGTCCGGACGGGGCTATGACCCAGCCCTCTATCTCCCGGCCCTTTTCGTTCACATAGCTCACTCGCCGCGGCGGCGAGTACTCGTACTCGTCAAACAGGGCCGTGTTGAGCTCCGTCAGGCGCGTCTCCTCCCCGTCCGGGGCGATGTAGTATATCTCGCAGCCGGCCGCGCCGCGCAGGGCGCAGACAGCGAAGCCCTCTCCGTACATGGCCGCGTCGGTTATGTTCGCGCCGGGTCCGGAGGCCGCTCTCACCTCCCCGCTGAGCTCGTCCACCCGTATCAGGCGTGAGCAGCTGCCCTGGGTGTCAATGAAATAGAGTCCCCCGTCGCGGCAGACAGGCTTCTCTCCGGAAAAGCCGCGGCCGGCCTTGACGTCGCTGCCCACCGAGCTGCCGAAGGAGTGCTCCCCTCCTGAGTAGAGGCACCTCCACTCTCCCCCCTCGCGCATGTAGACGCGCGGGTTCTCGTTTATGCCGTACTTCTCGTGCACGTTTATCAGCGCCGCCACCCGGCCCCCGGACAGCGGCCAGGCGCTGTAGTGCGAAACGCCCCCGGCCAGGCTTATCTCCGTGGCCTCCAGTGTGGCCGTGTCCATCTCATACAGCCTGTTCCCGACGTTCTCGTGGCCGGTGTACCTGTCCGCCGCGTAGCAGATGCGCCCATCGGCCATGGCCAGGAGCGATACGTCGGTGAACTCGTCCGTCAGCGCGCGCACTTCCCCGTTTTCGTATATGTACAGCCGGTTGCGCAGCTTGTTTATAAATCCGCTCCCGTTGAACCAGAACGGCAGCTCGTCTATCACCTGGCACTCGGAGAGCGACTTTTTGAGGGCCTCGGCGGCCTTTTCGGCGTCCCCTCCGGCCAGCTCCAGCTCCCGGGCGAAGTCGTGGGAATACCGGGCCGTAAAGAGCAGCCGGCCACCCCCCAGCCGCCTGATATCTGTCACCGTGTAGTCCAGGCGAAAGAGCTCCCGCGCCTCGCCGCCGTCATATGGCAGCAGGTAAAACACCGTGAGCGGCACGCCCTTTGCCGCCCTGTCCCTGTCCTTCTTCTCGCGCAGCGCCGGGAAGATGACGCCCTCCTCCGTCAGCGAGAAGCTGTTCACGTCCCCGGACGCGGTCAGCCGCCTCTGGCGGCCGTCTTTCAGGACGTACAAATCCGACTTGTAGCAGTTCTCCTCCAGGTCCGCGCGCCTGATGAGGAAATACAGCTCGTCCCCCCTGGCCTCCAGGGAGTTGGGCATCAGAAAGCGGGAAAAGTGCTCATAGTCCACCTTTTTCAATTCTGTCTCTCTCCTTTATCCAGTGCTCCGGCCGCCAGCCGTCCCAGGGGATAGCCTAGGGACGCGCCGGCCAGGTTGAGTATAAGGTCGTCAATATCCCCGCTGCCGCGCAGCAGCAGGGCCTGCGCCGCCTCCACCAGGATTATGAGCAGCGCGCAGGTGAGGAAAAAGCGCCAGAAGCGCCTCTGACGCCTGAACAGCACGGGCAACAACACGCCCAGCGGCACAAACATCGCCACATTGCCCGCCAGGTTTATCAGGGCGTGTCGGGCGAAATACCCGCCCTCCGCCATGGCCCCGGCGAAATTTTCGATTGTATAAAACGGCCTGAGATTCACGCTCCAGCCGACATGCTCCCAATACTCACCGCCCTGGACCGCCCACGCCAGCAGATAGTTGCCCCGCTGCCTGAGGAAGAGCAGCCAGAACATTATGGCGCAGTAGAGCAGAAACAGCGCCCAGGCGGCGTATCTGCCCGGCCTATTCACGCTCCATGCCCCTCCGGCCACGGGCGGAGCTCCTCGCCCTTCACTATGTAGGCCCTCTCCGCCAGCTTCGCCAGCGGGGTGTCCGAGAGCGAGTCGGAGTAGAACTCCGCTATCTCTACCTCCGGGTACTCCTCGCGCAGTCGCCTCACCTTCTCCTCCCCCTGGCAGTTCTCTCCCAGGGTCCAGCCGCTGCGCCTGTCCACACGGGAGGCAATCAGCCTGAAGCCCAGGCACTCCGCCACCGGCCTCAGCAGGAACTCGGGCGAGGCCGAGATCACCAGGTCGTCCGCCCGGCGCTGCGCCAGATACCAGGCGTTTATGCGTCCGAGGTTCTCCGCCCAGAAGGCCTCCACCTCCGCATCCACGTCCGGCAGCTCCCCCAGGAAGGAGTAGAAAACCTCCTTGGTCCGGGTTTTGCTCGTCAGGCGCAGCGGCATCAGCGCCAGGTAGGGCAGCGCCCTCATCGCCGGGAACACGGCGCGCGGGTGCCTCCTCAGGCAGAAGCGGAAAAAGGCCTCCGTACTGTCATAGGGCAGGATGGTCTTGTCAAAGTCGTATACGTTTATCTTCTCCATAGTTCAGGCCCCGAATATGCGGTAATATGTGAGCGCGAAAGCCTCACGGATGAAATAGTTTATCATGAGCGTCGGCATGCTCGTCCTCCCGGCCACCCCATAGGCCCTCACGCCCATGTCCTCCGCCATCAGTTTGGCCCGGCAGAGGTGGTACTCGCTCGTGACGATGGCGCAGTTTGAGTCCGGCTCGTCCCCCAGCTCCCGGATTATTTCGAAAGAGTTCTCAAGGTTTTCCCAGGTGGAGGTGGCCTCCGGCTCCAGTATTATCCTCTCCGGCTCAATGCCCCTGGCCTCCAGCCAGATGCCCATGGCCTCTGCCTCCGTCATGTTCTCCCCGGGCCCCTGGCCGCCGGTGACTATAGCCGTGCAGTCCGGATGCCCCTCCAGCCACTCCAGGGCGGCGGTCAGGCGGTTGGTCAGCGAGAGGCTGGGCACGTCCCCGTTCAGCCCGGCGCCGAGTACCACGAGGTACTCACAGCCGTCCGGGGCGTCCGTCCTGGCCCCGGCTATTATTGGCGCCTCGATGACGGCAAAGACCGCTATACCCAGCAGCAGAAGCACTGCCAGCGCGATTCTCAGCCGCCTGCGCGCGAAGTGCCAGGCCAGCACGAAAAGCGCGGCAAGGGCAAGCAGCGCGGCGAAAAAGCCGTGCCCCGTCATGGCGAAGGCGAACACCGCCGCCGCCAGAAGCAGGACTATCACGGCTATGAGCCAGAGCTTAGATCTCACTCAGTTCCTCCCATTCCTCATACAGGGCGTCGAGCTGCGCGCTGAGGCCGGACTTCTCCTCGTCTATCTCCATCAGGCGCTGGTAGTCCGAGCCCCGGGCCTCGGCCTCCGCGTCCAGCTCCCTTATGTGCCCTTCCAGTTTTTCTATCTCGCGCTCCGTGCGCCTGAGCTGCTTTTCCCGCTCGGGGGTGCCCTTTTTCCTCGCGGGCTTCTTCTCCGCGCGGGGCTGGGCGGCCCTGGCCGCCTGTCTGATGGCCTCCTGGCGCTCGCGGTATTCGCGGAACTCCTCAAACCCGCCCCGGAAATCGGTCACCTGCCCGTCCTCGAAGGCCCAGATGCGCGTGGCGAACTTCTCAATGAAATACCTGTCGTGCGAGACAAACATCAGTGCCTCGCCGTAATCCTCAAGGGCGTCCTCCATCCACTCGCGCGAGGCGATGTCCAGGTGGTTCGTCGGCTCGTCCAGGATGAGCAGGTTCACGTCCGAGCGCATCAGCATGCAGAGCCGCAGCCGGCTCTGCTCGCCGCCGGAGAGGGTCCCCACCTCCTTGAGCGCGTCCTCGCCGGAGAAGCCGAAGGCCCCGAGCGAATCCCTCGCCTCCTGCGGGCTGCAGCGGCAGTCGTATATCATCGTGTCCAGCGCGGAGCGGGAGGTGTCGTTAAAGCGTATAATCTGCGGCAGATATGCCGTGCGGACGCTCGGCCCGCGCCTGACCCACCCGGCGTCCGGCGTCTCCTCGCCCACGATGAGCTTTATCAGCGTGCTCTTTCCGCTGCCGTTGTCGCCGATTATGGCGACACGCTCCCCGCCGCCCACAATGGCCGAGAGGCCGGAAAAGAGAGTCCGGCCCTCAAAGCCCTTGGTCAGGCCATCCATTGCGACGACCTCGTCGCCCTCAAAGTTCCGCTCCTTGAACGCCGCGTGCAGCTTTCTCGCCTCGCGTGGCTTTTCCGTCCTGTTCAGGCGCTCTATGCGCTTCTCCATCGAGAAGGCCCTCTTGTGCAGCTTGTCGTTGCCCATGAAGGCCCAGAGGTGCAGCTTGGCCGCGGCCTTCTGCAGCTGCTCTATCTTGGCCTGGTCCTTCTCGTATTTTTTCAGCTGCTCGTCGAAGCGCCTCTGCCTCTCAACCACGTAGAAGCTGTAATTCCCGGAGTAGAACTCCGCCCGGCCGTTTACAATCTCTATGCACCGCTGGACCACCACATCCAGGAAATAGCGGTCGTGGCTTATCGCCAGCACGGTGCCCCTGAAGTGCAGTATATAGTCCTCCAGCCACTCCGTGGCGCGCAAATCCAAGTGGTTCGTGGGCTCGTCCAGCAGCAGTATGTCCGTGTCCTCGAGTATGAGTCTGGCGAGGTTCACCCGAGTCTTTTCCCCGCCGGAGAGCAGGGCGAACTCCCTCTCGCGCATCTCCTGCGGGATGTCCAGGCCGTTGGCCACCCGGTTGCGCTCGCGGTCCATGTCGTAGCCCCCGAGGCGGCGGAAATCGTCGCTCAGGGTGTCGTACTCCTTCAAGAGGGCGGGACTGTCGTCCCTCTCCATCAGCCTCTCGAGCTCCTCTATGCGTGAGGCCATGTCCCGCAGCCGCCTGTGCGCCTCGCGGAGCACGTCCTCCGTCGTCCAGCCCTCGGGGTAGTGCGGTATCTGGGATATCAGCCCTATGCGCCTGCCGCGGTGTATGGCTATATCGCCCGTGTCCTCCTTCAGCTCCCCGGAGAGCAGCCGGAAGAGCGTCGTCTTTCCGCAGCCGTTGGCCCCCAGTATGCCCACGCGCTCACCCGCGTTTATCTCAAAACTCAGCCCGTCGAGCACGGGGTGGCCCACCTCAAAGGACTTCTTTACATTCTTCACCGAAATGTCTATCATAACTTATCCCTGTTTTCTGTTTTTGGTCGCTTTTTTCTGCTTTTCCGCCTCATATTCCGCCCGCTTTTCCAGCCTTGAGCGGCGCTGCTCGAGCAGGTGGTTGATGTATCCCCCGATAAGCAGGAAGTAGAAGCAGTAGAACAGCCACATCATCGCCACCATTATCGTGCCTATGTAGCCATAGGCGCCGAAGCGGTCCGACAGCGAGACGTAGAAAGAGAAGATATACGAGAACAGCATCCAGGCCACCGCCGAGAACAGCGCGCCCGGCAGCTGCCGGACGTAGCGCAGCTTTCTGGCCGGCATCCACTTGTACAGCACCGAGAACACGGCTGTCAGCACGCTGAGTACTATTATAAAACGCAGGTTTATCACGCGAAAGACGAACTGAAAGAAGCGGTTCGCCGGCAGATAGCTGACTATCAGGTCCTGCACCTGCTCTCCGTAGACCAGCACGACCAGCGAGAGCAGGAGCATGAGCACGAATATGACCATGTATATGCAGGCCCTGAGGCTGAATACGAAGAAGTCCTCGCGCCTTTTTGCGTCATACACCGAGTCCATCCCGCGCATCAGCGCCTTCATCGAGGCCGCCGCCGACCATATGGTCAGCAGGATGGACACAGTGAGGGCCACTCCGCCGCCCCTGTATATGCCCTGGACTATGCTCTCGACTATCTGATAGAGCGATTCGGGCACATATTCCGCCACGGCGTCGAGCACCCAGTCCTCGTTCAGGGAAGTGAACTGCAGCAGGGAGACGACGAGCATCACCAGCGGCACGAGCGACATGAATATATAGTAGGCGCACGCCGCCGAATAGGTTGTCAGCCTGCGCTCCGACAGCCCGGAACCGAACCTGTCTGCCGCGTCATATATTTTTTTGAGTTTTCCCATTCCGGCGCGCCTCCTCCCGAGAGCACATTGTCTCACATCTCGCCCCAAATATCAAGCCGAATCGCCTGTGGAACGCCGCGGGCGGCGGCACATTTCATCTCATTTTGCTCCCCTCCGCCCTTTTACGGCGACAAACGCCGCCGAATGTATAAAACCCCGCCCGGTATCCCGGGCGGGATCCTATTTCTCCGGATAATAAATCAGCATGCTCAGCAGCGCGGTCTCCTCTCCGGCGTTTCTGTATGAGTGGCCGGAATCGGCCCTGAACCTCAGCGAGTCGCCCTCACTGAGCATGAACAGCTCTTCACCGGCCTTGATTTCCACCCGGCCGGAGAATACGGTTATATACTCCTCCGTGCCCGCCATATGCGGCTGTGCGCTGAGGAAGCCCCCCGGCTCTATGCGTATTCTGTACGTCTCGAACAGCCTGTCCTCGCTGAACGGGAAGGCCGGATAGTTGAAATAGCGCCCCTCATCCTCAATCAGAGGCTCCACATCCTGCGCGCGGATCAGCACGGGCGCGCCGGCGTGCCCGTCCATCAGGCTTGTAAACGAGACCCTGTAGCCGTTGGCTATCTTCCAGAGTACCGAGATTGTGGGATTCACGTCGCCCTTCTCTATCTGCGCGAGCATACTTCGTGACACGCCCGTCAGCTGTGCGGCGGCCTCGAGCGTGAGTTTTTTGCGCTCTCTCACGGCCTTTATATTGCTCCCGACTATTTTTTGCAGCTCCATGCCTCTCCCTCTTGACAATATAATGGACTAATAATATAATATGCAAGAAATTCTGGTATATTGGACTTTTAGTTTATTATATCACCAGAGCCGTGGGAGGTCAACATGTTCGACTGGTTGAATTTTTTGTCCTACGCCGTGGTCACGGCGGCTACGCCTGGGCCCAACAATCTGATGAGCCTGTCCAACGCGGGGCGCCTGGGGTTCCGGCGCTCGTTCCCCTTCAATTTGGGCATATGGGCGGGCTTCACCGCGGTCATGCTGCTGTGCACTCTTTTTTGCGGTGTTCTCTCGGACCTGATACCCCGTATACACACGCCCATGCTCATAATTGGCGCGGCGTATATGCTGTACCTGGCATGGAAGACCTTCAAAAGTTCGCCCATAACGGATGACGGCGGGGCGTCAAAGGGCAGCTTTGCCTCCGGGCTGCTGCTGCAGTTTGTCAATCCCAAAATATACGTGTACTGCATAGTCTCCATGGAGGCCTACATTCTGCCCCATTACGGGGGAAACTGGCCCGCTCTTGTGCTTTTTGCGCTGCTGCTGGCATTTATCGGCTTTGTCTTTACTCTCTGCTGGGCTCTTTTTGGCTCCGCTTTCAAACTGCTGTTTTCCAGGTACGCCCGCGCGACAAACACCGTTATGGCTCTGCTGCTCGTCTACTGTGCCGTGTCGCTCTTCCTTTGAGGCGCAAAAAGGGCGCGGGCCTTCGCAGCCCGCGCCCATGCTTGCCGGCTTGGTCCGCGCGATCTATTGGGAAATCTGTCCGAGCTTTTATGGTTTGGGCTTAATAGAGAAGTTGTTTTTTCTTTCCCCATGAGCTGATATATTTTTAAAACCGTCTCATTGCATGGAGCATCACGCTTCACTATAATTACGGCAGGAGGTGTTGGGAATGGCGAATGAGGATAAAAAAGATTTCAACGCCATGCTGCGCGATAGCAAGGATATGCCTAAAATTCAGATTATTACCGACCAGAAAAGTATTGGGAAATATGGCGGGAGCAGAATGTACTTCGCCCCGCCAATCGACTATGACAAGGTGATGAAACTGATCCCTTACGGCAAAGTAATCACTGTCGGAAAAATCCGTGAATACTTTGCCCAACTGAATGGGGCGGATTTCACAGATCCTATCACAGCCGGGATATTTGTATCCATTGCGGCGTGGGCGAGTTGCCAGCGTTCCGAAGATGAAACCCCGTATTGGCGAACTTTAAAGGCAAACGGGGAATTGAACGCAAAATATCCCGGCGGTGTAGAAGCCCAGAAAGAAAAACTGGAAGCAGAGGGCCATATAATCATTCAAAAGGGGCGCAAAAATATCAGATACTATGTGCAGGACTACGAGAACGCCCTATTTCACCTGTCATAAACGGGATATTACCGGGAATTTATATTTGATTTTTAATTTCTATGTGTTCGGCTGGCCTGCGGGGAGGTGCCTGAGGTTGTACCGCCGCACGCCGTATATGCCCAGGGAGAGGACCGGCGCCAATATCACCACACCGCCAGCCGGGTGTATGCGGCAGAGCCTCTTCAAAGCGCGGGGCGGTGTATCGCGGCCAGCGGCATGCCGAGAAGCAGCGGTACCGGCGGTGTGGCGGGAATTATAGATATACACAGGGCCGATTTACCCCGCGCCGTCCTATACGGCAGGACGGGCAGCCCGGGTCTCATGTCCACATACGCAAAGCTCCATCCTCCGAAAAGAGGATGGAGCCCTGTGTACACTGCGTTTATATCACACCACGCCCTGGGCGAGCATTGCGCTGGCGACCTTGAGGAAACCGGCGACGTTGGCCCCCACCATCAGGTCCCCGGGTTTGCCAACTTCCACGGAGGCATCGTAGGCCGCGTGGAAGATGTTCTTCATGATGCCCTGGAGCTTCTCGTCCACCTCTTCAAAGCTCCAGCTCAGGCGCATGGAGTTCTGGGTCATCTCCAGGCCGCTGGTGGCGACGCCGCCCGCGTTGGAGGCCTTGCCCGGGCTGTAGAGCAGGCCGGCCGCCTGCACGGCCGCGATGGCCTCCGGGGTGAGGGGCATATTGGCGCCCTCGAACACGCCCATGCAGCCGTTGGCTATCAGGGCCTTTGCTCCCTCGAGGTCCATCTCGTTCTGCGTGGCGCAGGGCAGCGCGATGTCGCATTTCACAGTCCAGATGCCGTGGCAGCCCTCGTGGTACTCGCTCCCCGGCACCTCGTCGGCATAGACCTTTATGCGCGCGCGGCGGCGCTGCTTGATGTCTATTATTTTCTTGAGATCTATCCCTTTGGCGTCAAATATGTAGCCGTTGGAGTCGCACATTGCGACGACCTTTCCGCCGAGCTGCGTGGCCTTCTCCGCCGCATATGTCGCCACGTTCCCGCTGCCGGAGACCACCACTGTCTTGCCCGCGAAGCCGTCGTTCCTCATGCAGCGCATCGCCTCCTCGGCAAAGTAGCACAGGCCGTAGCCCGTGGCCTGGGTGCGCGCCAGGCTGCCGCCGAAGGGGATGCCCTTGCCGGTTATCGTGCCGCCCTGGAAGGTACCGGTTATGCGCCTGTACTGCCCGAAGAGATAGCCCACCTCGCGCGCGCCCACGCCTATGTCGCCGGCCGGCACGTCGGTGAACTGCCCTATGTGGCGGTAGAGCTCAGTCATGAAGCTCTGGCAGAAGCGCATGACCTCGCCGTCGCTCTTGCCTTTGGGGTCGAAATCGCTGCCGCCCTTGCCGCCGCCCATCGGCAGCGTCGTCAGGCTGTTTTTGAGCGTCTGCTCAAAGCCGAGGAATTTGATAACTGAGGCCGAAACGGAGGGGTGGAAGCGCAGGCCCCCCTTGTATGGGCCTATCGCGCTGTTGAACTGTACGCGGAAGCCGCGGTTCACCTGTACCTTGCCGCTGTCGTCCACCCAGGGAACGGAAAACTGGATAAACCTCTCGGGTTCGACAAACCGCTCTATAATTCCGTTCTTCTCATACTCGGGGTGCTGCTCAACCACGCTCTCAAGGCTCTCGAGCACTTCCATCACCGCCTGATGGAACTCACTCTCGCCCGGATTGCGCAACAGGACGGTCTCGTACACTCTCTTGAGATAGGCGTTTGTCAGCATTTTCAAAAAACCTCACTTTTCATCATTTGGCGTTGTATACTTTGCCCGAATTCCCAAGCCGATTGTACCCCATATGCTTACACATTGCAATAGAAAAGGCAAAATTAGAGAGATATTTTTTTGTATGGCCGCCGGTCTGCCCATATGCATAAAGATTTTTTCCCGCCGCGTGATGATTTTTGTTGACAAACCGGATTCGGTCTGCTATTATAGTCGAGCCGGTGTCATGCTGGTATAGCTCAGTCGGTAGAGCAGCTGATTTGTAATCAGCAGGTCGGGGGTTCGAGTCCGTCTACCAGCTCCACCGATTTTCCAAGTTAATATGGGGGTGTTCCCGAGTGGCCAAAGGGGACAGACTGTAAATCTGCTGGCAATGCCTACGGTGGTTCGAATCCACCCGCCCCCACCAAGCTCCAAAATGTTTGATTTTTCAGGCGTTTTGGGGCTTTTTTATAGCTTTTGTAGCCGAATTATTTAAATTGCTCTCAAGCACACCGCCGGCGCCTATAACAGAAAAGGGTAAAAAGTACAGAGAAATACAATGAAATGATGTCAAAAGTGTTGTCAAACCCGGCGGCAGTTTCCCTCGTGCGCCGTCAGCCGCCGTCCGGCAGTATGAGCAGCGCCTCCCCCGGCGACGGCCACTCCACCCTGCGTCTGCAGCCGTTGCAGAACAGCTGCGCCCCCAGCCCGTCGGCCTCACAGCTCAGGCAGACAGGATAACAGCTGAAGCCCCTCGCCTCCCGTGCCACCTGGACCCTCATGGCCCTGAGCCGGGGATTCCCGGGCACACCGGGCAGCAGCAGCTCATTGGGCGTGACCCCGAATCCGGCGCAGATCTTCTCAAGCATCGTGATGGTCGGCACGGCCTCCCTGCGTACAATGCTGCCAAAGTGCCGCGTACTCATATCGCATATCTCTGCCGCCGCTTCATAGGAGAGGCTGTGATCGTTAAGTATTTGCAGTATGTGAGCGGATAAATTGCCTGAAAACATCATAACCCCCGCTCTCTGTCAGAATAAATTTCAGCGTACAGGCATACCTCTGCCTTTTTAAATGAAGCCGTCTCCCGGTTTTCCGAGTTCATGGCATTTTGAAGATGCCCGTTGACCCGCCGGGGCCCATGCCGGCACATGCCGCGCGCCTTCCGTCCGGCGGCCCGCAGCCGCGCCGCCGGAAATTCCCTCCGAAACACCTATATCCCGAAAAGCGGCGTTCGTAACAGACCGGCCCGGCGGATGGGGCGGGCGTTTTTCATAATGCGGCTCAGAACTGGGCCCGCACGGCCATGAGACCCATGCCGGCCGAAAGATTACAGCCAATCAAAATAGCCCCGTGGTGTCGGCCGCCTCTCCGGCGGGGCAACACCACGGGGCTGATGATTCGCCTCTATATTCCGGGCCGCATGTCCCGGTTTTTTGTTCACTTGGGCGCAGAAATGTGCTACAATTCCCACAGGAGGGATTGTATGAAAGACAGAATTGAAATAATCCAGGGCGACATCACCCGCTCCGACGCCGACGCCATCGCCAACGCCGCCAACACCTCCCTGCTCGGCGGGGGCGGCGTAGACGGGGCAATACACCGGGCCGCCGGGCCGCAGCTCCTGGCCGAGTGCCGCACGCTGCACGGCTGCGAGACCGGCCGGGCCAAAATTACCAGAGGCTACAACCTCAAGGCCAAATACGTCCTGCATACCCCCGGTCCCGTCTGGAGCGGCGGGGGCCACGGGGAGGCAGAGAAGCTCGCCGGCTGCTACCGCTCCTGCCTGGAGCTGGCCAGCCAGTACGGCTGCAAGACCGTGGACTTCCCCTCGATAAGCACCGGCGTATACGGCTACCCGGTGGACAAGGCCGCCCGCGTGGCCGTATCAACCATAGCGGATTACCTGGCCTCACACGGCGAGATAGAGCGAGTGCGCATGGTCTGTTTCGACGCGCGCACGAAGGCCGCCTACGACGCGGCCCTCTCGGAGCTGTGAGCGCGCGCACCCTGCGCCTGACCGTCACGGAGCAGCAGGACGGCCGCCGCGTCCGCAGCCTCCTTCAGGGCCCGCTCGGGCTCTCCGCCGGGCTCGTCACCAGGCTGAAGCAGCGCCCCGGCTCCGTGCGGCTGAACGGCGCTGATGCCCGGACGCTGGACACGGTCCGCGCCGGCGACACACTGGAGGTGGACGTGGGAGACACGCGCGAGAGCGCCTTTGTCCCCGGCGGCCCCGCCCTGGACATATTGTATGAGGACGAGGACCTGCTGATAATAGACAAGCCCGCGGGCATTGCCGTCCATGGCCGCAGCGAGCGCGGCGAGCCCACCATAGGCGCCGCCGTGGCGCGCTATCTGGGCACCGCCGCGCCCTTCCACCCCGTGAACCGCCTGGACCGCGGCACCAGCGGCGCCATGTGCGCCGCCAAAACCGGCTACATGCACGACAGGCTCCGCCGCCTGCTGCACACGGACGCCTTCCGGCGCGAATACCTGGCCATAGTCCGCGGGGCGCCCCCGGAGGGCTCGGGCGTGATAGACCTCCCCATAGCCAGGCTCCCCGGGGAGAAGAAGTTTGCCCCCTCCCCCGGCGGCCTCCCCAGCCTGACACGCTATGAGCTGCTCTCGTCCTCCGGCGGCGTCTCGCTGCTCCGCCTGTGGCCGGAGACGGGCAGGACGCACCAGATACGGGTCCACCTCTCCGCCCTGGGCTGCCCAATACTGGGCGACAGGCTCTACGGCGGGGCGGGAGGGGCGGCCCGCCCGCTGCTCCATTCCGCGGCCATCCGGCTTTTGCAGCCCGTGAGCGGCGCGGAGATATGCGTCTCGGCGCCGCTGCCCGGCGACATGAGGGAGGTGCTCTCCGCGCATGAGATTGTCATATAACTCCCCAGTCATCCTCACCTTCGCCCTTCTCAGCCTCGCCGCGCTGATACTGGGCGAGCTGACGGGCGGGGAGACCACCTGGGCGCTGTTCACGGTGTACCGCTCGCCGCTTGACGACCCGCTGACCTACGTCCGGCTCTTCGGCCACGTCCTCGGGCACTCCGGCTGGGCACACTATATAAATAACATGCTCATGCTGCTCGTGATTGGCCCGCCCATGGAGGAGCGGTACGGAGGCCGGGCCCTGCTGTTCTCCATAGCCGCCACCGCGCTGGTCTCCGCCCTGGTGCAGTGGTTCCTGTTCCCCAATACCGCGCTTTTGGGCGCCTCGGGCATAGTGTTCATGCTCATCGTCATGGCCTCCCTCTCCGGCATGCGCCAGGGGGAGCTGCCGCTCACCCTGATTCTCGTCCTTGTGCTCTACCTCGGCGGAGAGGTGCTGGACGGCCTCTTCACCCGTGACAACGTCTCGCAGCTCACGCACATAGTGGGCGGGCTGATGGGCGCCGTTCTGGGCTTCGCCCTCCGGCGCAGGTAGCTCAGGCGAACGCCAGATGCTCCTCGCCGTCCGGCGTGGTGTAGATGACCGGCGCCGCGTCGCATATGGCCTCCGCCAGCAGGGCGCTCTCGGTGGCGCGGCCCTCGGGGATGCACACCGGCACAAAGCTTATCTCGCCGTCCAGCCTGGCGTCCACGGCCTCCCGCGATACCCGGGAGGCCATGAGTCCGTCAAGCAGCTCGCCCAGCACCGAGCGGTCGTCCGTAGTGCCCAGCTCCGCCCCGTCCACAATCACCCTCCATGCCCCGTCAACGCCCCGGCAGTGTCTCAGTATGCCGGCGGCGAGCTCGCCGCCCCCGGTCTCAGAGGCGGACACCGGCGAAAAGCTCAGCCTCGCCCTGAGGTTCAGCTCCGGCAGGGCGCTCTCCGCGCGCGCCACCTCCTCGGCCGCCGCGATGGCGGCGGCGCTGGCCGCCTCGATCTCCGCCCGGCTCCAGAGCCCGGGCAGCTCCTCTCCCCCGGCCTCCACCGTGTAGACGCAGCGCATATTGGCGCACAGCATGAGCGCCAGAGCGCACACCGCCCCCAGGACCCGTTTGATCTTCAAGTCAATCACCTCACAGTTAACATAACACATCTGTGCGGCCAGTCAAGGCCTTCGACAAAGCTTGTCAAAAGCTCGCTGCTTTCTCCGTCCGCGCCGGGCATATGATGGACTGAAAGAGGTGAGGACATGGCATACGAGGACAGCTCGCGCCAGAGCGCGCTGCCGCACAAACTTATACTCGAGGAGCGGACAAAGCTCTCCGTCACCGGCGTTGAGGAGGTCGAGAGCTTTGATGACGACCGCATCGAGCTGCGCACGGTCCGGGGGCGGCTGTTCATCTCCGGCGAGGGCCTGCATATAGGCAAGCTCAGCCTGGAGACCGGCGAGCTCTGCGCCGAGGGCACCGTCACCGGCATTCAATATGAGGATGTCCCGGCCGCCGGCGGCGGCTTCTGGGCCAGGTTGTTCGGGTGAGCCGCCTTGGAACTCCCAATCTCTTTACAGACGTTTCAGGCGGCGCTCGCACTGCTGATGGGCGTGGCGCTCGCCGCGCTCTACGATCTCTTCAAGGCCTTCCGCCTGCGCGCTTCCCGCCGCTGGGTGACGGCAGCGGCGGACGCGCTGTTTTCCGCCGTGCTGCTTCTGGCCCTCTTCGCCTATGCCCTGGGCCCCGGCGAGGGCAGACTGAGGCTGTTCGTCCTCATCTCAGCGGCCATCGGCTGGGCAATGTGGCGCTGCACGCTCTCCCCCTATGCCCTCCGGGCCTTCTCTTGGGCGGTTTCGGCCCTGTTCCGGGCGCTCTCTCCTCTAAAAAAAATCCAGCTCCGCAAAAAAATTGAAAAAAACATCTTTTCAAAACTCAAATATGGGTTTACAATATGGAAAAACCGCCGCCGGCGCTCAACGGCCGGCAGGGACAGTGGAGGCCGCAGGGATGAGACTAAGCAGGTCTGGGATTATAGTTCTCCTCATAGTGGCGGCGATCTCGCTGTACGCCCTGGCCGGGATAGCGGCGACGGAGGCCGAGGCCGCGGAATACGAGTCGCTGCTCGCCGCTCTGGGCGAGCGCGCCGCTGAACTCAGCGAGGAGAACAGCCGGCTCGAACTCGAGCTCTCCCGCGCCTCGGAGGACGAGACCATAGAGCGCGCCGCGCACTCTTACGGCCTCGTCTATCCCGACGAAGTCATTTTCCAGTTCGCGGGCGGCCGGGACAAATAAACAGGGGGATAGAGAGCTTATATGCAGCTTCAGGTGGGAATGGTAGTTGAAGGCAAGGTCACGGGCATCACCAAGTTCGGGGCTTTTGTCACAATGCCTGACGGCAAGAGCGGGTTGGTCCACATATCAGAAATTGCCAACACCTTCGTCAACGACGTGCACGACTTCGTGCAGGACGGCCAGACGGTCAAGGTCAAGGTCATTGGTATCGCCGACGACGGCAAGATAAACCTCTCCATAAAGAGGGCCGAGGAGCCGGCTCCGGGCGCGAGAGGCGACCGCCGTCCGCCGCGCGCCTCCGCCCCGGCGCAGCGGCCGCACGGAGGCCCGCGCCAGGCTGTCCCGCCCGCAAACGGCCCGTCCGGCGACCAGAGCTTTGAAGATAAGCTCAAGCACTTCATGCAGAAGTCCGACAGCCGCATGGCCGACAACAAGATGTACTCCGACCACAGGACCTCTCGCCGCAGAAAATAGGCGCTGTCAGCGCGCAAAGCCGCAGCATCCGGTTGAGACGCCGGAAGCCGCGGCTTTGCGCGTTTTTTGCCCGTAGCATATCCATACAAAGGAGGATTACGCCCTTGAGCGACTGTTATATTGTCTGTGCCGCCGCAATGTCGGCCGCGCGCTTCACGCCCCGCGACGGCGACTACATCATAGCCGCCGACGCCGGCTGCCGGCATCTGGAGCGCCTGGTGGTGAGCCCCGACCTCATAGTCGGCGACTTCGACTCCCTGGGCCACGTGCCGGGCTTCCCCAATGTCGAGGTGTGCCCTGTCGAGAAGGACGACACCGACTCCATGATCGCCCTGAAGGAGGCCCTCTCCCTCGGCTATACCAGGATATTCTTCTTCGGCGCTCTGGGCGGCCGGCGCCTGGATCACACCCTGGCCAACATCCAGGCCCTCGCCTACGCCCGCGCGCACGGCGCCGAGGCCTACCTCTTCGGCGAGGGCTGCGCTCTGACGGCGATAGCGGACGGGGACGAGCTGAGGTTCGACGCGCGCTACTCCGGCGACTTTTCGGCCTTCTGCCACAGCGACCGCGCCCTCGGCGTCACGGAGAGCGGCCTGTATTATCACCTGGACCGCGCGGAGCTCACGAACGGCTTCCCGCTCGGCGTGAGCAACAGCTTCACCGGCGAAGCGGCCGCGATCTCCGTCGAGAGCGGCACGCTGATAGTCTACTGGGCCGACGACCCGGCGCTCCCCCTGCCGGAGCGGGGAAGGATATAAAAGTCTGTCCCGTGGGAAACCCACGGGACAGACTTTATTGTTTGCTGTAAGAGCGCAGTCCTTCCACCGGATCGATTTCTATATTTTCCCGAATATCCCCAAACCAGCCGGCGCCTTCCGCCAGGAAAATACTAATACTCGCGGCACAGTCATCGTGCTGAGGGTCTGTCGCCGCATGATCTGAGCCAAACACTACAGCGACGGAGTCCGTGCCGCTGTAATTGTACCAACGCCCATAATCGTAGTCATCTATATCATATGAATATGTGACAATGTACTCATCTTCGTGATCGGAAATGCTGTTTGAAAACTCAACAGAAGAGATCGTCAGTTCGACATACCGGAAATCGCTTTCACGCACCCACGTCCCATTGAGGTTCAAGTTATAATAGCGTGTGCCCATTTCAAATTCACCGTCCTGTTGAAAGTCATCCGACAGCGGCGAATACAAGAATCTTACCTCATAAATAGTCTCTTCCGTAGCGTAAGTATAGTCGGTGGCGCAGCGCATTTTGTAGGTAAATACCAACGCTCCGGCTTCAGTATCCGACGTGGAAATAAACTCATAGGATACTTCGCCGAATTCCCTCAGCCGATTCAATTCATCAGAAAACAGACTGCTGCCTTCCAGTCTTGCCATTAGTTCTTCTTCAGAAGATTTGATCTCAGGCATTTCACCGTTGAATCTGTACAGTTTTCCTGCAAGCTCTCCGGATTCATATAAAGTCAGGACATCTCCGTCCATCTCGTATTCAAAAACGACCGTTTCGTACATTGCCTGTATGCTCAAAGTGTTCTCATCCATGGCCCAGCCCGCGCTCTCCATGTCTCCGTCCTCGCCGCCTACCATATTCCCGTTCTCGTAGAATATCCACGACACCTCCCCGTCGGCGCTCCTCCACTCGCCCAGTATCTGTTCCTCCGGAGATTGCGCCCCGCAGCCCGCCAGCGTGAAGCAGAGGGCCGCTATCAACAGCCAAACCCCCGTTCTGGCGCGAATTCGCGGCATCCCTCTGTTTTTTCCGGCACTTGAAAACAACTTTAACGCCCCTTCCCATATTAATTGCTGTTCATTTCCAGCTATTTGCCAGCATATCACAGGTGCAGGCTTTTGTCTACTATCATAGACATATTTCCCATTTTTCCGTAGACTGTTGGCATGGTCAAAAGTCTGCGGGTGCCGTTTTGTGACTTGACAGCATGGCCTTGGGCAGGCCATAAGGGAACTGAGAAATGAGCCCGAACCGTAACAGGACGTGCCCGGCGGGTTTTCCGGCATCGCCCGGTCGCATCAGTCCATGATAGAGACCGGCGGCAAACAGGCCAACTTTGAGACCATATGGCGCATCGCCGGGGCGCCGGACATGCGTCCGAGCGAGCTGGTCAGGTCCATCGAACCCAAATGTGAGGAGGAGGCCGTAAAATAGCCCCCAGGCGGCAAACCCCGGAGGCTATTTTCTCTCCTGTTCATAAATAATTTGCATTTAAATTTATATAAATATCTTGACAAATTATCTCCACAGTGTTATCATGATATCCGTAAAAAACCGGGAGGCGGTTCTATGAAAAAGACACTTTACAGTCTCATGCTCTCCGACGAGGTCGTGCGGGAGGTGGACGCCCTGGCCCACCGCCTGGGCACCAACCGCTCGAACCTGATAAACCAGATTCTGGCGGACTATGTGTCCGTCACGACACCGGAGCGCAGGATAAGCGATATATTCCACGCCGTCGAGCAGATGATGGCCCCGTCGCGGGACCTGGTGCCCTTCTTCGCGCCGAACGCGCTCACCATGTCCCTGAAATCCAGCCTGGAATACAAGTACAGGCCCACGGTGAAATACGAGGTCCAGCTCTTCCGCTCGCTCGAGGGCTCGCTGGGCGAGCTCTCCGTCGTGTTCCGTACCCAGTCCGCCGCGCTGATAGAGGCCATGACGGCCTTCTTCCGCCTGTGGAAGCACATAGAGGACAAGCTGCTCGCGCCCCTTCTGGCCGAGGAGATAGACTACGCGCTCTACGACGGCAAATTCGTGCGCAGCATAGCGGTGCCCACGGGCCGCGACTGCACGGCCGATGACATAGCTGCGGCCCTCTCGGACTATATCAAGCTCTTCGACCGGCTCATGAAGGGCGCTCTGTGCGGCCGGCTGGATGAGCGCGCGGTCGAGGCCGAGTATTATGCCGACCTCGGCAGGAGGGCAATCCTCATCTGAGGAACGGAGGTAGAAACAAGATGAACGCTGATAAATACACTCAAAAGACAATTGAAACCCTGAACACCGCCCAGGCCATGGCCCAGGAGAACGGGAACCAGTACCTGACCGCGGAGCATCTGCTCTACGCCCTCGTGGACCAGGACGGCGGCCTCATAGGCACCCTGCTCTCCCGCATGGGCGTGGACTGCGACACCCTGCTCGGCGAGCTGGATGCCGAGATATCCAAGCTCCCGCGCGTCTCCGGCAGCGGCGGAGGGCAGGTATACGCCTCGAACGAGCTCAATAAGATCCTCCGCTTCGCCGAGAAGGCGGCCGAAAAGATGGGGGACAGCTATGTCTCCGTCGAGCACCTGATGCTCGGCATGTTCTCCGAGGGCAGCCCGGCCGTGCGCCGCCTGCTCTCCGACCACGGGGTGACCAGGGACGGCTTCACCCGTGAACTCGCCAAGGTCAAGAGCGGCCCCGTCAACAGCGACAACCCCGAGAGCACCTACGACGCCCTCAATAAATATGGCACGGACCTCGTGCAGCGCGCGCGTGACCAGGAGCTCGACCCCGTGATAGGCCGCGACTCGGCGATAAGGAACGTCATACGCATCCTCTCCCGCAAGACGAAGAACAACCCCGTGCTCATAGGCGAGCCGGGCGTCGGCAAGACGGCCATCGCCGAGGGCCTGGCGCAGCGCATAGTGCGCGGCGACGTGCCCGACGGCCTCAAGGACAAAACGATATTCTCCCTTGACATGGGCGCGCTCATCGCCGGCGCGAAGTACCGCGGCGAGTTTGAGGAGCGCCTGAAGGCCGTGCTCGAGGAGATAAAGCGCAGCGAGGGCAGGATAATCCTCTTCATCGACGAGCTGCACACGATAGTCGGCGCGGGCAAGACCGAGGGCAGCATGGACGCCGGCAACCTCCTCAAGCCCATGCTGGCGCGAGGCGAGCTGCACTGCATTGGCGCCACCACTCTCGACGAGTACCGCAAGTATATCGAGAAGGACGCCGCGCTCGAGCGCCGCTTCCAGCCGGTCATGGTCGACGAGCCCACGGTCGAGGACACCATATCCATTCTCCGCGGCCTGAAAGAGCGGTATGAGATTTTCCACGGCGTGCGCATACACGATAACGCCCTTGTGGCGGCCGCCACGCTCTCCAACCGCTACATCACCGACCGCTTCCTGCCCGACAAGGCCATAGACCTCGTGGATGAGGCCTGCGCCATGATACGCACGGAGATCGACTCCATGCCCAGCGAGCTGGACGACATCCGCCGCAGGATAATGCAGCTTGAGATAGAGGAGATGGCCCTCAAGCGCGAGGACGACCAGCTCTCCCGCGACAGGCTTGAGAAGCTCCGCGCCGAGCTGGCCGAGCAGAAGGACAAATTCAACGCCATGAAGGCCCGCTGGGAGGCCGAGCGCGACAGCGTGGACGCCGTCAAGCGCATAAAGGGCGAGATTGAGCGCCTCAACGGCGAGATCGAGTCCGCCCAGATGAACCTCGAGTACGAGAAGGCCGCAAAGCTCAAATACTCCGACCTGCCCGAGCTGCAGAAGCAGCTCTCCGAGGCGGAGGCGGCCGCCGAGGGCCGCGGCGCGGCCGACAGTCTGGTACACGACACCGTGACCGAGGAGGAGATAGCCGGCATCGTCGCCAAGTGGACCGGTATCCCCGTCTCCAAGCTGGTCGAGGGCGAGCGCGAGAAGCTCCTGCATCTCGACGAGGTCATACACAAACGCGTTGTCGGCCAGGACGAGGCCGTCAGGCTCGTGACCGAGGCCATACAGCGGTCCAGGGCGGGCATCTCCGACCCCAACAGGCCGATAGGCAGCTTCCTCTTCCTCGGCCCCACCGGCGTCGGCAAGACCGAGCTGGCCAAGAGCCTGGCCGAGTGCCTCTTTGACGACGAGCGCAACATGGTCCGCATAGACATGACCGAATACATGGAGAAGTTCTCCGTCTCCCGCCTGATAGGCGCGCCTCCGGGGTATGTCGGCTACGACGAGGGCGGCCAGCTCACCGAGGCCGTGCGCCGCAAGCCCTACAGCGTCGTGCTCTTCGACGAGGTCGAGAAGGCCCACCCGGACGTGTTCAACATCCTGCTGCAGATTCTGGACGACGGCCGCATAACCGACAGCCAGGGCCGCACGGTGGACTTCAAGAACACTATCATCATACTCACCAGCAACCTCGGCAGCCAGTACCTGCTCGAAGGCATCCGGCCCGACGGCAGCATCAGCGAGGAGGCCCAGGAGGCCGTCAGGGCCGAGCTGAGGCAGGCCTTCAGGCCCGAGTTCTTGAACAGGCTCGACGAGATAATCATGTTCCGCCCGCTGACGCGCGAAAACCTGACCGGCATAATCGACATAATGGTGGACGGGCTCAGGAAGCGCCTGGCCGACAAGTCCCTGGGCCTCGAGCTCACCGATGCGGCAAAGGCGCTCATCATAGAGCGCGGCTACGACCCGCTCTACGGCGCGCGCCCGCTGCGCAGGTATCTGCAGAGCAGCGCGGAGACGCTGATAGCCCGCCGCATCCTGTCCGGCGACATACCCGCCAACTCCACGCTCGTCCTCGACGTGCGTGACGGCGAGCTCGTCTGCGGCGTCAAATAAGCCCGAAGCCTTGGCGTCCGCCTTTGGGCGGCGCCCCCCCAAGGAAGTAAAAAGAATTCTGGTCGGAACCGGCATGACAGGTCATGCCGGTTCCGGTTCGTTGGGGCGGAATGGGCCCTCCTACGCCAGTCTCCAGTTTTGGCTCTCCGTCTGCAATTTCACCATGCGGGCATAGAGGCCGTTTTTCCGCGTCAGCTCTTCCGGCGTGCCCTCCTCCGCCACGGCTCCTTCCGCGAGCACCACGATTTTGTCCGCGCCCGCCACCGTGCGCATCCTGTGGGCGATTATCAGCACGGTCTTATCCGCGATAAGGCGGGAGAGCGCCGTTTGAATCAGCGTTTCATTTTCAACATCCAGGGAAGCGGTCGCCTCGTCCAGAAGAATAATCGGGGCATTTTTCAGGAAGGCCCGGGCGATGGAGATGCGCTGCCGCTCCCCGCCGGAAAGCTCGCAGCCGTTCTCCCCAATGTTGGTATTCCATCCATCTGAGAGCCTTTCTGCAAATTCGTCCACGTTGGCCAATCTTGCCGCCTCAATCACCTGCTCATCGGTGGCCTCCTGATTCCCAATGCGGATATTCTCCAGAATAGTATTGTCGAACAAGGTCACATCCTGAAACACAATGGAGAACAGGGACAGCAGCGTTTCCGGGTCCGTTTGGGAAATGTCCATGCCCCCTACGGTGATTTTCCCGCGGCTCACATCCCAGAACCTTGCCGCCAGCCTGGAAACCGTCGTTTTGCCGCCGCCGGACGGCCCCACCAGAGCCGTGACCTCGCCCTGCTTTGCGGTAAAGGAGACATCCTTCAAAACCGTTTCTCCCGTGTTGTAGGCAAATCCCACGTGGTCAAAGACGATATCATAGCCCCTGTTTGTAAGCACGGCATCGCCCTGCTGAATTGGATGATCGAGGATCTCGTTCATACGGGCTATATTGGTGCGCGTGCTGATTACCGCCGCCAGATTCTGGAGCGCGCCCTGCAGCGGGTCATAAAGCCGCGATACGACCAGCAGGAACAGAAAGAAGGTTATCACATCCAGGCTGCCCTGAATGAGCAGCATGGAGCCGGCAAGCGCAACCGTGGCGATACCCAGTTTCAATACCAATGATGCGGAGACCACAAAGGCGGCAAGACCGAATTCGTTGAGGATGGAGCGGTATTCCACCGCGCGGATTTTCTCTTCCAGCCCCTTCAGGTATTCCGCCTCGGCATTGTTGGCCTTCAGGTCCCGCACCGTCTCAATGCACTCCTGAATCCCGTCGGCGCAGGCTATCTTGACGTCCATGGCCTTTTGATTGAGCTTTTCCTGCACTTTCGCGGAAAAGCCCACAATGGCAAAGGCCACAGGCGCGACCCACAGCGCCGCCAGCGCCATGCGCCAGTCGAAAATGAACAGACTGATGGAAATGAGGACTGTGGAGATAATTGAGCCGGCCAGTTCGGGGATAAAATGGGAAAAGCTCTGCTCCAAAAAGGTGCAGTCGGCCATGATAGTGCTGGTGAGGTCGGCCAAATCCTTTTTGCCGAAAAAGGACAGCGGAATCTTCCGCAGCCGTTCGGCCAGCGTAATACGCCGCACACCGCTCTCTGTATAAGTGGCGAAGTAGGTCGCGTTGTACTGTATGTAAGTGGTGAGCAGAATCAAGCCTATGCACGCCGCGCAGCCAATCACATAAAATGCGATTCTCCCTCCGGGAACACCGCCGGACAGCAGATCCCTCACCAGATAAAACAGCAACCCCGCCGGGAACATGAAGGAAAGGTTTTGCAGCACACAGGCCAGGCAGCCTTTAATCAGATCCTTTGCCCCCTGCTCGGAGAGCGCATATCGCTTTTGCAGCCACTTTATCATTGGGTTATGCCTCCTTTGCGACCTTCCATTGGACGGAAGTCTGATAGTTCTGCCACATCCGGCTGAAGATGCCGCCCTGCGCCAGCAGCTCGCGGCTGGTGCCGCTCTCGGAAATCCGCCCGCCGCAAATCACATAGATGCGGTCCGCGCCCGCCACGGTGGAGAGCCGGTGGGCAATCATGATGACCGTCTTTCCTTCGGAAAGCCTGGAAAACGCCGCCTGCACCCGGGTCTCATTGTCCGGGTCGGCAAAGGCCGTCGCCTCATCCAGGATGATAATCGGCGCGTTTTTCAGCATTACACGGGCGATGGCAATGCGCTGCTGCTCGCCGCCGGAGAGATAGACGCCCTTTGTCCCAATAACGGTGTCCGGCCCCTGCGGCAGCTTCTCCAGGGTGGCATCGCACTGGGCATTGTGAAGAGCGGCGAGGATTTCTTCCCGGGTTGCGTCGGGCCTGCCCATGCGCACATTTTCCAGAACAGAGGCTTTTATCAGGCGGCTGTTTTGGAACACAAAGGAAACGGTGTTCATCAGCTCCTCTTTGGCCATCTCTTTTACATCGACTCCCCCAATTTTTATGCTGCCGCTCTGCGGATCAAAAAAGCGCGGGATCAGGTGGGCGAGCGTGGTTTTGCCGCCGCCTGATGGTCCGACAAAAGCCACGGTCCGGCCCTGGGGAATGGTGAGGGAGACGCCTTTCAGCACCTCTGTCGTTCCGTCATAGCTGAAGCGGACATTTTGCAGCTCCACGGAGGTGTCTTTCGGGTGCTTCGGCTGTTTTGCCTCCTCCAGCGGCTTCGAATCCAGCACGCTGTCGATTCTCTGCAGAGCGTCGTCCACAATCATGGCGTTTTCGCTTTGGAACATGATGCGCGTCAGCGTGACGGAGATAATGGGCGTAATGATAATGTAGAAAATCAGATCCAGCAGGAATTCTGTCGTGACGCCATTTTGGGTAAACAGCAGCCCGCCAGCAATCAGCGTGGCGAAAACCCCGTTAATGGCCGCTGTGTAAAACATCATGGGCGCCCGAAGCTGTTTGGTGTAGGCTATCACCCATACCCGATAGCGGTCAATCGAGTCCTTGAATTTTTTGAAAGAGAAGATGGTCTGCCCGAAGGTTTTGACTACCGGAATGCCGCGGACATACTCCACCGCCTCGTTGGACATGTCATCCAGCGCGTTCTGGTACTCTTTCATCTTTTCCTGCATCCGCTGTCCGGTCATTGACATCATAATCAAAAATCCCAGCACCACCGGGACCAGGCTCAGTAGGCCGAGTCGCCAGTCGAACACCAGCAGCAAGACCAGAAGTCCGCAGGGCGTGGCAATCGCGTTGGCCCGGTCGGGCAGCTGATGGGCAAGATAGGCCTCGGTGGCCGCGCTGGATTCGTTTACAATCTTGCGCAGCTTACCGCTGCCGAAGCTCTCCGCGAACCCCAGCGGCAGCCTGACGATATGCTCCATGGTCTGCAGCCGCAGGTTGGTGGCGATACGAAACGCCCCCTTATGGGAGCACATCAGCCCCGCTATGTAGACCAGCACGGCGGCGATCGAAAACAGCACCGCCATCCAGCCGTTATGCGGCATATCCCGCGCCCGGCTGAAATCCGGAGCGGCTTCCAGCACCTCCTGAATCACTCTCCAGATGTAATAATAGGGGACCAGAGCGATGAGGGCGCTCACGGCCGACAGCGCCCACGAGGCATAGATCAGGTATTTGTGATCACCCGCAATCCGGAGCAAACGCGACAGATTGGACTCTTCTTTCAACAGAATTCCTCCTCTTCTTTGATTTATGATACAGAGAACGCATTGCGTTCTGCCTATATCCAAACTAGTTAGTTTTAACTAACTAATAGGCAAAATTACAGGGCTCTACTGCCCCATAATTTTCATCCACCCCGCTGTATAAAAAGCGCGCATTTCCTTTACATAGTTTTCCGCGTCACTCAGCGGCATCTCGTGGATTACCAGCTCAAAAAAAGTGTGAAACATGCCGGTGATGAGAATGTGCTCCAATAAGGGATCTATATTCGGGGAATGGCGCCCAAGTTCCCGCAGTACCTCCTGATATGCGTGGGTAGCCTCCACTTCAATCTCCACCATTTCATCAATGAGGCCGGAGAACCTGGTCCCTTCTGAGCAGCAGAGGATGAGCTTACATTCTTCCAGATGTGCATAGGCATAGTGGAGAATGTCAAACATGCATGCCCCGGAAATATCGCCCATAACTTCCGGCTGCCGTTCGTGCGGGAGCCCGGCAAATTCCTGCTGTGCCCTCTTGAAGCAGTTGAGGATATATTCGTAATGTCTGCCCACCATCGCTTCAAACAGCTCTTCCTTGCTCTTGTAATACCCATAAAACGCCCCGGTAGTCATTCCCACGGATTTCACAATATTCCGCAAGGAAGCATCTTTATAGCCTTTTTCCAGGAACTCCGCTTTTGCCGCCCGATGGATGCGTTCCAAAGTTGTCAGGTTTCCGTCTATTGTGTCTGCCCCCTTATAACGCTGTTATATATTGCTGTTATATTATAGCCGGCGGAAAAGGTATTGTCAAGGGGAAAATAGGTTCCGCAAAATGCCGGGGCCGCTACATAATAAACAATTCGAGAAGATTAAACACAAAATGCGCGCTGCCGGTCAGAAGGAAGGAGCCCTCGCCGTATTTCATGCGCAGCAGACCGAGCCCAATCCCCGTCAGGCCTATCAGCACAACTGAAATCCAGCTAATCCTCGGCTTGTGGCCCAGTGCGAATATCAGCGTTATCACAAGCAGCACCGCGACTCTCGGCAGCCCCGCATCCTCGAGCGCCCGCCAGCAATACTGCCTCCAGAACGCCTCCTCCGCGTATGACGCCGCACATCTCATCAGCAGGTTTAAACCGAGGGACAAAACGATGTGTTCTATTGCCGCATCCGCGGCCAGCCAGGGGAAGAGCCGGAGCGGAATCGAGAGAAGCTCCGTTATCAGGAGAGTGAGCAGGAAAACTTGCAGGAAAATCAGCGTGCCATACGCCGCACCCAAGAGCAGCTGCCTTCCGGGGCGCGTTTCCGACGGCCGGAATATGTCCACACCGTAGTCACTCTTGAGCATTGCGCGGCTCGCGAGCAGTAGGCAGATATTTACTATTATATAGGGCGCTGCCCTCTGCACCTGCAGCAGGGTCATGACGCCCAGGATTAGTGCGAAAACTATGACAAACAGCGCGAAATTTTCGAGCCGCCCTGTCCTGTTTTTCTCTTTCGGCAACGGCCTCACCTTTTCTTTCTTCCAGTCATGCCGCCTGAATAACAGGTAATTCTGTCAACTGACTTTGCCCCTTGTAATTAAGCTAACACAAAATGAGACAATGTCAATACGGCGGCCGTATAATATGTCAAAAAGCTGTTTGCAAGGCTCTTATTCAAATTTCCGGCGAATGGAGCCTCCGGCTTTCTCCGGGCCCCAATATGTCCGTGCGCGCCATATGGCAGGGCCGGTTGCCCTCTCATTGGGACTCGGGTACGAACCGCTGAAAAGCGTAGAGGCAGTTGCGGCGGACGATACAAAAAGAAAAACTCTATGCGGATGTCTGTCCATCCACATAGAGTTTTCTCACTTCAGTTTGCCTTGAACAGGTCGGTATTCTTGCAGCGCCTCTCCACGCTCCTCCGCCATGGGCGGGCGCCTTTTTTGCGCCTTGCTCAGATATAGCTCACCGTCTCCTCAAGCGGCTTTCTGCTCGCGTGATTGGGCAGCGGTCCGGCTCCCTCCGCCGGATAGCCCAGGTCCATCAGCATCAGGACCTCCTCGTCCTCCGGCAGGCCGAGCAGCTCCTTTGCCTTCTCCGGGTCGAAGAAGTTGAGCCAGCAGCTCTCCACTCCGGCGTTCTTCGCCGCAAGCAGCATGTGCGTGGCCACGATAGTGGCGTCCTCAATTCCGGAATCGCGAGCCCCGCCGGGATATGCGAACACATTTTTGCTGTTGAATGCGACGGCCAGAACCGTCGCCGCGCCGTAGCGGCAGGGCGTAATCTCGTCTATTTTGGCCAGCCCCTCGGCCGAGCGCACAACATAGACGCGCTGCTCCTGCAGGTTCTTCGCCGTCGGAGCCAGGCGCCCGGCCTCGAGAATGGCCCTCAGCTGCGCCTCTTCAACCGGCCGGCCGTCAAATTTCTTGCAGGAATACCTCTCGCGTATGACTTCGGAAAACTCCATTTTATCTCCCCCCTGGTTATCTTATGGCTGTCTGTCATTGTAACACAGTCAGGGCAAAATGTTAATCGTTTTCCGCCTCATGAATGAGCATTTCCGATATGCGCTCAGTGAGCAAATTAACGCCACCGGCCGAGAACGTGCTGTACAGCGGACTGCCTCCGGGTTCCCACGGCGTCTCCAGGGAGGCTTTCAGCCTCTCGACAAGGGAGGCGTGCCCGTCCTCGTCTCCGGCGGCCTCCGCGAGGCCGATAAGCGCCGAAAGCCCCATCCACTCCGGGAGGCGCGCGGCGGCGTTCACATCCACTATGGCGCGGGCTATGCGCTCCGCGTCCTCCCTGCGCCCGCATTTCAGGGCGTCCTCAACGAGGTGGTTCATGGCCGTCACCGCCTCCGAGATGCCCTCGAGCACACGGCTCTGCCACAGGGGGCGCGCCTCGTCCAGCCTGCCCTGGGCAGTGTAGAGCAGCGCGAGCTGCTCACTCCTGTCCACCGTATTCCGTGGCAGGGAGTCGATCAGAGCCTCCGCCCGCCCCAGTTCGCCGTTCGAGCGGCAGCGGTTTATGACCATGACCAGGGCCTGAGCCCTGACATCCGGATCGGCGCTGCCCGCCAGCCGCTCATACCAGCCGTCCAGCTTCTGGCGGTATTGCCCCGTGTCCTCCGCGCCATAGAGATACTGCGCGCCGTCGAGATAATACGCGGCCGAGAGCAGCAGTTTCTCACAGCCGGGATACTCGCGTATTTTCGCCTCCGCCCGTTCAAAGGCCGCCGCATATCCCTCTTTTTTCACCTCCGCGTCGAGCGAATTGACGAATTCTCCTATCTGTTCGTCCGACATATCCTCGCTGAAATCTAGCAGTGTATTCAGGTCCACCCCGAGCAGCCGCGCCAGAGCCGGCAGCAGCGTGATGTCCGGCAGGCTGGCGCCGCGCTCCCATTTATTTACGGCCGAGGCCGTCACGCCCAGGCGGGAGGCGGCCTCCTCCTGCGTCAGCCCCAGGGCGCGGCGCTTTTCGCGTATTATCTCGTTGATGCGCATGTGTCTCACCTCCCGGATATCATAGCATATCCGCACCGCCGCGCACAACGGCGGCGGATTCAACCCTGGCCTCCCCAATGTGAGCGCCGCTCAACCGAATGTCCCGGCAATTTCCCTTACAGAGCATTTTTCCTCTTGACAGTAAAGCCGCTTTATACCTTACAATATAGCCGGGAGGTATCGTAATGAACATAAAGGAGATAGAGGAGCGGAGCGGCCTGCCCCGCTCCGGCATACGCTTTTACGAGTCCGAGGGCCTGCTCAGCCCGCTGCGCTCCCCCAACGGCTACCGCGATTACTCGGAGGAGGATCTCCGGACCCTCCTGAAAGTCAAGCGCCTCCGCGCCCTCGGCCTCCCGGTCGCCGAGATACGCGACATACAGTCCGGCGCCAAGCCCCTGTCCGAGGCCCTGCGCGGTCTCCTGGACAGGCTCGGCGAGCTGCGCGGGGGCTTGGCCGGGGCCGAGGCGGAGTGCCGCGGCCTCCTCGCCGCAGGGGCGTGCTGGGACGATATGATGACCGTCGCCCTCCCCTCTCCCGCGGAGGCGGCGCCCGGGGAGCCGGAGAGCCCGCGGGAACCCGCGCGCTCCGGTGAGAGGGTGCGCTATTTCGACACGGGCATAAAATACTATCACTCTTCCTCCTACGCCCCGGAGTGGCGGCAGGGCTACACCGACCCCGGGCCGTGGCGGCGCTATTTCGCCCGCTTCCTCGACCGGCTTTTGTACAACGCCCTCGTCGCCGCGTTCACCGCGCTGGTGCTCAGGGTCAACCCCGCGGTGGATGAGGCGCTCGACAGGCTCCTGACCTGGTTTTTCAGCGCGGCGCTGCTGCTCACGTTGGAGCCGCTGTGCCTGCACTTCTGGGGCACGACCCCCGGAAAATGGCTGCTCGGCATCCGCGTCCTGGACTACGACGGACAGCGCCTCAGCCTTGGGGAAGCCGCCGCCCGCACCTTTAAGGTCTTTGTATTCGGCATGGGCCTCCAGCTCCCTGTGCTCGAACTGGTGGCCAATTTTCTCGCGTGGCGGCGCTGTGCGCGCGGCGAGGACCAGCTGTGGGACAGCGAATACGGCCGCTGGCTCCCGCTCTGCAGGCCGCGCGGCGCCGTGGTGACGGCCGCCGGAGCGGCAGCCTGTGTCCTGGTGCCCCTGCTTGTCATCAGCTTCTCTCTGGCGGCGGCTCAGATGCCCCCGAACCGCGGCGACATGAGCGCGGCAGAATTCGCCGAAAACTACAACGACCTCTCTGACTATTTCGGCGGCAGCTCCTACGAGGAGATGACCGAAAGCGGTCTGGTGGACATCACCCCTCCCAATGTGGCAGTTGTCAACCTGGCCGACGGCGGCAGCGAGCCCGAGTTTGCCTTTTCGGAATACGGCGGCATCCTGACCCGCGTGGAGTTCACCGCCTGCGACACCGGCGCGGAGGGCTTTGTCAGCACCTACGTCAATTACATGGAATTCGCCGTCATGGCCTATATCTGGGGCCGGCCCGGCGCCGGCCTGCTCGACACGGAGGAGCGCGAGGAGATGCTGAATTTTCTCTCCGAGCACGCCCTCCAGCCCTTCGAGGCCACATGGGCCGGGGTGCGCGTCTCCTGTGAGGTCGAATACAGCGGCTATGAGGAGGCCGGCGCCTTCGGCCTCCTCCCCGCGGAGGGGGAAGAGCAGCACTTTTGGCTGCACTTCGTCATGGAGAAGATATAATTCCGTCCCGGGAGACGGGTTGCGGACGCCAGCCCCAAAAAATTACACAAAATCAAAAATAGTTCTTGACACGGCGCTGTTTATCCTGTATAAAAGAGACATAACAAAAACGTTTTTGGCGAGAGGTGAAAACGCCTATGGCGGCTACAATACGCGACGTGGCAAAGGCCGCCGGGGTGACTATCGGCACGGTATCGCGCGCACTCAACAACTACGAGGACGTGAACATACATACGCGGGAGCGCATCCAGCGCGTGGCGCGGGAGCTGGGCTACCGGCCCAATCAGATGGCGCGCTGCCTCTCCTCAAAGCACATGAAGCGCATAGCCCTGATCCTCTCGGGCTTTCTCGAGGACACCATGCTCAACGACTTCGAGACGATGCTCATGAAGGGCATCTACCAGTTCGCCTCGGAGCACGACATAGACATAGCGATGTATGTGATAAACTCCACGACCCAGCTGGAGAAGAGCTATGAGCAGCTCTGCTATGAGTACAACATCGCCGGCGCCATACTCTTCGGGCTCAAGACCACCGACCCTTACTGCGAGGCCCTGCCCGTCAGCAGCAGGCCCTGCGTCACCATAGACACGGAGCTGAGCGGCGAGCACATAAGCAACGTCACGCTCGACGACGTCGCCGCCTTTGACGAACTGACGCAGTACCTGATAGACCGGGGCCACCGCAACATCGTCCTGGTCCACGGCCGCAAGAACGCCATGGTCAGCATGGAGCGCCTGGCCGGCGCGTATCAGGCTTTCGAGCGCAACGGCCTGAAGCTCACACATGACAACATAATTTATACCAACTTCCACCGCGAAGAGGCCCTCTCCGGTGTGAACGAGTACTTCAAAACGCACTCGCCTGACAGCGTGACGGCTTTCCTCTGCATGAGCGACATGCTCGCCATAGGCACGATCGAGGCGCTGAAGGCCATGGGCCGCCGCGTGCCGGAGGACTACTCCGTGGTCGGCTACGACGGGCTGGAGGTCACGAACTACACCGACCCCAAGATAACCACCGTTGACCAGAACATCAAACAGAAGGGCTACGAGGCGGCGCGCTTGCTCTGCGACATGCTAAACGGCGTGCGCCCGGCCCAGAAGCTGGTGCTGCCACACACGCTAGTGGAGCGCGGCAGCGTAAAAGACCTTGCTCAAAAATAAAGCGGGCTCCTCCCGCTTTATTTCAGACGAAGTTTCAAAAACGTTTTTGTAGCACTGTTTCTGAGTAAAAAGGCGGCTTGCCGCCAGATAAATAGGCCAAACCCAAATAAAAGGAGGATAATCATGATGAAGAAGAAGCTCACCGCCCTGTTACTGGCTTGCCTGATGCTAGCCACCCTGGCCGCCTGCGGCGGCACCGGCGACCCCGTCGCCTCCACCCCGGCCGGCTCCGACAGCCCGGACGATTCCGCCGGCCCCTCCGGGTCCGACAGCCCCGCAGAGGTAATCGAGATCACCATCCCCTCCTACAAGACCGGCGAGAATGTCGGCGCCGTGTTCTTTGAGCCCCAGGTGGAGCGTTTCAACGAGCTCTATGAGGGACAGTACCACATCACCCTGGAGAGCGTGCCGCAGGACGGCTTCAACGACCGCCTGAAGCAGCTGGCCCAGCAGGATATGCTGCCCGTGCTGGTACAGGGCGGCGATGTGGACTGGATGGCCAACATAGCCTTCCCCAATGGCATGGCCTATGATCTGAGCAGCTGGCTGGACGAGACCCCGGCCGTCAAGGACCTGCTGCTTGACGACGGGCTCGCCTACTGCACCAACGAGGACGGCACCATATACAGCCTGCCCCTGGCCACCGTCCGCCCGACCGGTTTCTTCTACAACTCCGCCATGTGGAATCCGAGCGAGGACCTCAGCGCCCTGAGCATGGATGAGTTCCTGGAGGTGCTGGGCGACCAGAAGATCGCCTTCTCCACCGCGGAGAACGGCTGGGTCGCCGCGCTGTTCCTCACCGCCCTTATCGCCGCCGAGGACGGAGGCATAGAGTGGCTGCAGAGCGGCGTCGAGGCCAAGATCACCGACTTTAACAACGACATATTCATCAACGCCGTGACCAAGCTGCAGGCCCTGCTGCAGAACAACGCCGCCTCCAACTCCATAGGCGCGGCTTATGCCGACGCCGCCAACGCTTTCATGAGCAGCCAGGCCGCCCTGATCTCCAACGGCCCCTGGATGAGCGCCGACTTCGCCGAGGCCAACTCCGCCAACTGGAGAAACGGCTTCAACGGCGCGGATGTGCGCGCCTCCCTCTTCCCGGGCCAGGTAGGCATAGCCACCACCTCCTGCTTCGGCGAGTGGTGGATCTCCGCCTCCGCGTCCGAGGAGGAGATTGAGCTGGCCCTCGCCTTCCTGGAGTTCGTCTACTCCCCCGAGGAGCTCGAGGCCTACCTGCTGGCCGAGGGCGGCGACGCCCCCAAGCTGGACTACAGCGATGACTTCAGGGCCCAGCAGGGCGAGACCCAGGTGCTGGCCGACCTCGCCGCCGACACCACTGAGGACACCGTTTTTGCCCCCTGCATTCTCGACATGATTCCCGCCTCCGTCGCCAACTCCGACTTCGGCAGGCTGCTGCCCTCCCTGGCCGACGGCACCTACAGCCCGGCGGAGTTCGCCGAGTGGATGACCGACGCCGCAGTGGCGGCCACGACAGAGTAAGCACAAGGGCCCACATCTCTCCCCAAGGGTCATGCGGTGCGTCACGAGGGCGTGAGCCGGTGGCGCACCGCATTCTCATATCCCCGCACCGCACCGGGAAAAGCAGCGCGGCCCCGCCCGCGGGGCCGCAGAGGGAAAGGAGTTTTGCATGAACGCCATACGACGGCGCTGGGCGCTCAGGCCCAGGGCCGGGCGGCTGGAGCGGGCAAACTACAAGTGGATTTACCTGTTTTTGCTGCCCACCGTAATCATATTCGTCCTGTTCTATGCCGTCCCCATAGTTCAGGTGTTCGTGACCTCGTTCACCAGATGGGACGGCTTCACCGACCCCGAGTTCAACGGGCTGCGCAACTACATAAACATGTTCACAAACAGCGCCTTTTTGCAGTCGCTGAAGAACCTGTTTCTCTGGTGCCTTGTGGCCGCCGTTTTTCATGTTGGCTTCGGCACCCTCGTGGCCTTTGTGCTCTTCTACAGGCCCCGCGGCTGGAAGCTCACGCGCGCCGTGTTCATGATACCGAACGTGATAAGCGCGGCCGCCTGGGCCATGATCTACCGCTTTATCTTCAACAACGACTTCGGCGTGCTAAACACGATCATCCGCTTCTTTGACCCCGACTTCAACGTGCAGTGGTTTTACCAGTCGCCCTGGGCCTTCTGGGCGGTGACGCTCACCTGGCTGTTTTACGCCGTGATTGTCACGCTGGTGGTGCTGGGCGACCTGATGAACATACCCTCGGAGTTGGGCGAGGCCGCAAGGCTCGACGGCGCCACGGGCTGGCAGTTCATCCGGCACATCCAGCTCCCGCTCTGCCGCGGCGCCATCGGCACCAGCGTAATCGTCTCCCTGACGGCGCGCATCGCCATGTACGAGCAGATCTCGCTCACTACCGCCGGCGGCCCCGGGAACGACACGATGAGCCTCTCCATCCTGCTGGTGAACGGCATACTCGACTACCGCTACGGCTACGCAAACGCCGTGGGCGTGGTCATGTTCCTGATTGGGCTAGTCATACTGTTCGTGGTGAACAGGCTGTTCCGCATGGATGAAACGGACTATTGAGGTGAGAGATATGAAGCTGAAAAAGGGACTTACGCGCACTTTCATGTACGCGATAGAGATATTCGTAATCGTGATCTCGGCCTTCCCCATACTCTGGGTCATCATGTCCGCCTTCAAGACGAACGGCGAGATACTGACGAACCCCCTGGCCCTGCCCACTTCCATCACTCTCGACACCTTCGCCTATCTGTTTGAGGCGTACAACTTCCCCCTGTATTTCCTCAACTCTCTGCTGGCGGCGGGCGTATCGACCGTGGTGTCCCTGCTCTTCTACTCCATGGGCGCCTATGTGATAGCAAAGTTCAAATTTCCGGGCAGGCAGTTGCTGTACATCCTCTTCACCATTACGCTGCTGGTGCCCAGCCACAGCAAGACCCAGCCGATTTTCAGCCTTGTGATGCAGCTCGGCCTCTATGACAGCATCTGGGGCGTGACATTCGTCTACCTCTCGATGGGCATGGCGATGTCCATATTCATATTAAAAGCCGGGTTTATGGCCGTGCCCAAGACCCTGGACGACGCGGCAATCGTGGACGGGGCCAGCTTTCTGCGCGTGTTCTGGCGCATTAACCTGCCCCTGGCCAAGAACGCCCTGACCACGGCGGGCGTGCTGATGTTCCTCAACAACTGGAACGAATACTACTTCGCCTCCCTGCTCACTGTTTCGGACTCGCAGAGGACGCTGCCCATAGCCCTGGCCTTCTTCACGAGCGAGTTCTCGTACAACTACACCCAGCTCTTCTCGGCCCTGACCGTGGTGATACTGCCCGGCATACTGCTGTACGCCGTGGCGCAGGAGAAGGTGCAGGTCAGTGTGGCCACAGCCGGTATAAAGGGCTGATCATCCCCAAAAGGAGCCTTGCTTATGGAAAAAGTGAGACTTAATTCCCCCTGGACAGTAGAGGAGACCGACTTCAACCCGCATTTTCTGGCCAAGGGCGAGTCCACGCTCGCCCTTGGCAACGGATACATGAACCTGCGCTGCGCCCAGGAGGAGAGCTATGTCGGCCAGCGCCGCGGCGCCTTCGTCACCGGCACATTCAACAAGGCCATGGCCGACGAGGTGACGGAACTGCCCAACCTGCCCGACGTCACGGAGCTCTTCATCGCCATAAACGGCGAGCGTTTCGCCATGGACAGGGGCAGCTGGGATGGCTATGCCCGCACGCTTGACCTGCGTACGGGCGAGGTCTCGCGCCGCCTGCGCTGGACCAGCCCCGCGGGCGACACCGTTGAGCTGCGCTTCCGGCGCTTCGTCTCCCTCGCGGAGGAGCATCTGGCGGCCTTTTCAATGGAGCTCACCGCGCTCTCCGGCCCGATGGAGCTGCACATTGAGAGCGGCATAAACTCCCGCGCGACCAATACGGGTTCGCAGCACTGCGTCGAGGGCGAGAAGCGCCTGCTCAAAGGCGAGGTGCTTCGGCTGTGCACGCGCACGGGGCAGTCCGGCATACCCGTCTCCGTGCACTGCGTACAGCGTTTTGAGCCCAAACCCGCGCGGGCCATTCCAGTGATGGAGCGCCGCCGCTTTGTAAAACGCTATTTCTTCAACCTTGAAAAGGGCGAGACCCTGCGCATGGAAAAGCTCGCCTGCTACCACACGGGCCGCGACCTCGCCTTTGCGTCGGATGAGCGCCCCGGAGGCACGGAGGATATAAACGCCGTCAGCGCCGCGGGCGATGAGTGCATACAGGCCGCCGCCGGGAAGGGCTATCAGGCCCTGCTCGCCGAGTCCGCCGCGCGCTGGGCCGAATACTGGGCGGCAAACGACGTTGAGATAGAGAGCGACAGCCCATTTGACCAGCTGGCAATGCGTTTTGCGCTCTACCACCTGAACATCATGATAAAGCGGGACGACAGCCGCGTGGGCATAGGCGCAAAGGGCATGACGGGCGAGGGCTACAAGGGCCACTCCTTCTGGGACACGGAGATGTTCCTGCTGCCGCACTACCTCTTCACCGACCTCGCCTCCGCCCGCACGCTGCTCGAGTACCGCTGGCGCAGCCTGCCCGGCGCGCGGCGCAAGGCGGCCGAAAACGGCTATGAGGGCGCCATGTTCCCCTGGGAGAGCGCCTGGCTGGACGACGGGGAGGTCACTCCGCGCTTCGGGGCGGCCGACATAGCCACCGGCGACAGCATACCCATACTAACCGGCATTCTGGAGCACCACATCACCGCCGACATAGCCTGGGGTGTCTGGCTCTACTACACCGCCACGGGCGACGACGGGTTCATGTCCCGTTTCGGCTGCGAGCTGTTGATAGAGACGGCGCGCTTCTGGGCCAGCCGTCTGGAGTGGAACTCCGCGGCGGGGCGCTACGAGATACGGGACGTGATCGGTCCGGACGAGTACAAAGAACACGTCGACAACAACGCCTTTACGAACTACATGGCCGCCTGGAACCTCTCCCACGCCTCCGAAACCGCGCTGAGCATGGAGCGCCGCTGGCCGGACGCCTGGGCGCGGCTCTCCCAGAAGTACGACCTGGCGGCCCTGGCGGCCGACTTCGCCGATAAGCGGAGCAAGCTCTATCTGCCCTCGCCCGGCCCGGACGGGATAGTGCCCCAAAATGACCAGTACCTGGGCCTCGAGCGCATAGACCTCTCCGGGTACAAGCGCCAGCAGGGCGTCTCCACCATCTATGAGGACTACAGCCAGGCGCAGATGAACCGCATTATGGTCTCAAAGCAGGCCGACCTTGTAATGCTGCTGCGCATCATGCCCGGGCTCTTCCCGCCTGAGGTGAGGCGCGGGAACTTCCTCTTCTATGAAGCCCGCACTCTGCACGACTCCTCGCTCAGCCACGGGCAGCACTGCATACTCGCGGCCTGGCTCGCCCTGGAGGACATGGCCCTCGACCTCTACCGCCACGCCTGCGAGGTGGATCTGGGCCCCAATCCCAATTCCTCCGACGAGGGCATACACAGCGCCTCGATGGGCAACCTCTGGCAGTGTGTGGTCTGCGGCTTTGCCGGATTGCAGTGGCATGAAGGCGCCCTCTCCCTGCGCAGCCACCTGCCCGGGAACTGGAGGCGCCTGGCCTTCCGAATAGTGTGGCGCGGCGCCCGGTTGCTCGTAGAGCTCACCCCCGGGCGCATGGAAGTCCGCCACCTCTCCGGCCCCGCTGTCAGCCTCTGGCTCGAGGGCGCCGAATATACCGTCTCCTCAGGCGAGAGCGTCAGCGCCCACTGCGACGGAGGTGCCGGATGATGAGATACCGGGCCGTAATTTTTGATCTTGACGGCGTCCTCTGCAGCACGGACCGCTTCCACTTTGAGGCCTGGAAGCAGACCGCGCGGGAGGTTAAGGCGCCCTTTGACGAAAAAATCAACCAGCGGCTGCGCGGCGTGAGCCGAATGGAGAGCCTGGAAATCATACTTGAGGGCAGTCCGCTCGCCCTCTCCGGCGCTGAAAAGCTGCGCCTCGCGGAGGAAAAGAACGCGCGCTACCGCGCCCTGCTTCAAAACCTCACTCCCGCGGATCTCACCCCCGGCGCCGAGGAGACGCTCGCCGCGCTGCGCGCCGCCGGGATAAAGCTGGCCGTGGGCTCATCGAGCAAAAACGCCGTTTTCATCCTTGAGCGCCTTGGGGCCGCGTCCTGGTTCGACGCGGTCTGCGACGGGACCATGATCTCGCACTCCAAGCCCCACCCGGAGGTGTTTCTGAAGGCGGCGGAGATGCTCGGCGAGCCGCCGGGGAGCTGCCTTGTCGTGGAGGACGCCGCCGCGGGGCTCGAGGCCGCGCGTGCCGGCGGCATGGACTGCGCCATTATCGGCGGCGCGGATATGCCCTTCGCGCCGGAATATCACATAGATACCCTGGAGGCGCTCCGCGCCATCGCGCTGGGTTAGGAGGTAAGTCATGGAGGAAATCCGGCGAACGTGGTGGAAAGAGGCCGCCGTATACCAGATCTACCCCCGCAGCTTCTGCGACTCGAACGGGGACGGCATCGGCGACCTGAACGGAATACTCTCCAAGCTGGATTACGTCCGGAATCTGGGCGTTGACGTGATCTGGCTCAACCCGGTTTACGACTCCCCCAATGTCGACAACGGCTACGACATACGCGACTACCGCGCCATTCTGGCCGAGTTCGGCACGATGGACGACTTCGATCGCCTGCTCGCCGGGGTGCACCGGCGCGGCATGCGCCTGATCATGGATCTGGTGGTGAACCACACCTCCGACCGGCACAAGTGGTTCATCGCCAGCCGCGCAGACCGGCACGGGCCGATGCGGGACTTCTACATCTGGAAGGACCCCGCCCCCGGCGGCGGCCCGCCCAACAACTGGGGCGGCTGCTTCGGCGGCTCCGCCTGGACATACGACGAGGGCAGCGGGCAGTATTACCTGCACCTCTTCACACCCGAACAGCCCGACCTCAACTGGGAGAACCCCGCCGTCCGAGATGCGGTTTTCGACATGATGGACTTCTGGTTCCAGAAGGGCATCGACGGCTTCCGCATGGACGTGATAAGTATGATATCCAAGGCGGGCTACGCCGACGGCCCTCTCCGCCCGGACGGCCTCTACGGCGACTACACGCCCCAGTGCGCCAACGGCCCGCGAGTGCATGAGTACCTGCGCGAGATGAACCGCCGCATCCTCAGCCGCTACGACTGCCTCACGGTGGGCGAGAACGCCGCGGTCACGCCGGAGCTGGCCTGCCAATACGCGGGCTTTGACGCCGGCGAGCTGAACATGGTCTTTCAGTTCGAGCTCATGGACGTCGACGGCGGCGAGAGCCGCAAGTGGCTGCGCGATTACTCCTGGCGCCTCACGGACATAAAGCGCGTCATGACCCGCTGGCAGACTCTGCTCGACGGCCGGGCCTGGAACGCCCTCTTCTGGGGCAATCACGACCAGCCGCGCCCCGTGTCGCGCTTCGGCGACGACTCCACGGAGGAAAACCGTGTCCTCTCGGCCAAGATGCTCTCCCTCTGCCTCTATCTGATGCAGGGCACGCCCTACATCTATCAGGGAGAGGAGCTGGGCATGACGAACAGGCATTTTGAGGACATAGGCGAGATCAACGATGTCTATACGAGGAACGCCTATCATGAGTATACCGGGCGCCTGGGCGTCAGCGGCGCAGATATGCTGCGCGCCGTCAACTACATAAGCCGCGAGCACGCGCGCACGCCCATGCACTGGGACGCCGGCCCCAACGCCGGCTTCACCTCGGGCAAGCCCTGGATACCGCTGAATCCCAACTACACGCGCATAAACGCCGCGAGCCAGGCGGACGACCCGGACTCGGTGTACAACTTCTACCGCCGGCTGCTGGCCCTGCGCAGGAGCAGCGACACGCTGCTCTACGGGCACTATGAGCTTTTGCTGCCCGAGAGCGAGGAGATCTACGCCTACATCCGCCGCCTGAACGGCGAAGAGATCCTCGTTGCCTGCAATTTCACGGCGAGTCACGTCCGCTTTCCCCGGCCGGAGGGCTGGGAGGGTGCACAATTGCTGCTCTGCAACTATGAAACTCCGCCGTCCGGGGACTCGCTCCGCTCATTTGAGGCCATCGCCCTCAGACGTTGAAACAGAAAGCCGCCCGCCGTATCAACGGCGGGCGGCTGTTCATATTGGGGAGCCGGGGAAACAGGTCTGCGGCCGTCCCGGCGCTCTCTCGGCAGGTGCTGACCAGAAGGAATGGACTCCTGTCGGTTTTTTTGATAATATATGTTTTGGGACAACAAATCCGGATTAGGAGGAATGGGTATGCTGCTTGATTTCAACAAAATAAGAGAAGTAACCGTCCCGGGAATGAACAACGGCACGGGTGTGATCACGGCAAAAATGTCTGTGGGCGAAGAGGGCAAGGTTATCTCCTGCTCAATGCACGCCGGCAGTTCCATAGGCCTGCACAAACATGAGACGAGTGACGACATAAACTACGTCCTCTCCGGTACCGGAACTGCGATTTGCGACGGGCAGGAGGAAAAGCTTACGCCGGGGACCTGTCACATATGTAAAATGGGTTCTGAACACAGCATCATCAACACCGGAGACGGAGATCTGGTCCTGTTCACGGTCGTCGTTGAAAGGCAGAGCCGCCCCGGGCGGCGTTGAATTCCCGTCCCGTTTGGGGCGCGGGACCGCAGAGCGGGCCCGCGCCCTTTATCGCGCGGCCCTGTCCCGGCGATGTCCTCGTCCGGTCAGCAGGCGACTGCGATCTGGCCAAGGCAGGCCGTCAGTTCCTCCACGGTAATCGCCGCCTGCGGATCTATTGCCCCGTCCGGACGGAATATCTCGTTTGCAATCGTCCACGCCACGGCGTCCTTTGCCCAGGCGGATACCCGGCCGCCGTCTCCATAGCCGTTCAGCACTGACCGGTCTGCCGCCGGGCCGCCGAAAAAGCGGTATATCATCACCATGGCCTGCTCTCTCGTCATGCTGTCTGACGGCCCGAACAGGCCATTTCCATATCCACACAGATACCCGTTTTCCTCCGCCCAGGTGATGGCCACAATGTTGGGATCCTCCGCGGACACATCCCGGAACTGGCAATTGGCCGGGTCTGCGCTGGGCCGGTCCGCGGTACCGAACAGCATCTGCGCCGCCTGAGCGCGTACTGCCACCGGCTGCCGGGGCGCCTCCTCCCAGGTAATTGATATGTCGTCCAGATAGTATGAAGTCGTGGCCTCAAAGCCGGAGTCCGTGCCTATCACCAGATAGACCTCACCGAGAGCATTGGCCGCCGTGTCAAATTCGGCGGTGAACTCCTTGAACTCATATTCGCCGGGACGGGCGTTCTCCGTCTTGACCATGTCGCCCACGGCGGACATGTCCTTGCCGCCGTTGTTCTGCCGGCCTGCGTCAATATTCAGGCGGTAATAGGCGTGCGCGCCGGTCCCGTCCGGCATGGAGGCCGGGCGGGTCGGGGTAACGCCGCATTTGACCGTGACACTCTCTCCCGGAGCGCCGCCAACGCCGACCAATCCCCCCTCCACATCGGTGGCCAACTTGAATGACACGGTAAAGTGATAGGTCCTGGCCGGGGCAAAGCCCTCCAGCGCCTTCACATATCCCATAAACAGGTCGTCGCTGTGATTGTTGCCGGAGATAAAGAGGCCCTTGCCCGCCCCGTCTATCGGCACATCACCGTGCTCGTGCCGGAACTCGTAGAACTCCTCCACCCCCTCGCTGTCGGGGTAGTCGGCGTAGATGGGCGAGAATCCCGCGTCGCCCTCTTCAAAATCGAACCCGGCAGAGCCCCGGCCATTGGGCGCCGCAGCGGCCACGGCACAGCCGGCTGTCATATTTAGAATCAGCAGGGAGGTGGCCCCCGCCATCAGAAATCTTTTCATCTCAAATCCTCCTTTGAATTATCGTGGTTTCGGGCTTCATCCCATCAGATGCGGGACGCCAGCCGTTTTGTTGGGATTCGGTCCGAAAAATTCAGGAAAAGCATACAGGCAGCGGCAGCAGCCAGGAACAGTCCCAGGAATACGGCCAGCCAGGGCGTGCCCGCGGGCTCCACGGCCGGAAGGCTGCTGATTCCTACATCGCCCGGCACTTCGGCGGGAACCCG